>JBDRMT010000053.1:0-31419 GCA_043811855.1 archaeon | reverse complement strand
GCTATTAAAAATGCTGCTAAACAATCTCCATAATAACCCATTGCTGTTGCAATTAAAGCCATTGTAAGAGAAAGCACAGCATTGACTTTTTTATCTTTTTCAAATAATTTTGTTTTACCTAGTAATCCAAAAAGAACTGCAAATATAAGTACAAAAGGAATAATTAAGGTAAATGCTCCTAAAGATTCCCAGTAACCATAAACATTTCCAATAAGTGTCATTTTATTCTCTTTTTTAATAGTAATTTATTATACTATATATAATAAGGGTAATATTGGTTTATAAAATTTGTTAGTGTTGCTAATATAGATTATTCGAAACATTTAAATCTATAAAGTTATTTGTTTATTTATGAAAATTCCACCCCTTATTATCTCATATACATCTGGATTTATATTTTTTATTTTAGCACTTTCTTTATGGAGTTTTAAGTTTCACTGGGCTGTTGTTTTTGGTATTCTTTTTGGGGTTGTGGTTAATTTAGTTGAAACTGTATTTAGAGGCCAGGATTAAGAATTTTTAAAACCTTTTTCACTCGTAGCTCCTGGAATATCTAACCAGTTTTTGTCTGTTCTAACTTTTTCATTTAAACGCCAAACTTCTTCTAAAAGATGCGGACGATAGTTATTTTCTCTTGCTAAGTAAATTAAAGCATTAAGATCTTTTGGAAAGCATTTTCCTCCAAAACCTAAATCACCATCATGACCTGGAACATGGATATTTCTTGCAATTCTATTGTCTAGTAATAGAGTGTTTTTAACTAAATCATAATTAACTCCTGTTGCCTTGCATATTTGATAGATTTCATTTGCTAAAGCTATTTGTCCTGTTAACATTGCATTTGATGCATACTTTATCATCTCTGCTGTATTTGTATTAACATAAATATATTTTGCATTTGGAAAAAGAGGTTTGTAAACTTGTTCTACTTTTTCATAATCTTCAGGTCTGTTTGCTCCAATCACAATTCTGTTTGTGTTTTTCATGTCATCTAGAGCATGTTTTTCTCTTAAAAATTCTGGATTAAAAGCACAATTAAAAGAATATTTATTTTCTAAAGATTTTGTTGTTCCTGAAACAGCTGTTGAACGAAGAATAACAAGAGGTTTTTGTGGATTATCTTTTGTTACTTCTTGCAGGATCATTAGTGAATTATGAATTGCAGAATAATCCATTTCTCCACTTGGTTTCATTGGAGTTGGAACACATATAAAAACAACTTCTGCTTCTTTTAAAACATCAGGGTTTTTGTAAGGTTCTTTAAAAGGATCATAAGGGAGAATTTCATGTGCTTGTTTTAAAACTTCTGCAGTTGTTCCTCCTACAAATCCAATTCCTATTATACCTATTTTCATTATTTTTTTAAGATGAAAAGGTTTTTATTGATTGTTGTTGTTTATTCTATAATTAATAAGTATTAGTAATCTAGATAATAACAAGAGAGCTATCATTCAAGCGAGAGGTTTGGCTCTTTGGTTTATAAGATACTAAGATAAACTAATAATATGAAACAAAAAAAAGTTTTAGTATTTGGAAGTTATGATTTAATTCATCCTGGACATAGATATTTTTTTGTTAAAGCAAAAAAACTAGGAGATAAATTAATTGTAGTTGTTGCAAGAGATTCTACTATTAAAAAGGTTAAAGGTAAGAAACCTAAGTTTAATGAAAATCAAAGATTAAAACATGTTCAAGAAATTAGTACTGTTGACAAAGCTGTTTTAGGTAATGAAGATGATATGTATAAGGTTATTGAAGAAATTAAACCAGATATTCTTGCATTAGGTTATGATCAAAATAGTTTTACACAAGGAATAAAACAAGAATTGGAAGATAGGGATTTGAGTGAAATTAAGATTGTAAGAATTGATAGTTATAAACCTAAAAAATATAAAAGTAGTTTGTTGAAATAAGTTTCTTAGAACCATAATAATTATAAATACTTTTTTTATTAATTTATAATGGGTAAAAGTTTAGTTGAAGTAATTGATACATTAGGAAAGGTATTTTCCTTTGATAGAATGTATGGTGATAATAGGGTTCTTTTTTGTGTTGATTCTGATGGATGTGTTGATCCTGGTATGAAGATGAAGCATACAAGTCCAGGACCTTTTGCTAAAGCAGGTGTTGATGTTTTTGGTTTAGATGCAATAGATCCTGATTGGAGGATTGTATGGACTTTAGTAAATGAATATTCTTATAGAGGGTGTCCAAGATTTGAAGCACTTACTCATATGCCTGATATTTTGAATCAGAGGCAAAATGTTCAAAATCAAATAAGTCTTGGGAATGTTCAGGTTCCAAGTTTTGAGCATCTAAAAAAATATTTAGAAACTGCTGATGATAATTCTGATGAAACATTGTTAAGGCATGTTAAAACTTTAAATTCAAGTTCACCAGAGGCACAAGAATTAAGAAAAGTTTTAGGATGGAGTCAAACAGTTAATGGATATGTTGATACTTATTGTCCTAGAATAGATGCTTTTGATGCTGCAAAACAAACTCTTATAGAAGCATATAAACAAGGAATTGATTTAATGATTGTTTCTGGAACACCTGAAAATCATTTAAAAAGACAATGGAAAGAGCATGGTCTGCTAGATATAGTTGGTGATGCTGTTTTTGGAAGAGATACTGCTAGTAAAAACACTTTAATTCAAGCAGCTGTGTTTGCTTCTACTCAAGCAAATAAACCTTATAGTCATATTTTTATGATTGGTGATGCTCCTGGAGATCTTAAAGCAGTTAGAAATGCATTTGATGCTACTGCAGAAGCAAGTGTTCAGCCTCATATGTATTTTGTTCCTATAAGGGTTAATTATGAAGGAGATGATTGGAATGATTTTCGTAGAAGTTTTGTAATAGACTTTGTAATAAACAAAGGTCAATCAAGAAATAGATTACTTAAATATGCAACTGCTGAAAAAGCTCAAATAAAATCTTTTGAAAATAATTTAAGACAAGCTAAAGAAAGATATCATTCTGGTTTAGATATCGGAAGTTTATATTCTGCTGCTCAATAATAATTCTTAAAGCAATCAAAAATAATACAAAACCTCATACCAAAACATTTAAATTATAAATATTCTTTAAGATTATATAAATACTAAAAAAAGAGAACTTATTTAAGAAAATGATAGACTATGGCTCAATATATCAAGGAGTGCAATATACAACAGCATCTCCAACTTATTTTACTCCTCCTATTAGTGGTTATCAACGAAGTTTGGGTTCAATAGGTTCTGCTCTTGATCCAAGAACAGGTAATCAATTAGGTGCTGTAAATATTGCTTTAAATCCTGGTGTAAAAAATATTGAAGTTCAAGGAACAATGGCTCAATCATGGGAATCTGTTCCAGATCCTCATTTAGATGAAATAAGAAGATTAGCAAAATTTGGAGGATCAAATTTATCATTACATGCACCAATTGTAGAAGCATCTGGAATTGGAGAAGGTGGATTTACAGAAGATAAAAGAATTGCTTCTGAAAAGCAAATAGAATCTGCTTATTTAAGAGGACATAGACTTGATCCTACTGGAAACATATCAGTAACTGTTCATTCAACAGCTGAGCTTCCTGATTTAAGACCTCATGCAATGATAACTACTAAGGAAGGAAAAAGAGAACCAATGGAACAAGGACTTTATGTTGTTAATGAAGAATCAGGTCAGATTAATATGATAAAACCTGAAAAAAGATATTTTCCAGAACCTGGTGAAGAGTTTACAGGAAAAGAAATAAAATTTCAAGCAAATAAAGAACTTGACAGAAGAAATGAAGAACAATGGACAGAAACACTTTCAGGAGTAAATAGGTATGCTGAATTTGGTGATGAATCTTTAGAAAGATTAAGAAGGGAAATACAGTATTCAAGACCTGAAGCAAGAAGAGGAGAGATTAGTAAAAAAGAAATGAATGAAGTTATTTATAATATTTCAGAGAAAATGGCAGAAGGAGGAGATGCTTTAGAAAAATTTAAAAAACAAGGAGATGAATTTAGAGAAATATTTGATGAAGCTGAAAAATTAATAACTCATTCTCAAATTTATTATAGGGATTCTTATAGAAACATGAAATCATTATTTGATAAAGCTTGGAATAATACTAAAAGTGAGAAAGATAAAGAAAAATTAAAAGAGTTTGCAAATTGGGCTAGGCCTTTTGTTGAAGAAGGAAAGATACAAACAGATCCTGGTAAACTTAAGCAGTTAGGACAAGTTGTTACTAGGGGATTAAAAACTCTTAATGAGTTAGATGATACTCCAAAAATGTGGCAACCTCTTGATGAATTTGCTATTAAAAAATCAGCACAAACTTTTGCAAATGTTGCAGAATCAGGTTTTAATAAATTTGGTCAGACAGCACCAATATTAAATATTGAAAATGCTCCTGCAAATCAAGGACTTAGTTCTGGAGAAGATTTAAAAAAATTAGTTCAAAAATCAAGAGAACAATTAGTAAAAAATTTGCAAGATCATAAAGGTATGTCAAAATCTGTTGCAGAAAATACTGCAAAAAAACTTATTGGAGCTACTTGGGATGTTGGGCATATTAATATGCTTAAGAAAAAAGGTTATACTGATAAAGAAATTGTTAAGCAGACAGAAATAATTGCTCCTTTTGTAAAACATGTTCATCTTTCTGATAATTTTGGTATGGATCATACAGAGCTTCCAATGGGTATGGGAACTGTTCCATTAAAAGAAATGATGGATAAGTTGAAGAAAGTAGGATATAAAGGTAAAGAAATTATTGAAGCTGGAAACTGGTGGCAGTTTTTTGCAGAACATGGTGGAGGAAATCCATTTAAACCAAGTATTGAAGCATTTAATTCTCCTGTTTATGCAATGGCTTATGGGCCAGGCTGGAGTCAGTCAGGAGGTTTTGGAGCATATTATGGTGGTGGAGGTCCAATAAATCCTAGTGTTCATCATAATCTTTATGGATCAGGATTTCAAAACATGCCAGTAGAATTAGGTGGAGAAATACCAGGTGATAGGGGTAGATTTGCTGGAAATCCTAATCAGTAATTTGGACTTATCTTATAATCCTAATCAGTAAGTATAAGTAATTGATAAAAAATACATGTGAGTATGTTGTTCTGGACTAGCTAATTAAAGTTTGTAAGTTACTAATATAATTACTAAAACTAAGAAATAATTTACATTCTTCTTTTATCTCTTTTTGTTTTTTCTTCAGCAGGATCATAGTTTCGTTGTTGAAAACCTCCTCCTGCATTTCCTCTACCTGTTCTATCCATTCCAGATGCCATTCCTGTTCCACTAAGGTCTGTATCTCTGCTTGTACCCCAAGGATTTTCAAACCTACTAGGCATTGAACCTGAAATCATTCTTCCTGAACTTCCATCTGGACTTTTTGATGAAAAAGATCCATAATCACCATCTGCTCCTGATGCATAATCTTCTACTCTAGTATATGCTTCTCCTGGTCTTTGTTCTCTTCCTGTTTGTCTGTCTGTATCATAAATACCTTGTTCTTCTTCATTACTACCTAGTCTCTGAATTCTAATACTTCGAAATCCTTGTTCTAATGTACCTGTTTCAGAAGGACCAAGAGGAGCCATTTCTTCTAAAGCTATTCTTCTAAAATTAGGAACATCTAGAGTTTCATCTACAATCTTCTTAAAATCTATATCTTTAACTTCTTCATTGTCTTCTTCTTTCTTAATTACTTCTCTAGCCATGATTTTAATAAGAATAAGAAATATTTAATTCTTTGGTTTTGTGAATGTTATGAATATATTAGTAATCTTTAATCACATACGTTTAAACTACTCTTGTGGACAAGTTAAATAGGTTTGTAAGATACTAAGATAATTAAGGTTAATTAGGAATCCTAAATAGAAGAACCACCTGCTGAATCTGGAAAATTAAACCATTCTTCTGGTCTTGACTTAGGAGCTTTTGCAATACCTCTTGATGTTCCCATTTTTCCACCAAAAGGAAAAGATGCCATTCCCATATTTTTCTTAAAATTATCATAAATTCCAAATCCTACATCCATTGCTTTTGCTATTGCAACATTTCTTACATATGCTTCAATATAACTGTCTTTTTTTATTCCTGTTTTAGCAAGTGCTTTCATTTTTTTGTTATGTACTTCTTTTTCTTCTTCTTTTGTTTTTGGTGTTGGTTTTTTAGATGATTTAAATGCACTAAAAATAGCTGAAAAAGGATTTACATCGATAGGTTTTTCTTTTTCTTCTTTATCATCATCTAAAAATTCATCTATATCTAATTGTAAAGCTTCAAGAGAATCTTTTGTCATTCCTTCAACTAATCCTAATGCATTTTCTAAATCTTGTTCATTTAGTTTATATTTTAGTAAATTTATTTCTTCTTCATTTAAGGAATAAGATTTAAAATGCATATCTGCTTTTCCTCCAAAAACATAATGCTGACCTGCTTTTGATGGAATTCCAATGAAATTAAAATCAACTATAAGTACATAATAATATTTTCTTATTTTCTTTTTTTGTGTTATTTTTGAGAAATCTTCTGGATATTGTCTTCCTCCATAACGATCTGGAGTATGTTTAGTTTTTGGAATACTTATTTCACTTTTTCCTAGAATTGTTACTTGTAATAAAACAGTATTAAAAGCTGTTACTAGAGCATAACTTGCTTCAAGGTTTTCATTTTGTTCAAGTTTTTTTGCTGCTAATAAATATGGTCTTGCCCATTTTGCCTGAAGTTTTAAAGATGCAACTTGAGATTTTAAATAAGATTTTTCTAGTTCAAATCTTTTTTTTAATTCTTGTTCACTTCTTTTTTTCCATTCTAAAAATTCTAAAATTCTTGGCTTTAATAATCTCTTAACTCTTTCATTTAAATCCATCTTATCAACATCTTCAGGATTTTTACTAATATAAAAAGCATCTCTTAAGGTTACAAACTGGAGGTTTCCTGATGCTAGAGCATTAATACTTCCTTGTCCTCTTTGAATATCTACTTTGTCTAACCATATTTGTTTTAAAGATAAAATACCTGCTTCTTTTAGATTAGGATCTTTTGAGTTTGCAGCATTATAATGACTTAATCTTATTTTGAATTCTTTTAAATCATAAATTAGATTTAATACACTTCTTAAGATAGTGTTTATTGTTGCAAGTAATTTTGATGCCTGCTCTTGCATTGCACTTTTTTTACCTCCAAGTTCTGAAAAATGTCCTGAACCTGGTGCTGATGCAAAATTATCAATAAGTTTTTCAGGATTTTTGTCAATTCCTTTATCTATAAGAAAATTAGTTACCCAAAAATAAACAGGTTCTAGTGCTTCTGTAGGAGAATCATAAGTAAGATGGTGAATTATATCTGCTGTTTCTTTTGGATCTTTATCATATCTTTTTTTATAATAATGACTAATTTGTGCTAATATTTTATCTACATCTTCTGATATTGGCATTTTTTACCTCTCTTTTTTAAAGCAAGTAATTATACTAAAGTACAATTAAGTTAAATTTGCTTTAATTATTGATTAAAGTTATTTATAATAAGATAATCTGGTTTTTAAAATCTTTGGTAGGGTTAAAAAGAATCTAAGCAGCTTTTACAATTTGAGAAAATTTATGAGCATCTAAAGATGCTCCTCCTACTAATAAACCATCAACACAAGGTATTTTTAATAATCCTGAAGTATTTTCAGGAGAAACCCCTCCTCCATAAATAACTCTTGTTTTATATTTATCATCTCCTATTTTACAAGTTCTTACAAGAACATCTAATGAATATTGATGTGCTGCTCTAATATCTTCTTCTGAAGGGGTTTTTCCAGTTCCAATGGTCCAACGAGGTTCATATGCAATAATTAAGTTATCTAAATCAAATATTGGAACTTGCGATAGTCCTTGTTCTATTTGTTCTTCTAAAGTTTTTTTAGTTCTTCCTGAATTCTTTTGATCTAGAGTTTCACCAACACAATAAGTTACTCTTAAACCATGATGTAAGGCATTGCTTATCTTTTTATTATATAAAGTATTAATTGAATTAGGATTAGCTCCAAGAACCTCATATCTTAACCTATCTTCTGAATGACCAACTAACACATCTGTTATTCCTAATTGAGTTAACCATAATGGAGATGGGGAATCTCCTGTATAAGCTCCTTGAGTATGCTCACTTACTTCCTGAGCACCAGCTAATATATTCCCTACATTTCGTATATAAGACTTTACAACAGTTTCTCTTAAAAATATTGTTGGTACAAACACTGCTACTTCTCTATTAGGAACTTTACCAACTTCCTCTGATACATAACCAGTTAGTAATCTTATTAAATCACTTTGTGAATTATTAGATACTGGATTTAGTTTTAAATTAGCTCCAATAAATTTTTTTAATTGTTTTTTCATATAGTTTTATAATCTTAAATCTTTTATAAAAATATGTGTGATAAAATTAACCTTACTCTTTAGAATTATTTTCTGCTTCTTTTTCTTGAGTTATATCAATAGCAAAACCTATTGTTCCTATTATTCTATTATCTGGATCTATAAAAGGTATTTTGTCTGTTTTTAACCATCCTATACTGCCGTTTGCTTTTTTAAATCTTTCAATAATTCCTAATTTTGGTTTTCCTGTCTTTGTTACTTCTTCATCGTCTTTAGTATAATGTTCTGCAAGTTCTTTTGGAGAGTAGTCAAAGTCTGTTTTTCCTAGTAAATCTTTTTCTTTAATTCCAAAAAATTCTGTAAAGTATTTATTTAATATTAAAAATCTTCCTCTTAAATCTTTACTCCAGATAATTGCTGGAACAGTATCAAGTATAGCAGAAAGTTCAATTGCTCTTCCTTTTAATTCATATTCTGTTTTTCTTTTTTGTGTTATATCTTGACCTGAACAAAAACATCCTATAATCTTATTATTTTCATCTTTAATTAAACCCTTATTCCATGCAATAATCTTTTCACTTCCATCTTTACACAAAACAGGATTTTCATGATATTCTGAAAGTTTAATATCTCCAGAAAGCAATTTTTTAGCATATTCTTTTAGTTGATTTCTTAATCTTTCTGGAAGAAAATTTTCAAACCAGTTTTTCCCAATAATTTCTTCTTTATCATATCCTAGTAATTCGCATCCTTTTTTATTTATATATGTAACAATTCCCTCTTTATCAATTGCTAGCATTATCACTCTTACAAGGTCTAAATATTTTTCAAGTTCTTTATTATTCATGTTTTTATTAAGCATTTGAATTATATAAATTTATTTCTTTTTAATCATATCCATCATAGATTTTCTTTCAAATTTTAATATTTTTCCTGTTTCTGCATCTATAATTATATTTAAAATAATTAATTGTTCTAACATGCAGGTTAGATTCCAAACTACTTTATCTTCATCATTAGTTATATCACTTTTATAATTTTGAAGAACTGCAATTATTTTATGGAGTTTTGCTGATATTCCATTATCTAAAATATTTATTCCTACAATTGATTTTAATTCATCAACTTCAACTTTAATTTCTGGGTTAATTTTTTTTAGCTTAGGTCTTGTTGATTCGTCTAGCAATCTGTCTTGTTTTATAAATATCTCTCCTATTTTATTTATATCAAAAGTAAAAATATTTTCATTATTTTTATAATCAACAGATTGTTTATTATCATTGCTTAAGAAATCTAAAATAAAAAATCCTGCACATAGTTCTGCATTTGGATGTTCTGATTTGAAGTTAATAAATGCATTTGATGACTCTACTTTTTCAAGAGTTTCTTTGAAGTTCATAAAAATGAGTAAGATATAGGGTTTATAAAGATTACGGGTTTTTGGAGGTTAAAAAATCATTTCAAAATGGTTAAAAGAGATTGCTCTAAAATAATCAAAATCCATTTTATTTGCTTCAAGATATTTAGGTAGTAATGAATCTTGAAGTTTATGTCTTATCCTTGTTTGATTTACTGGATTTTGAAGATATTTAACAACCTGTCTAAAAACTTCAGGAGTTACAATATTAGGAGTTCCTTGAATTTTAGCATACTCTTTAATTCTTTTTAAATCTGTTGTAGCACCCCAGTTTAATGTTAAAGGATCTAAATCAAATAAGTGATTTCTTGGTAAGGGTTTATCTTTACTTGCTTGTTTAAGAATTATTGCCATTTTTCTAGAATATATTTCATTTGGATTTTCTACCTTAAGGGGAGGATATCTATTAGATACAAAGGGTTCACAAGATTCTCCTTCAAAAATTCTTAATTCAAGATATTCTCCACCTACTTTATAAGTTGTTATTATAAATCCTGGAATATTGTTTCCTTTTCTATGTGCCCTAGACCCTGATGAACCTATTTCCCTTTCACCAACATGTAGAGGTTTTGTTATTCCAATAAGATAAGGAAAAAGATTATCAAAACATCCAGAAACAACAAAATCAACACCTTTGGTGTGTCTTCCTGTGCCAAATTCAAATTGAAGAGCTGCTCCACCTTGTAAAACTAAACAACTAACTTCCCTTATATTTTCTAACATGCTTTCAAGAGCTGTTCTTCTTATACCTAATCTTTCAGCCTTGATTCTATCATCTTCATCCATACTAAACAAGCCTCACATTAATATATAAGCATTATTATATTACAAATTAATAGTTGTATCTGGAAATATATTTAGAAAATTAACTTATTTCTTATCTTGAATTTCTTTTATTAAATCTTTAATAAAATCTTGTTTTTTGATTTGATTGATTTTTCCTTTGTTTCTTACAGCTAAGTTTCCTGATTCTTCTTCTTTATTTCCTATAACAACGATGTTTGGTATTTTTTCAATTTCAGCTTGTTTTATTTTTCCTTGCAAAGGTTCACTAGTTAAGTCTAAATCTGCTCTAATATCTTGTTGTTTTAAGTCTTGGACAAGTTTTTCACATGCTTTGTTGTTTTTATCTGTAAAATTAATAACTCTAACCTGAACAGGTGCAAGCCATGTTGGAAGATGTCCTTTATAATGTTCTAATAAAATTCCTAAGAATCTTTCTAAAGAACCATAAATAGTTCTATGAAGCATAACAGGTCTTTTGTTTTTATTATCTTTATCATTATAAACCAGGTCAAATCTTTCAGGCATTGAAAAATCTAGTTGTAATGTTCCACATTGCCATTCTCTGCCTAAAGAATCTTTTATATGGAAATCAATTTTAGGTCCGTAAAAAGCTCCATCTCCTTTATTTATTTTAAAAGATATTTTTTTCTTTTCTAATACTTTTTCTAATACTTTTTCTGCTTTATCCCATACTTTATCAGAACCTATTCTTTTTTCAGGACGAGTTGATAATTCAACCCTATAACTAAAACCAAATAATTTGTAGGATTTTTCAATTAATTCTATTACTGCAATTAATTCATCGACTACTTGCTTTTCAGTACAAAAGATGTGAGCATCATCTTGGGTAAATTGTATAACTCTAAATAAACCTGCTAAAACTCCTGAAAGTTCTTGTCTATGTACATTTCCTAGTTCTCCAACTCTTAAAGGTAAGTCTTTGTAGGATTTAGGAGAATTTCTATAGATTAATAATCCTCCAGGACAATTCATTGGCTTTACAATAAAAGTTCTTTTTTCATAATCTGTAATAAAAACATTTTCCCTATATTTTTCCCAATGTCCTGATATTTGCCATAATTTTTTATCTAATATTTGAGGAGTTCTTATTTCTTCATAACCTGCTTTTCTATGTTCTTGTCTCCAAAAATCAATTAACTCATTTCTAATTATTAATCCATTATTATGCCAAAATATCATTCCAGGTGCTGTTTCTGAAAATGAAAATAAATCCATTTGCTGTCCTAATATTCTATGGTCATTGTCTTTTAGCTTTCTTGTATCAAGTCTTGTTTTTGATATTTCATTAAGAAGTTGTTTATAATCATAATTTTCTTCACCTTCTTGAATTCCTTCAAATTTTAAATCTCTAGATAGTTCACTTAAAGGGTGTCCTTTAACTTTTAATTCAAATTCTTTATAATAACCAAAAGGAGCTCTAACAACTTCAAACTTTAGTTTAGATAATTCTTTATCTGCATTTTCTAAAGTTGTTTGTGCAAACTTAGGATTAGAAAGGGAGGGAGAAAGATGTGCATAAGGGTATAAAACTATTTTTTTAGTTTTAACTTGATTTGATATTTCTTTAATCTCATCAACAAATTGCTTTATTATTTTTTTGTTTTTCTCATCTTGCTTTTCAATAGCAGCCATAATAACTAGAGTTTCTTTAACTTCAATTTCTTTTTTTCTTTCTTCTGAAAGTTCTTCTGGTTGTTTTAAAGCTTTTTTCAAAGGTTTAAATTTTATATAATCACAATGTAATGATAAGATTTTCATATATATAATAAATACAAGAAGTTTTTAAGGTTTTGGGATTATTAAATTTTATCTAAAACTTTTTGAAGGTTTAATAAAAATTCTTCTGTATCCACAAAATAATTTGGATAAGCTTTTTTTAAGTCATTAGTTGTATCTGCACCAACGAGAACAACATCATATTCCTTTTTTCCTTGATTCCTTTTTTCTATTTTAGCATAATCATATATTGCTCTTTCTTCTTGATTTTTTGTATATCCACTTATACTAAGCTTTTCTTGTGCAATATCTAACTCTAATAAGAAAAATTGCAGTTTAGGTTTTTCTTTAACTGCTTTTTCAAAAACCCTAATGGCTTCTTTCCATCCCTTCATAATCTTAATAACTTTTAATTCTTTTTCTTTATCTTTAATTTGTGAATATAATTCTTTTTTATTTGTAGGAGTATTAGGAACAAGAGAGGTATTTTCCATTATTGCGAATGCTGAACTTACTAATCTAAAGAAATCCATCCATTCTTTTTGACCTTCATTAGATTTTATTGCTTGTCTTGTAAAAAAATCTACAGTTTCAATAGCTGTTGCCCATAAGTGTTGTAATTTAGACCTTATTTGTATTTCTACAAGCAATCCATTATAATACTTTTTTCCTTCTTTATCACTATTATATCTATATATTAAATGAATACACCTATAGCCATCTTCTTTAGGATAAGTAATATAATCTTTTTCATTTACTTTTTTGTGTTTTAAATCCCCTTTAATATAACTTTCTTTATAGAGTTTTCTTGTTAATTCCACATTAGGCATAACAACCCTACAACCTGCAATATCTTGCATTTGTGAAAGTTTCATAGTTGGTTTGTTTCCATAATATTTTCTTTGTAATTTCTTTAAAATGGATGATAATCTTTTCAATCTTTGAACTGATAAAGCTTCTTTATGTATTTTTTCTGAAACCCTTTTCAATCTTTTTTTTAAAATATGCATTGGATATCTATGGATTGCTCTCCAATTATCTAATATTTCCAATGCTTTTTCTTTTTCACCTGTAGAACTAGTTTCACTAATTAAAATATCTCCTGCCCAATCTACACTTGATTTGCTATAACCTTTAGGTTTTGTCCATACCATATTATTATGTGTATTAGGTACTATTTAAATCTTTTGTTTTGCGCGGTTAAATTTAAGTTTAAAATAGCTATTTTTTAGTATAAAATCAGATTTTGCGCAATTATATTTTTCATTTATGTTATTTTGCGCGGTCGTCTAAATCTTTTAATTAACTTCAACTACTTATTGGAAATTTTAAATAAGAATAGTATCTTGAGGAAATTTTAATACTCATCTTTTTTAAAGCTCTTCTTCAATTCTTAAAAGCTGATTATATTTTGCAAGACGTTCTGGTCTTGAAGGAGCTCCTGTTTTAATCTGTCCAGTTCCCAAACCTACAACTAAATCTGCAATAAAACTATCATTTGTTTCTCCACTTCTATGAGAAACAACAACATTATAATTTGCTTTTTTTGCTATCTTGTATGCTTTAATTGATTCTGTTATTGTTCCTATTTGATTTATCTTTAGTAGTAGAGCATTACAAGCTTTTGTTTTAATTGCTTTTTTAATTCTTATTGGATTTGTTGTTAAGAGGTCATCTCCTACAACTTGAATTTTATTTCCTAGTTTTTTTGTTAAACTTGTCCATGTGTTCCAATCATCTTGGTCTAAAGGATCTTCAATTGAAGTAATTGGATATTTATTTACTAAATTAGTATAAAAATTAATTATATCTTTTGAATTTAAGATTTTACTATCTATTTTATATTTTTTATTTTTATAAAATTCTGAAGCTGCTGCATCTATAGCTATGTTTATTTCTTTTCCAGGTTCATATCCTGCATTTTTAATTGCTCTTATAATTAGTTCAAAAATGTCTTTACTTTTTTTTACTTTTACTCCAAAAGCACCTTCAAATCCAATATTTGTACTTTGGTTTTGTTTTTTTAAGATATTTTTAACTTCATTATATACTTCTGTTCCTTTTTTTAAAGATTGTTTAAAGGTTTTTGCTTTTGGCATAATCATGAATTCTTGCAAGTCAGAACTTTGAGTTGCATGTTTTCCTCCTTCAACTAATAATACCATTGGAGTTGGAAGTATTAGTTTTTTATTTCCAGAAAGTTGCTGTATATGTTTGTAAAGAGGAATATTTTTTTCAGCTGCTCCTGCTCTGCAAACAGCCATTGAAACTGCAAGAATTGCATTTGCTCCTAGTTTTGATTTGTTTTTTGTATTATCAAGCTTAATCATTAAGTTATCTATTTCTTCTTGTTTAGAAGGATTTTTTCCTTCTAATCTTGGTGCAATTATTTTGTTTACATTATTAACTGCTTTTAAAACTCCTTTTCCAGAATATCGAGATTTATCATTGTCACGAAGTTCGTGTGCTTCATGTTTTCCAGTTGATGCTCCACTTGGAACACTTGCTTTAAAAACTCCTTTGTTTGTTTTAATTTCAACTTCAACAGTTGGATTTCCTCTAGAATCTAATACCTCTTTTGCTTTTATTTTCATATAGATAAAAGATGATATAATTATTTAAACGTTGGGGTGGATTATAAATTTTCATTATCCCATTCATCTAGTATAGGGCCAATTACTTCTATTCCAGAAGGGGTATTTCCAACTGCATAGATTTCTATTTTTTCAATCCCATTTATGCAATCACCTAAATCAAAGTTATAGTTTTTTTGATTCAAGAGTTTCAGGAAGGTCATAAACTCTTCTTTCACAAGATTCATCAGTAAAATAAAACATTACTTTTATATAATCTGAAACTTGTATTGCTTTTGATTTTGTTTTTATATCCTCTGCAATATTTAATATAATATCTTCAACTCCTTGTGCTTCAGTATAACTAAAAAAATTACCTCCTGTATTATAAGCCATATTTTTCATTATTTGGTTATTGCATAAACCTTCATTTTTGTTTACATAATAAAAAATTACTTCATTATCTAGTAACTCACCTTCAATATATGAAACTTGTTTTGGTCCTGTGTGGCATGTTTTATAAGTAGAGGCTCCTGTTGAAGTATAACAATCCTGTGCATGAGGCATTGCATCTGTGAAAAGAATCACAAATTTATTCGGAATATCTCTAAAATCTAATCCATTTGCATTTTTTATTGCAGTTAAATGAGATTCTGGTAAATCATTACCTCCTGAAGCTACTAAAGTTCCAATTCTACTTTTATATTCTTCAATATTATTTGTCCATTCTTCACCTGAAAACTTGTGAGTTTTAGATGGAAAATCTGTATTACTTCCACAAGGAGAAGTTTTATAATCTTTAAATTCAACTAAAGCTAATCTATAATCAATTTCTTTTTCACCTAAAGCATCTGCAAAAGCAATTACTGTATTTTTCACATCATTTATTTCCTCTCCCATACTGCCTGTTGAATCAATTAAAAAGACTATATCTGCAAAAACTTCTTGTTTATATTGGATTTGAACTGTTCTACCAGAACCTTTCTTAAGCTTAAGGTCTACTGTTGTTTCTCCTTCATTAAAGATTACATCTTCTATGGTTATTTTTTCCATAAACAATTCACTTTTTTTCTCAGTGATTTCAAGATTCTGACTTACTTGAGAAAATACAAGATTCCAAACAATAACTATCAAAAGTAAGCCTAGGGTTATAAACATTAAAATTACAAGCAAATTAGATATTGCTTTTTTATTCCTCTTTTTTTTAAGCATTTTTATTTATAAATAAACTTATCAATCATGTTTTTTGCTTTTTCTCTTTCTTTTTGATGTTTTTTTAAGAAAGTATTAATCTTATCAATTGTGTATTTTTTTAATTCTCCTGTTGTTAGTTTTCCTGACTTATAATCATTGTAAATCTGTTCTAGTTTTTTATCATCTTCTTCTAAAAGCATTCTAAGATATTGAAATGAAACATCAATGTCTGGGTTTCCACCTTTCTTTTTATGTTCTTCTAAAGTAGGTTGGCCTCCTGAAAATGCATATTTGTTTATTTTATCTTTTACTGTTTTTTCGTTATCAGTTGTTAATATTGAATAACCTTCAGATGAAGACATTTTTCCTTTTGTTCCTGTTAAAGGAGGAAGAAAAATACATTGTATAGATGCAGGTTTATAATATCCTAGTTTAGGTAAAATATCTCTTGATATTCTAAAGTGAGGGTCTTGATCAATTGCATGAGGAATTATACATGGAATATTTTTCTTTTTAATTATTGATGGTAAGAAGGCTGGAACTGCCTGCATTGAAGTATAAAATATAGAACCAATATTAGATTGTTCATTTAAACCAAAACTAGACTTTACCATTGAGAAAGTTATTTTTTTTGCAACTTCACAAGCAGGTTTATACATTAAATCAGCATGTTTTGTATCAATAATAAAATGAGTTTTTTTAGGATCAAAGCCTAAAGCAATTATATCTAACATATTCTCATTAAGATATTTTTCTGTATCTTTAAATGTCATTTTTTTACTAAAAAGAAATTTTTCTTCATCAGGAAATTGGAACCATAATTCTGCATTAAATTTATCTTGCAGCCATTTTGTAAAAATCCAAGGCATGAGATGTCCTAAGTGAACAGGGCCAGAAGGAGCACGTCCAGTATATATGAAGAAATTATTACCTTTTTCATATTCATCTAATATAAATTTTAAATCTCTGCCTGCAAAAAATACTTTTCTTCTAAGCATGAAATGAAGTTCTTTAGTATGTTTTTTTAATCTTTTAAGAATTTCATCTGAGATTTTTTCAACTCCAAACTCTTTTATAAGTTTATCATAATCAACTTCACCTTTAACTTCCCAAGGAGTGACAATATTATCTTTTTTCATATATAAAATAAAGAATTAAGTTATTTAAATGTTAGGTTAATTATCCTGTTGACCTTTTTACTGTGTCCATTATCTTATCTACAAAAAGAGATAAAGATTTATAATTAGTTGTTGCATCATTCATTGCTCTATGAATTTCAGGTAAAGATTCATTAGATTTTCTAGTGGTTGTTACTTGTAATTTTCCACAAATTCCTCCAAAATAAGCACATCTAAAACTTGCAACTTCTCTACTTCCATCTAATAAAGTATAATCAATATATACACTATCATCACTTCTTACTATAGGTGTGGAAACTGATTCTAATCCTCTTCCTACATCTTCAATTATCTCTTCAACAACTTTTCCTTTATTCTTAACAAAAGGAAAAGGATACTCCATTCTTGAGGTTTCTATTGGTTCATATGTCATTTTCTTATTAATATTTTTAGTATTGTTGTTATTTAAAAATAGTATATAAACATTTCTATTTAAGGTTTTTAAGTTATGGGACTAGATAATATTGATTGCAGACACCAAAAACATTTAAATATGTAGTATCATATTAGTTCTTATGAAAAAGAGAAGTTTAATTATGATTACAGTAGTTGGTATGTTTTTAATCTTATCTGGATTAGGGTTTGTTAGTGCAGGTATTTATTTTTCTGATATGAATAGCCAATATAACCTTGGAGATGTAGTTGAAGTATCTGCTAATGTTGATCCAATTCTTGAAGGGCGTTTATTAAAATTAGAATTAATTTGTCAAGGTGAGAGTGTTATTAGTTTTAATAGTCTTCCTGATGAGAGTGGGAATGTTGTTGTTAAACTTCCATTAAATCAATATTCTATTGAAGATATAAGTGGAACTTGTAATTTTTTTGCTTCTTATGCAGGTGAGACAAGAGGTGGTCCTGAATTTGAAATTTCAAGAAGATTAGATGTTCATCTAAGTAGTGATTCTTATTTTACAAAACCTGGTGAGGAAATAACTATAACAGGTAGTGCTGAAAGATTAAATGGAGCTTTAGTAAATGGAGAAGTTGAAATTGATCTTCCTCTTTTAAGTTATTTAACAATTGGTGAAACAGTTGATGAGATTATTGAAGAAGCAAATTCTGAAGAAGTAGTTGAGGAAACAAATGAAATTGATGAAATTATTGAAGAAGCAAATGTAGGAACTGAAGAGGTTGTTGAGGAAGTTATAGAAAGTGATTTTACTGCTGGTAAATATTATGGTAAGGTTGTTGATGGACAATTTTCAGTTACTTTTAAATTAGCAAAAGATACTCCTTCTGGAGATTATAGAATTGATATTCTAGTTTATGAAGAAGCGTTTGGTGAAAGAGCAAGTGAAGGGACTGCATTTTCTAATTTAGAAGTTTTTCAGATTTTAAGTGATATTGAATTGGTTTTAAATGATTTAAATTTTGATCCAGGAAGTAATCTTGAATTTAAAGCAAATCTTTTAGATCAGAGTGGTATGCAAATAGCAGATAAGGTTTCTGTTATTATTAAAGATATAAACTCAGAAAGAATATTTGAAAAGATTGTTGATTCGCAAGAAACAATAACTTATAAAATTCCAGGAAACTTAAGTTCAGGCTATTATAATATTGAGCTTTCTAGTGGAGAAATCTCTAATAATAAAGATGTTTTTATTAATGAAAAAGCTATTGCTCAATTTGAGTTGATTAATGACACTTTAACTGTTACAAATGTTGGTAATATGATTTATAATAAAAATATTGAAATTGAGTTAAATGGAAAACCTTTTATTAAAAAAGTTTATCTTGATATGGGAGAAAGTAAGAACTTTAAGTTAACAGGATCAGAAGGAAGTTATGATGTTAAAGTTACTGATGGAGAAAGTGAGATTTCAGTTAATGGTGTGATGTTAACAGGAAGTGCTATTGGAGTTTTTGATTCTGATGGAAAATTTTCTCTTTCATTTGGTCCATTAATATGGATTTTTATTATTATAATCTTAATTGTTATATTATTATTTTTTATTAGGAAAGTTTTAAAGAAAAAATCTACTGCTATTCATTCTGATAAAAAAATGAAAAAAGTAAAAAGTATTGATAATATTAAAGATGATGATGAGGTTAGGCAAGCTAGTGAGAAACAAATTTCTAAAGGTAACAAATTAGGAGATACAAAAAGTAGCCATAGTCAAGCTAATCAGGTCTTGGTTTTAAAGGGCCATAAAACTCCTGCTGTTGCTCTTGTTCTTAAAATTAAAAACAAGATTGGTCAAGTAGAGAAAAATAGCCTTGAAAAAGCTATTGAACATGCTTATCAAAGAAAAGGTGCTGTTTATGAACAAGGAGATTATATATTTATTATGTTTAGTCCTCTAATGACTCATAATAATAAAAATGAAGTTGAAGCTGTAAAAGCTGCTGAAAAAATATCAGATGTTTTAAAAGAACATAATAAGAGATTTAGAGATAAAATTGATTTTGGAATTGGAATAAATAATGGAGAGATTATTAACAAAATTGAGGATAAGAAGTTGAAGTTTACTGCTTTAGGTAATTTTATTGTTGTTGCAAAAAGATTAGCAGAAAGTTCTGATAAACAATTATTAATAACAAGAAATGTATTTGAAAAAGGTGGTGTAGAAATTAAAGGTGAGAAAAAGTTAATAAGTAGTGGAGAGGTTTATGAGGTTAGAAGAGTAATAGATAGAGAGAAAAATCAAAAGTTTATTAAGGGCTTTATAGACAGGATGGAGAAAGAAAAAAAATCTTAGGGAAAGTTTTGAGCTGATTTGTTTGTAAGAAATTAATAGGTTGTTTCGCTTTTGTGTATGAATAATCAGGTGTTTATTTAGTTTTCAGAAAGGTTTTAAAAGGTTAGGTTATATGAAATAATTGAGGTTAGGAGGCTCTAGAATTTGATTCTGAGATTAAGACTATGACAACAGAATTTTATACAAAAGTAGAATACTTAGATAAAAAAAGGATTTCTAAAGAGCTAGAGATACTTATAAGTAGGGAAACAATAGAAATAGGGACATGTCGTGGGAATTCTAATAGAGATAGAGATTTATTATTTTTAAAGCAGGAACAACATGGAGAATGGCCTTCTGGCTTGCCATACCAAGTAACACCATCAATTGAAGAATTAACTTCTTCAGGAGAACCTTATTATTCAAAATGGGATAATGAAAATCCAATAGAGTTCTTTAATACTGCGTTACGTTTTTGTTGGAATATTCCTATAGCAGTTCAAGAAATATCTGCAGAAGAAGTCTCTGCAGAAGAGTTCCAAAGGAGAATGGTGAATTTTTGGGATTCTATTCTAAGAGATAAAACTCCTGTTTATCACGGATCTCATTATCCCATAGATACATGGCAAGATTTAAGAAAAGCTATTTTTGGAGATGAAAGATACATGGAACCTAGTAGATATGTTCAAGGAACATCTTTATCTTGTTTAATCCATCCTGATGAATAAACAACCACTTTTCATTTCCCATTTCATACAATTTAGCGAAAGTTTTGGTAGTTTTATCCATAGTAATGTTTATAAAGTAATTTTTCGTTTTTACATGATTCTAAGGGTGGTTATATAATATGTTAGAGGATAGAGTAATAGATGATGTAGATTTTGGAGAAACTAGTAAAACTGATTTATTTAACTTAGGAGTAGTTTATCCTGTAGTTGCTTATCAAAATGGTAAAGATCCTGTTCTTGCATATGCTTTTTTAGGTGCTCCTAGTGAAAGATATATAAGACGAGCAGGTCCTGGTTCTGGTTTAAAAGGAGACTATGGTTTATCTGAATATCAAGGAGTTGTTTTTGTTTCTGAAGGGTTTGTTAAAGGTGTAGATGTTCAATCTCTTACAGATAAAAATATTATAGTTGAAAATCCTAAAACAGATTTTTGTTATGGTATTAAAGGGCATTTGCCTAGTCCTGAATTAAGAAAAAAACTTCAGGAGAGAATAGGTTTATTAGAAGGTGATGAAATAGTTTTTGTTTTAAGAAAAGATATGCATGGATTATTCTTAGGATTAAGAGAAGCTGCTTAATATCTATGGAAATGTTTAAAAACAGAATAATACTATAATTTTTATGGTACTATTTAGTAGAATATCAGGTGAAGAAGCTGAGGAACTTAGATGTTTATTAAGTGATGATGAATTATTTGATTTTGATGGAAGTGGATTTCCACCAATTGATGGTTCTGATCGTAAAGGTTATGTAAGGGTATGGGATAGTGCATCAATTCCTTGTACTCCTGCAGAGCTTAGACTTGCAAATGAACTAGAAAGAGGTAGGTATTTTCATGATGAGCCTAAAGGAAATGGAAAAGCTCCACCTCTTAAACATTATTAAACCCTTAATTTTTCAAACTTTTTTCTCTGATTTTCTGTTGATGCTTTTGAATATGCTATCATAAGTTGTTCTGCTGTTTTTAAATCATCTTTATCTTTAAAAATAGCTGTTGGACCTGGTGTTTTTGAGATTATAATGTTGTATTTAAGAGATTTGTTTAAAATTTCTAATTTTTGGTTTTCTTTATGATTTTTACCTAGAATTATCTTATTTTTCTTTCTAAAATGCCTGCCAATGTTTAAAAGCTCTATTTCTTCTGGTTTTATCTTTGAATTTCTTTTATGTTTAAAAAAATCCTTTAGTTTTTTCTCATATTGTTTTTCGCATAACAAACACCCTCCACCTGGACTTGGATAGTTAATTTTGTACTTTTTTGCTAATTTTATCTGTGTTTTTCTGTTTCTTCCTATTATATATAGGAGTTTTTCCCTATTTACTAATCCTTGCTTTTCATAAGTAGTTTCTGGCAATAGTTTTGCACATAAAGGCCTTAAAATCTTGTTTTTTAGGTTTGATTTTCTTTCTATTAATAATAGGTCTTTTTTTTTCTGAGACATTGGACGTTGACCTATTACTTCACCTGTAGCTATTATATTAGCATTTATTTCTTTAGCAAGTTTTTTTGCTTGTTTAAACATAAAGATTTTACAATCTTTGCAAGGATTCATAGCAGAACCATATCCATGATTTGGTTTTTTTATAATTTTAAGATACTGATTAAGTAAAGGAGGTTTTGTAAAATCAACTACATGAAGTTTTATTTTTTGATTTTGAGAGTAATTAAATATGCACCAAAAATCATTACAACACCTCGCTTCAAAAGGAAGCTGGAAAAAAACTGCTTCAACTTTTATTTTTTGATTTTGTAAAATTTTTATTGTTAATCTACTATCTAAACCTCCTGAAAATAATACAAGAGCTTTTGTTTTATTTTTTTGTTGTTTGATTTGTTTTTTTGGTTTCATTAATATATAATTATAAAGATAGGTTTTTAAGATTTTGGTTTAAAAAATTCTAAAAAATATTTTATCGACGAGGAATTAAAAAAAACTAGATTTATAGGTTCACTAATGATTAGTAATTAAAAACAAAACATTTATAAATAGAAAAGTTTTATATAATTTATAAAAAAGGGTGTTAAAGTGATAAGTAAAGAAGCTAAAGGTGATATTAAACTATTAATTTCTATTTTTGTTGTAGTAATTGCTATTATTGTTTTTCTTCAAGTTGGTTTTGTAATTGCAGATCATATTGTTGCAACAATCGGAACATCAATTACTTATAATTTTACTATGAATGAAAGTGGAGTTGTTGA
Organism: archaeon; assembly: GCA_043811855.1. Taxonomy (GTDB): domain Archaea; phylum Nanobdellota; class Nanobdellia; order Pacearchaeales; family GW2011-AR1; genus ARS1285. The sequence continues at coordinate 8,576 of JBDRMT010000053.1, read as the reverse complement.
AGCTACTCTTATTAATCTAACAATAAATATTTCAGGTGATGATGGTGGTGGTAATATTACTCATGTTAATATAACTGTTCCTTTAGGTTTTAATGTTACAGCATGGTGGAATGGTACAGGAGCTGCTGTTAATGAATCTGGTTTTTCTACTACAACTACTGCTACTGGTACTGTATTAATGTGGAAAAATCAAACAATAGGTGCTGATTTTCTTATTAATGAAACAGGTAAGATAGGAACAAGGGCATTTTGGTTTAATGTAACTGCTGATGAACCTGGTCTTTATAATATTTCTATTACAACTTTAAATGTTTCTACTTGTACAACACAAGGTCCTATTAATAATAATCAATCAAATATAACTATTCAGGTTAATGACACAACTGCACCTTCAAGTGTTACTATTGTTTATCCAGTAACAAATGCTAATTTTTCTAATATTTCAGTTGAGAGAGAGCTTATAAATATAACTCTTAGTGCTACAGATAATGGAGATATTCAAAACGTAACATTTAATATAACAAATACTACAGATGGTAAAGGTGTTGTTTATGTTGGTGTGAATTCAACTGCTACTTATTGGAATATTACAGTGAATACAAGCTTGTTTACAGAAGGTAGTTATAATATTACTGCATGGGTAAATGATACTTTTGGTAATTTAAATAAGACTGTAATTGCTAATATTACTATTGATAGAACAAGACCATATGATATTAATATTACTACTGTTAATAATAGTAATCTTTCAGGAAACTTTGCATTAAATGTAACTGTTCTAGATGCATTAACAGGAATTGGTTCACTTCATATAAATGTTACTAATGGAAGTGGACAAAGAGCATTTGTTGGAGGAGTAACAATAAGTGGAAATTCTATTACTTATATTTATAATACTCTTAATGTTAGTGATGGTCCTTATAATATTACATTTTATGTAAATGATTCTGCAGGAAATATGAATCTTAGCGAGGATATTAGTGTAATTATTGATAATACTGATCCAAGTGTTACTTATAGTTGTACTCCTAATACAGCTGGTATTTTAAATACTGTAACTTGTACTTGTAGTGTTACAGATGCTTTAACAGGTGTTAATACTTCTTTAACTACTTATAATGCAACTCCTTCTACTGCTAATGTAGGAACATTTATAGTAAGTTGCAGTGCTACTGATATGGCTGGAAATCTTGCAACTACTACAACTTCTTATACAGTTAGTTCTGGAGATTCAAGTACTAGTAGTGGAAGTTCTGGAGGAACAACTTATTCAAAAACAATAATAATGAGTAATAAAGAGTTTTCAGAAGTAGAAACAATTAATCAGCAATTAGGATTAAAGGAAAGAGTAAGGATAAAAATAAATGGTTTAACACATTATGTTGGTGTTACTAGTGTTAGTACATCAAAGGCTACAGTTGAAATAACAAGTGTTCCTGTTAAGGTTGAATTAGATTCAGGAGAAGAAGCAAGAGTAGATGTTGATAATGATGGTTTTTCTGATGTTTATGTTAAATTAGTAGCAATTGTTAATGGTAAAGCTGATTTAATTATTAAATACATACATGAAGAGATTAGTGAAGAAACAGGAGTTGATACTACTGGAGAGGTTGTAGTAGATGATACAACAGATGATGATACAACAACAGATGATGGTGAAGAAATGCAACTAAGTTGGTTATGGTGGGTAATTATAATAATAGTAGTAGTTGTTATAGCTGGAATTATTTATTATTTTATAAAAGGTAGAAAATAATATATAAATCTTTAAATAATACTTTTTAGTTGATTTTTTTATGTCTTATAATTATCAATTAGAAGAACCTGCAATTCTTTATTTAAGATCTCCTACTCCTCTCTAGAGGTAGAAAGAGGGAATAAGGCATTAAAACCTATTTCTCCAAGAGAATATGAAGGTGTTGTGGCTTCTGGTGAGGGCAGAAGAGTTGTTTTTGAAGGAAATCCTACATTAGATATTGTTTTAGTTGGTTAAATTCATTAATTTTAAGTAAGCACATCTAATATACTTAGAAAAATAGTTTTTAGTATATAGATTATGTGAAAATTATTTCTTATTAAAAAAGTGTTTATAATAGAAATTTACTCTTACAAAATAAGAAATGTAGGAATTTAAAATGAATGTACTTTTTGTAGGGGCTCATCCAGATGATATTGAACTTGGAGGTGGAGGTACTTTAGTAAAACATCTTGAAAAAGGAGATGAAGTTTATGTTTTAGTTATGAGCAATGGAGAAAAAGGAAATCATTCTAAAAATAGAGAAGAATGCTTTGATTCTTTAAGAACAATGGGTGTAAGTGATTCAAATATTGTTTTTGGAAACTTTCCAGATGGAAGTATAACTGATGATTATCAAACTGTTAATTTTATTGAAAGTTATATAAAGATATTTAAAATAACCAGGGTTTATACACATCCTACTACTGACAGGCATCAGGATCATAGAAACTTAAGTTTATCTGTTAGTTCTGCTGCAAGAAATATTCCAGAACTTTTTTTGTTTCAAGGTCCATCAAATACTGTTAGTTTTGAGCCTCATATTTTTATTGAGCTTTCTGAAGAGCATTTAAATAAGAAAATAAAAGGATTAAGTTGTTATAAAAGTCAGGTTGAAAAAGGTGTAGTAAATATTGAGTGGGTTAAGAGTATTGCTTCTGTTAATGGTAATGGTATGAAAGGAAAATATGCTGAAGCTTTTGCATTAAATCACTTTTATATGGAAGGAGAAAATGTCTAAAATAATTGTTTCTGCTCATCAGCCAAATTTTATGCCTTATTTAGGGTTTTTTGATAAGATGAGAAAATCTGATATTTTTGTAATCAGGGATGAAGTTCTTTTTGTTAAAAAAGATTATCATCAGAGAAACAGGATAAGAATAAATGGAAATGACAATTTTAATAATCCTCAGTTTAAATGGTTAAAAGTTCCTGTTGAAAGTATAGAAGATTATATTATGCATATTTTAATAAAAAAAGACTATGAGATTAAAAATGTTGGTTGGAATATTAGAATGCTGAATGAGATTAAAGCAAGTTATAAGGGAAGTAAGTTTTTTGATGAATTTTATGCTCAATTAAAGTTTATATTTGATAATTCTGATGATAAGCTTCTTAGTTTAAATATGAAGATTATAAATTTTTTAAAAGATGTTTTTAATATTGATTGTGAGATTGTTATGGCTAGTGAATTAGGTCTTAAAGAGAATAATTATTCTGAATCAGATGCATCTGAAGATTTAGCAAACATATGCAAGGAATTAAATGCAGATGTTTATCTTTCTGGTTTTGGTGGAAAAGAGTATTTAGATTTAAATCCTTTTAAAAATAAAAATATTAAACTTGAATTTCAGGATTTTAATCATCCTGTTTATAAGCAGAAATTTCCTGGCTTTATTCCTAATATGGCTGCAATTGATGCTTTGTTTTGTTTAGGAAGCTTTCCAGAAGCTGAAGTTCAAACAATAAAGATGAGAAGTTAAAATGAAAAAAAAGAAAGAGACCTCATTACTAAGCTTGATTTTAGTAGTAATTTTGATAAATATAATCTTATTAGTAATAATCCTTCCAAAAGTAAATATAGAATCTTTTTCTTTTGAAAAGCAAAAAATAATATTAGGAGAAAGTGTAGATTATAATCAGGCTAGTGTTGGTGAAGAAATTGGTGGAATCTTTAGTGTAATTTATTCAAGTAGTTCAAGTTCTTCAGGTACTTCAAGTAGCTCTAGTTCCTCAAGCAGTTCAAGTACTACAAGTTCTTCAAGCAGTTCTGCAAGCTTAAGTAGTATGGCAAGTTTAAATTCTTCAAGTAATTCAGGAAGTTTAGCTAATCCAAGTGATCTTTGTCAATATGCAAGTTCTGCAACAGCTAGTTCTGAAAATAGTTTAGGAAATTTAGCTGTTTATGCAACTGGAAGTCCAGATGCTTCTAAATCCGGAATATGTAGTGAATGGAGTGGTTATAGTTATAGTTGGAGTCCTTTAAACTGGAATGTAAAAGCTAGTTTAACTCTTAAGTATGATAAACCTGTTCTTGCATCTAATCTAACTGTATTTGGTGATTATGATATGTGTTTAAGCAATATATGGATAGAAAACAGCTTGACAGGAGATAAAGAACTGGTTTTCTCAGGTTTTGAAAATAATTGCATTATTAAAAAAGATTTAAGTGGTTTTTATGCAGACACTGTTATCTTAGAAACATGTGGATGGGCATGGAGTTCAACAGATGCTGTTCAGTTATGTGGAAATACTGAAGTAGAAATACCAGAACCTGTTTGTGGAAATAATCTATTAGAAACTGGTGAAGAGTGTGATGATAGTAACCTAGTGAATGGTGATGGTTGTGATAGTAGTTGTAAGATAGAGATTCCTGTAATTGTTTGTGGAAACAGCATATTAGAGGCAGGTGAAACATGTGACGATGGAAACTTGATTAATGGAGATGGATGTTCAAGTGAGTGTAAAATAGAAATTATTAGAGAACATATTTATGTTGTTCCATATGTAGGAGATATATCTGGAGATGTTGATAAAGACTGGTTATATTTTTATGGTCACATACTTAATTTTTATGATTATAACCATATTCCGGGAACATTTAGTTTTTATCCTAGAGATATTATAGATGACGACAGTTTTACTAATCCATTTAAAAAAATGTATCAAAGCACTAATATAGAGCTTTTACAAAAAGGATCTTATGGGTATGGTTCTGGAGGACTTTATAATCTTTCATTTGAAGAGCAGAAAAATATAATTAAAAGTGATAGAGAATTCTATATTAATAAGATGAAAACTATTCTTGGAACAGATAATATTAAGATTCCTACTGCTTACAATCATCTCAATGCAGAAGTTGATACTAATACACAAAAAGCTCTTAAAGAACTTGGATTTTTTAGTTATTTTGATGTTTATTTGCAAGGAGGATTTGAACCTCTTACAAATACAGAAGATTTTGATGTTGTGGAATATGGTGTTAGTTTTACAAAAAATGGAGAGGTTGGAAAAGACACAGTATTTTATTCTAAAGAAGAATTAATTAAACAAATAAAAGAATTTGATTTAAATGATTCTAGAATAATATATATTAATAACAGTCCTGTAATACCTCTATGGACTCATCATATGGATTTTGAAGATAAACTTATCAATAATAAATTAGATATTGAAAAGTGGAACATATATACAGATACTATTCTTACTCTTAACCAAGACAAAGATATTACTCTTCTAACTCCAGAGCAAGTTTATTCATTAAGACATGAGGGGATAATTATTACTGAGTGTGGAAATTATATTATTGAAGATAGTGAAGAATGTGATGATGGAAACTTGATTAATGGTGATGGATGTTCTAGTTTATGTAAGATAGAGACAGTTGCTAATAAACTTATTTGTCAATATGCAAGTTCTGCAACAGCTAGTTCTGAAAATAGTTTAGGAAATTTAGCTGTTTATGCAACTGGAAGTCCTAATGCTCCTAAGGTTGGAACTTGTACTTCTTGGAGTGGTTATGGTTATACTTGGAGTCCTTTAAATTGGAATGTAAAAGCTAGTTTAACTCTTAAGTATGATAAGCCTGTTCTTGCATCTAATCTAACTGTATTTGGTGATTATGATATGTGTATTGATAAGATATGGTTAAAAAATAGTTTAACAGGTGAGGAGAAACTAGTATTTACAGGTCCTGATAGTACTTGTGTATTAAAAAAAGATTTAGATGGTTTTTATGCAGATAGTGTTGTTTTAGAAACTTGCGGATGGGCATGGAGTTCAACAGATGCTGTTCAGTTATGTGGAAAATCTCAAGAAACTAATAATCCTATATGTGGGAATAATATATTAGATACAGGAGAAGAATGTGATGATGGAAATGTTGTAAATGGAGATGGATGTTCTAATAAGTGTAAAATAGAAACAGATATTAATATTAATATATGTAAATGGAAAAATTGTGAAAAAGGAGCTGTTTCAGTATCTGTTGATGATTACTTTACAAGTTGTAAGGATGAATTAGATAAAAATAATTATAAAGGAACTTATTTTTTAACAGAAACAAACACTTATAATAATTCTCAATGGAATGAATTTAATGCTATGTTTAACAATGGTCATGAACTAGGAACTCATACTCAAAGTCATATTTGTTCAGAAGTTAGTGATGAAGAATATATTAAGGATTTAGAAAAAAACATAGTAGATATTGTTTCAAATACTGATGCTCAAAGAGAAGAAATAATAAGCCATTGTTATCCTTGTGGTTTTACAACAGACAGCATAACAAGTGTAATAGAAAATAATTGGAATTTTTTATCAGCAAGAGGTTATAATTTTAATGAATTTGAAAAATTAACTCCTGAAGATTTTTATGAGCTTAAATCTTTTAATTCAATTGGTTATCCAGGAGAAGATTTAGAACCTCCTGATTACTATAATACAGTTGATTTAGCTGAAGAAAGAGAAGAGTGGGCTAATCTTGTTTTTCATAACTGGTGTGATGATGATGGAGTTATAGATTATTTGCCTGAAAAGAATTTATGGGTAGATACTATTGGAAATGTTGTTAAGTATATTAAATTAAGAGATAGTTCTTATATTTATAATCTAATAAAGACAGATAATGAGATAAGTTTTAGGATAAAATCAGATCTTACTAGTAATGTCTATAATCAGGATTTAACCTTAGAGTTTTATTCTCTTACTATTCCTTCAGAGGTTTTGGTAGATAATAATAAAGTTGATTTTAGATTTACTAATCAAGGCAAGATTCTCTTTGATATTAAGTTTCCAATAGATAAACAAGTTAAGATAATATTTTAGTTAGTACCAATTATTTATTATAAACTCTCCCTCTATCTCCTATGTTCATTACATAAATAATTAATTCTTGGTCTTTAATCTTATAGATAATTCTATAATTATCTTGTCTTAATCTCCAGAGTCCTCTTAGATTTCCAGTAAGAGGTTTCCCAATTCTAGAATTTTCTTTCAATTTTTCGATTTTTTTTAATATTCTTTTTTGAGAATTTTTATCTAGATTTTTTAGAAATCTTTTTGCAGGATTTCTAAAAATTATTTCATGCATTTTAAAGTTTCAATTCCTTTTTTAAATCTTCTAAAGAAGTTCCTTTTTCTCCTCTATTTTCTTCTTCTAATGCCTCTTTTATTCCTCGCATTAGATCAGGGTCTGATAAAACCTCTATAGTTGCAATTAAACTCTCATTATCCATAGAATTTAAAGTGCAATTTTCAAGAATTCTTTGGATAAGAGCATTGTAGCTTTCCCTGTGGTGGAGTTTTAGTTCATCTAGTTTTTCTTTTAAATCCTCATCTATTTGTATTGTTGTTACCATAGTTAGTTATAGGTAGCTATAGTATTTAAGTCTTTCTTTCTACTTCAAGGTTCTCTATTTATAACTCTAAACAAAACTTATGTTAGAGCTATCTAAATATTTATATATAATATTATTAAGATATAGAAAATGAAAAATAAAATATTAATTATGATTTTACTGATAATCTTAGTTATAGTATTTAGTTTTGTTCTTTGGGATAGTACTAATAATTTTTTAGAAGATGATATTGAATCTGATAGCTATGTTAAAACAAATAATATAAATGCTATTGTTACAAATATTTGGATTGATGAAAGTAAGTTTGATAATCTAAAGAATCATAAGATAAAATATTTGTTTGTAGATGTTGGAGATACAGGTAAGGATGGAAAATTAGAAACTAGTAATGAAGAAATAATTAGTTTTTTAGATAGTGTTGATAGTTTTGAAAAAGAAAATAATTATGATTTTATTATTTTACCTTATAGTGAGATTAATACTTATAATTATGATGTAGATGAGGGTTTTGAAAATAATTTTATTAATGATTATCTTTATTTAGATAGCATAGGTTTTGATGGTATTTTTGTTGATATAGAGCCTGTTACAGATAGAAAGGGTTATCTTGAATTATTAGATAAGATAAATAAAGATTTTCCTAGTAGTTCTATTATTGTTGTTTATTCAGGAAGTGTTGGTTCAGAAACAGATAATGAGTGGGAATGGGATTTGGAATTTTTTAGAGAAGTTTCTGAAAGAGTTAATTTAATTTCTGTTCAAGGTTATGATTCTGATTTAAGTAATAAAGAAGAGTATCAAGATTATGTTAAAAAGCAGTTAGTTGAGCTAAGTAAAATTAGTCTTAGTTCTAATTTAATGTTAGGAGTTCCAACTCATAAAGATTATCCAGAAACTATTGAAAATTCTTTGACTATATATAGGGAGACTAAGAGTGATTTTTTAGGAGTTGCTATATTTGCTGAGTGGACAATGGATAATGAAGAATGGAAGGTTTTTGATGGTTATGTTTTGTGAATAATCTTAATTGTGTAATTACTAATTAGGGTAACAATTATAAGTGTTAAGTAAACCTTAGTTCTTAACATACAGTCTTTCAGGATAGTCTTTAATACCTAAGCTCTTCCGATTTTTATTATACCACTTTTGCCAACCTTCTAATTCATTATCGCTAAATAACTTATAGAATTTCTTGACTATAT
>JBDRMT010000052.1:0-25346 GCA_043811855.1 archaeon | reverse complement strand
TTTAATCAAGATGCATTTTCAGTAAGTTTTTGTGTTGATAAAGGTCCTGATACTACTCCTCCTATAATTGTTAATACAAATATTCCTTCTGGAAATCCTGTTCAGTATAATCAAACTAGTTTTGATTTAGAAGTTTATGTTAATGAACCTTCTGAATGTAAGTGGTCAAGAACAGATCAAAATTATGATAATATGGAAGAAGAAATGAAATGTAATACTCATGTTTGGGAAATGAATAATAAAAATGTTTATACTTGTAAAACCACTTTAACAGGAATATTAGATAGAAAAGAAAATAATTATTATTTCAAATGTAAAGATAAACCTAATTCTCCTGAAGGAGATAGAAATGTAAATAGTCAAAGTTATCCTTATGTTCTTATTGGAACTCAACCTTTGAATATTCTTGAGATTGGGCCTGATAAAAATATTAGAGGTGCAACAGATACAGTACCTGTTTTCTTAACAATTAAAACAGATAATGGTTATCAAAATGGAGAAGCATTATGTTATTATTATAATGATGCTAGTAATAGTAAACCTACAAATGAAGAAGATTATGTATTATTTTTAGAAACTTCATCTAATGAACATACACAGAGACAAGATTTAGTTAGTGGAGATTATGTTTATTATTTTAAGTGTATTGATTTAGGTGGAAATGCAGCATATGGTTCAACACAGTTTAAAGTTGAAACAGACAGAGATGCTCCTTTGGTTGTAAGAGCTTATAAAGAAAGCAGTGAATTAAAAATAATTACAAATGAAATGGCTGTTTGTAGTTATTCAAATACTAATTGTAATTTTGAAGTTGAATCTGGTGTTGAGATGAATAGTTTTGATGGAGAAGTTCATACAGGTGAATGGGTGTTAAATAAAAATTATTATATTAGATGTAAAGATGGTTATGAAAATCAAGCTTTTCCAAATACATGTTCTATTATTTTAAGACCTTCAGATGTAACTGCTGAAAATCCAGAAAGTGATGAATGGAGTTTTGAGTTTTAAAGAAATAATTTTTATTAATAACTTTTAAATAAAATTATTGATCTTTTAATACATCATTAGGATTAATTCCAGGTGAATAAGGCCTATTTCTACGATAATCATCACCATCTACTGCAATTGGTCTTGGAGCTGATTCAGGATATCTTGGAGGAGCAGGAGGAGCTTCTTCACCTATATAACCTTGATTTCTACTTTTAACTAATTCAAACTGTCTTTCACCAATATATTCTCCATTAATATAAAAATCAATTTCATAAGTTCCTTGACCTTGACCAGGATTATTCATAAGAATTTTAAGGCTAAGACCTGATAAAGGAATACTATTTCCTACTTTTCCAGATTTTGTAGTAATAGTTTTATTTCCAGGACCTTTAAGAACCATAACATATCTTGCTCCTTTAAAATCAGCTATTGGCAGTAATATTCCAAAATTTAAAGGACCTTCATTATCATTATAAACGTCTTGATTTAAACCACTAAGTTCATTAAGTTCAGTAAATCCATTATGATTAAGATCTCCCTTATATCCTCTAAGAACAACTGGATATGGAATAGTTCTAAGATTATTTTCAATTTCTCTTTGATTTTCTAATCTTCTTTCTAATACATCAATTCTTTGTTCATTATCATGAGTTCTTTGTCTTTGAATTGCTCTATCTACTGTCCATATTCCATGTCTAATTATACGCCAATCATGCATATTTTGCCTATCTACCCTTATATTTCTTTGTGCTCTAGTTTCTCCAAAAGGAGGTTTATAATTATGAGAACCAGAAACACTATGTCCAGACCTATGACCTCCTCTAGGACCTTGAGCATCACTATTATTATTCAAAGTTGGAAGTAAGCAAGCTCCTGCTAAAAACAATTTTGCTATTAATCCTGGTTTTTTAATGTTTACCATTTTTCTTAATATTTATAAGAATTAAGAGTTTATAAATCTTTTGTTTTGTTGTTATTATGTAATGGTAATAAATATACTAATTATCAGTAATATATAAACTATGGATTGAAGTAGTTCAAGTAGTTATATTTAATAATAGTTGCAAAAACTAATAAAATATAGAATATTTATAATTCTAAAAAACCTTAAATAGTAAGTTATCTAAGATTATTTATGAGAAAAAGAGGGAATAAAAAGTCCCAGATAACTGTGTTCATAATAGTTGCAATTGTAATTGTAATTGTAGCTTTGTTAATATTATATTTTTCTGCAAAATCAGGCTTGATTTTTGAAACTGGAATTGATTCAGAAATAGAACCTGTTTATTCTTTTGTTCAGAATTGCGTTGATAAAACTTCAGAAGATGCTATTTATTATATTGGGCAGACAGGAGGTTATTTTTTAGTGCCTGAAAAATCAACAGAAGGAAATATTCCTTATTATTTTAATAAAGGTGAGAATCTTCTTCCTACTAAAGAAAGAATTGAAGAGGAACTTTCTTTGTATCTAAACCAAGGATTATTTTTCTGTACAAAAAATTTTATTGATTTTCCAGAATTAGAAGTTAAACAACAAGAAATAATTAGTGAAGTAGAAATTGTTGAAGATAAAGTTATTTTTAAGATTAAATATCCTTTATCAATAAAAAAAGCAGAAAAAACTTATACTTTTGAAAAGTTTAATAGTGAAATTCCTTCAAGATTAAATACAATTTATGATACTGTAGAAAATATTATTGGAGAGCAAATGCTTTATCATGGAGGGGTTTGTGTTAATTGTATTTCAGATATTGCTTATGAAAATAAAGTTTATGTTTCTATGAATGATGATCCTTTTAATCCTGAAGTGATTATATTTTCAATTATAGATGATCAAGATAAAATAAATAATGAGGAGTATGTATTTTATTTTGCAAATAGATATGAGGTAGAAAATGAATTACTTGAAGAATAATTTTAGTAAAGGAAATTTTAAAAAAATAGCTATTTCAAAATTTTCTAAGAAGAACTTTGATATGATTTCCTTCGGAAATGTCAATTATTCAAAGTTCTCTAAAGGAAAGATTTTATTAATATTTGTAATTGTGATTTTTTTAATTAGTTTAGTTAGTGCTGTTTTTGAGATAAAAACAGATATAAAAGAACAAAGAATAGGAGATAATAAAAAATATATTTTTGAAGATGGGCAATCCTTAGAAGTTATTTATAGTGATGGTGGGAAATCAGTCATTTTTAATTTTCAGAACCTTAAATCTACTTCTGATGGACAAAAAGCTGCTCTTTTTTTTGAAAAAAATGGAAAAGTTATAGAGGCTAATTTTAAAACAAGTGTTGAAGGAACTTATGTTTTAGGTAATGAAAAAATATCTCTTCCTGCAGGTTCAGAAGTTAGGTTTAAAGATGGTATTGCGAAAATATTAATACCAAAGGGAGAAGTTCAGTTTAAGCCTAATATAAACACTATGAATAAAAATTCTGGAGAAACAATTTTTGAATTTAAAACTCCTGCTAATAAATTTTTATTCAACAATAATAATTATTTTGAAGGAAATGTTTTAAAGTACAAAGATGGAAATTATTATTTTGATTATAAGGGAAGAGTTAAATTAAATGACATTGAAGCTATAAATGATTATGAGGGGTTAAAGAATTATATTGATTTTAAAGGAGAGGTAAATGGTAATTATGATGGTGCTTATATTTCTATGAATAAAGAAAAAGGAGTTTTTGTAACAGGTTCTAATGTTGATACAAGAGGCCCTAAGGTAACTTTTTTAAAAAATAATCCTTATGGAATAAAATATGAAAATGAATATGATCATTTTGCATTGCAAAGTCTTGGAAATCAAAAAGGAGCTTATGTTAAAATACAAAATAGGGATAATGATGGAAAAGTTCCTAAAATAGATACTTTAAATCAGTTTGTAATAAATTTTGATGATAGGTCAATTCATTATCATAGTGGAGAAGAAAAATTATATTATTTGAAAAGTGCTCATATAACGGATTTTGGTGTTGGAAAATCTTCAGTTCCAATTGAGATTCAAAGTTTTAAAAATAAAAATGGAAAAGTTGAGCCAATTTCAAAATATGGAAATGTGTTAGGAATAGGGACTTATGTTGAATTTGGTTATGGTTCAAATCCTTACTTTATTAAAACAACTACTCCTTACGAAGGATATGATTCTTTAAAAAGAGGATTTTCTAATTCTTGGTTTTATTATAATATTAAAACTGTTAATGATATGAAAAGATTCTTAGGTGGCAGAGTGAATATTATTGATAATAATGGGGTTTTAAATAATCCTGGAAGTGTTAAATGGGTTACTGACCTCTTAGCTGGATTACCAAGCCCAATGTTTAATAGTTTAAGAACTATTGAGTTCACAGATTCAATAGGAGCTATGGGAGCTATGGGTCTTGCCTGGCCAGGAGGCCATATTCAAATTGCAAGTTGGGGTTTTGGTCCTACAACAATAAGACATGAAATACATCATAATTATGATTTTGCAAACCCGTATGATGGAAGGTTTACATCAGAATGGATGTCCGTAGGTTATACTCCTTCTGGAGGATGGGTTGATGGAGCTACTAAAGGATTTGCATGGGGCTATGGAAGTACTAGTTGGCTTGAAGATGTGGCAACTTTTGGTGACATTATTTATAATCCTTCAAAATTTACAAATTTGGTAAGTAATCAAAATCCTTATTCTCCAATTTATAGAGGAAAACTTGCTGTTTTAAGAAAATATGAATTTATAAGTCAAGGAGAATATGAATTAGCACTTAGAACTGCTAATTTAGATTATGGTACTACATCAATTGAGAAATATATTAATGAAGCTAAACAGTTTAAAAGTAGGAGTTAAAATGAAAAATAATAAAATTATAATTGGAATGATTTTTATAGTTTTTATTTTAAATACAGTTCTTGCGATAGATAATAATCCTTATTATTATAATTTTAATCTTAATTATAATAATGGAAATTTAGAAATTAGTTCTATTAAAATAGAATTTTATGAAGGTGTTATTTTGAATTTGCATAATTCTGGATTTAATTCATATTATCTAAAAATTATGAATAAACAAGGAAATGTTTTAGAAAAACTTAATTTTAGTGTTCCAAATTTTGTTCTTTATGATTATGGTGATGAAAATGGGAATTACACAGGCAGTGAAATAGTTGAATTAGAAAATGTTTCTTTTAATGTTTATGTTCCTTATTATGAAAATGCTTACCAAGTGGTTGTTTATGATAGAAACGAAGTTGAAATTGAAAAGGATTTGTTAAGCCAGTTTTCAAAAACAGGTTTTGATATAAAAGATTTTAAAGAGATTACAGATGAAGGAGTAAGTGAGGATAAAAAAGAAGTTATAAGTGAAAATAAAGGAATTTCAGACAAGTTTAATAAATCAGATTCTAAGTATATAATAATTTCTTTAATTATCCTCTTAATTGCATTAATTGTTGTAGGAATTGTTTCTATAGTAAAGAAGAAGTGGAAGTAATTGTTATTTTAAAGTAGTTACAAAAACATAAAGCTTATAAATCCTAAATTCTTGTTAAAAATAAGAAAATGATAAGAAATTTGTTACAAAGAATAAGAAGTTTTGATGATTCAGAACAAACATCGCGTAGAGGCTTTCTTAGATCAGCTTTAAGTTTGGTTGAAGCAGGTTATGTTGCTAATGTTATTGGTTGCAGTCATAAGAGTAAAGGTCCAAAAGCTGTTGCTCAGAGAGTTGAAGATGTTAGAAAAGTTCTTGGTGAAGATTACAATCCTGAATATGATGAACCTATAGAGGATTATGAAAAACAATTAGGAGAAGAAATTAGTTTTTTGTTACCTACTTATCTAGAATATAGGAATGGAAAGAAAAATCCAGAGAGCAGGGAAGCAGAGATTTTAAGAAAAAAAGTTGGATATATTTTTGAACATCCAGAAATTGTTCAACGAAATAGTCATTATTTAGATTTTATGGAATATATCAAAGATCCAGATAGAAATAGGGGAATGTTTAATATTAACAGTATTCAAAATGACTCTAAAATTAGAAAGGGTTTTGAAAGAGTTTATAGAGAAGATTATGGACTTAATGTTGATTTAAGGAATTTAACAAAAAAAGGTATTAAAGGGGATAGAGCTAGAACTTTACTCTTTTTAGGATATCTTATGGATAGAAAACATGATAAATTAAGCGCTTCTGGATATTCATTTAATTAAAAATTACCTATTTTGATAAATATTATACCAATTATTAAAAAAACTTCCTCCAGGAACACTATCTTTTGATTCAACAATCTGATGATTGAAAAAATTTCTTAAAGATTCGGTTTGTGCCTGGTTTGTTACTGTAAATGAACCTATAGTTGGAGGATTATTTTGATTTCCACTTGAAATAACTATTCTGCTTCCTCTTGGATATTCATCCATTAAAACTCCTGGAGTATTTAAAAGAGCATTTAAATTTGCTGTATCTTTTGAGGTAAATCTTGTATTAGGCATTTTCTCAAATTCTTGAGCACTTCCTATAAACTTTGTTAATATATCATTTTTGTTTATATTCCTTACTCTTAATAAGGTTGTAATTTCAGCTTGTTTTGGCATATTTACAACTTGTGCATAAAATTGTTCTTTTGTAAGCTCTTTAGGCAAGTTATTAAACTCATCTCCTAAAGAAAATTGAGATCTTGATGTATCCATTCCCCATGAAGTAGATGTAATCCCTTCTCCAACTTTAACATATGTCACTCTTTTATTTCCTGAGGTTGTTGTTGTAGTTTTTGTATCAGAAATTTTTGTTTCGGTAGCTATTTTAAGGTCTTCTTTTTCCTTAGCAGGTTCTTCAATTTCTGTTACTTTAATTTCTGCATCTGGATTAAGAAGATTAGTATAAATTCCTTCAAATCCTTCTGCAGGTTTGTTTATTTCTGTTTTATCTCCATTAAATCTAAATTTCATTTCCTTGTTTTTTACTAAAATATTTTCACCGCCTGCTCCAACTTTTGTTAAAGATTTTAATAATTCTGCATCAATATTTTTTCCTTCAATTTTGATTTCTTGTCCATCTTCACTTAATTTAACATATTGTTTTCCTGAAGGTTTTATTTCATCTCCAACGAAAACTTCAGTTTCAATATCTACAGGAATTTTTACTCTTGCATAATCTTCTACTACCAAACCTAATCCTTTAGAATGTTTTATTAAAACATCTAAATTTTTTCCCTTAACATATTTATTTCCTTGAACTCCCTCAAGAAAAGATACAGAAGCAAGTTGATTTTTATCTGCTACCTGAGCTTCTATATTTGAAACTTGAACTTTTGAATCACCTTCTAAGTTAACTCCTGTTGCAGATTGAATAAATTTTCCCTTTCCATTCCAAACCAAGCCCTCTGAAGGCCACCCTGTTCCAGAAATAATTAATCTTTCAAAATAATCTTCTATTAAAGTTCCTGTTCTCATTGTCATAACCTTGTTATCTTTAAAAGTATAAACAAAACCTTTTTTCTCACCATTATATTCTAAAGATTCTAAATTTTTTGGAAGCTTTTCAGGATTGAGATAAGTATTACCATTTGTTAATTTACCTTCTTCTGTTAAGGATAATGATGATGAACCTAAATTAGTTACTTTTATGTTTTGATTTTTTGCATTTATTAAATTATTCAAACACGTATTTCTGTCTTCCTCAGAAGCTTTTGTCCATTTAGTATTTATATCTTCTTTACTTGTTTGAAGTTGACTTTTTATTTTATTCCAGTCTTTATACCAAGTATTAACTTGATTTAAATTAAAGGTTTTGGGAGTTTGTGTATCTCCTTTAGTTATAGTTTCTACACCTTTGCTTGGATTTATTCCTGTAGTGTCTCCTCCTGTATCTTCAATTGCACTTCCTCCTGCCATATCTTCAGAAAGTGCTAAACTAATTGAGAGAAGAATAATTACAATGGTGGATAATAAAATTTGTTTATTCATTTTCATCTCCATATTTATTTAAAAAAACAAGATATTGTTCATTTAAAGTGTAATTTTCATAAATAGTAACAAGAACTGAAGACTCATCAAAATTATAAACTTCAGTATAAAGATTTTTTTCTTCTGATAATTCTGCTAAACAACTAATGCAATCAAATCCTGGATTTTCCTTCCGATATTGTGAAATAAATAAAGCAAGATCAATCATATCACTAAGAGAAGAATCTTTTGTTATTTCTTGGTTAAAATTTAAATTCATTGCATATCTTTGTGATTTAATATTAACTTCTAAAGAAGGGTTGAATAACACCTGGTTTTTATTTATTAAAACATTAGGATTTAAAAGTCTGAATTTTAAATTTAAACCCTCAATACTAACTAAATCTGTACATCTTTTAAGTTCTGAATCAAAAGCTTTTTCTAATTCTGTTTCAATTTGTTGTTTTGAAGGATTTAAAATCTTATCTTCAAAATAATAATATGTAAGAAAAGAAACACTAATACTTTCGTTTTGATAAGCATAATCTGGTTTTTCAAAATATCCTCCTTGGTCTCCTATTTTTTCTAAACTTGTCATTATGGAAGTTTCAATACAATAATTAACTTGAGTTTTAAGATTATTTATTAAAACTTGATTTTCAGATGCTGAAAAAAACTTATTTGTTTTTGATTGTTGTAAAACAACAAAGAATACTGCTATTACTATTATTACAATAGCTATTATTATGAATATTGTTGTTTGCCCCTTTTTCATGATTAAAAAAGATAATTAAAGTATTTAAGATTTGGGTTTCTTAAAAAGTTTTATATATGCTGTTTATTTATTGATTATATAGAAAATTTATAAAATTCTCTAAGAAGAACTTTGAGAAGTTTTCCTTCGGAAAAGTAAATTATTCAAAGTTCTCTATGAAAAAGATGGTGAGAAAAAGAATTAATAAGAAAGGGCAGGAAGTTATGGGTATGTCATTTGGAGTTATATTTTCAATTATCTTAATTGTGTTTTTTATTGTTATTGCAATTATTGTTATTAATGCTTTTCTTAAATCAAGAGACTGTGCTCAAATTGGAATGTTTTTAGATAGATTAGAAGATGATGTTAAAAGCTCTTGGAATTCACAAAAAGATATTCATGAATTTAAAGGAAACATACCTTCAAATATTGATTATGTTTGTTTTGCAGATTTAACTGCAGGTTCTGAATCAGAAGGTGAAGCTAGAGAAATATGGAGAGATATAAATATTGGTAATAAAGAACATAACTTGTTTTTTTCTCCTAGAAAAAAGTCATGCGACATACCTTCTTACTATGTTCCACATCTAGATATAGAAAGAATAACTAGTTCTGAAAATCCTTATTGTGTTGAGGTTATAAAGGGTAAAGTAAGTTTTGATGTTATAAAAAGATCAACATCAGGTTTAGTTGAGATAAAATAAGAATGTTTGATTTATCTTGATAACTTACATAATTACAAGGGGGAGAGTAACTTAGGGGTTTATATTAATAAGATATCAAAACAATACTTTGGGAATATTTACAATTATAAGAAAGGACAACCATCTAATAAACAAGGGTATTCTTGCGTGTCAGTTTAATTGATACCAAAACCTTAATTTACCAAAACATTTAAAAATGGACAATTGTTCATTATTATGGACAATTGTTTTAAAAAATGGACAAAATATTAGAATTTTTCATAAAAGAACCTGAAACAGAGTTTCATGTTAGACAAATCTCTAAACTATTAAATAAATCACCGACTACTGTTTCGAAATATTTAAAGAAACTTGAAAAAGAAGGAGTTTTAGTATCTGAAAAAAAATTAAATCATCTTTTATTTAAGGCAAATGCAGAAAGTCAAAAATTTAAAAGATTAAAACTTAATTATAATCTTGAGAAACTTTCTGAATCAAGCATTGTTAGTTATCTTGCGGAGGAATTTAATCATCCAGAAGCTATTGTTTTATTTGGAAGTTTTAGCAAGGCTGAAAATATTGCTAGAAGTGATATAGATTTATTAATAGTAAGTTCCTTAAAAAAAGAAATAAACTTAGAAAAATTTGAAAGAAAATTAGGTTATAAAATACAACTAATACTTCATTCAAAAAAAGAGATTGATAAGATGAAAGAAAAAAATAAAGAACTAATGAATAGTATTATTAATGGTATAACCCTTTATGGTTTTTGGGAGGTGTTTAGATGAAGTTTGAAGATTTTACTAAAGAAGGTAATGTAAAAAAAGCTTCTCCAGACAAAGCTTTAGTTAAATCATTAGTTATTACTGCAAATAGTGATCTTAAATTCTTAGATAGATTAGAAATAAATAAAAACTCTTCTCGAAAAATAATGGTTAATTATTATGATGTTTTAAGAAGTATTTTAGAAGCAATTTCATCCTTAGATGGCTATAAAATATATTCCCATGAAGCTTTTACTTATTATTTAAAAGAAAAAAGTGAAGAAGTTTTGTCAATTAAATTTGATAGGTTTAGAAAAATAAGAAATTCTATAAATTATTATGGAAAAAATATATCTATTGATGAAACAAAAGAGAATGTAAAAGATATTAAAAATATGATTAATGTTTTAATAAATAAATATCTAAATGAAATTTAGTTAAACATGATGATAAAAAAGAACAAAAAAGCTATAGCAATGTCTTTTAACTGGATATTTGCAATTATTGCAGGAGGATTTATCTTGTTTCTTGCAATTTATTTTGCTGGGCAGTTTATTGATACTGCAGAACAAGAAAGTTATACTGAAACTGCTGCAAGCTTATCAGTATTATTAGACCCTTTAGAAACAGGATTAGCTTCTGGAAAAGCAAATTTAATAAATTTTAATAAAGAATCAAAGATTTTTTTTGATTGTACTGAAAAATTAAATCCTCCTTTTGGTAAGCAGTATATTTCTTTTTCTGATAAAACCTTAAGTGAAGAATATAGAGAGGAGGGAGGAAAAGTTCCTATTTTAAATAAGTATATTTTTGCAGAAGATGTTGTTGAAGGAAAAAATATTTATGCTTTTTCAAAACCGATTTATATGCCTTTTAAAATAGCAGATATGAGTATTGTTATTTCAGCAACTAAGAAGTATTGTTTTTATGATGCTCCTGAAGATATTCAAGAAGATTTAGAAAATTTAAATTTAAAAAGTATTATATTTATGAATTCAACTTCAGAATGTGAAGGAATTAAGGTTTGTTTTGATACTACAGGAGGATGTGATATAATAGTTAATGAATTAAGAAAAGAAGTTTACAATAAAAAAAATAAGGAAAGGGTGTATTATTCTGGAGATTTAGTTTATGCTGCTATTTTTTCATCACCTGATATTTATGAATGTAATATTAAAAGATTAAAAAGTAAGTTTAATGAATTATCAAAAATTTATCTTGAAAAAATAAAAATAATGGAAAGACAAGGATGTTTACCTACAATTGGAGGAAAACTTAGCTTGCTAATTGATAGAGATATAAGAGATTCAAGAGATTTAGATATTTTTATAAGAGATGTTGAAGAGATTGATGCTGTAAATAGATTATCAAATTCAGGTTGTATGTTATATTATAATGAAAATTGGGGACGATAAATGTTAGTTAAATTAAGGATGAAAATAAGTAACTGTAAAACTACAAGATTGGAGTGCTCTAGTCATCGTTGTAATAGATACTAAAGTAAAAAAATAAAATGAGGAAAAATAAGAAATCACAACTAAAAATCCAGGGAACGATAAATCATAGATTTCTCGACCTTGGATTTTCAAAAAAGGGTCAGTTGAAAATCCAAGCCCACAAAAATTCAAAAAAATTTTTGGTTCCTGAATCTTCAAAGGCTCAATTAAAGATTCAGGCAATGACAAATCAAAGATTTCTCAAGCTTGGATTTTCAAACAAAAAGTCTCAACTAAAAATCCAAGAAATGGCGTTTATGATTGTAGCTGTTGTTTTGTTTTTTGCATTAGTTGGATTGTTTGTTTTATCTATTGTTTTTGTAAATATACAAGATGAAGCAACTAGAATTGCTGAAGAAAAAACTTTAGCTGCTGCAACAAGTTTAGCAGACACTCCTGAATTAAGTTGTATTGCTGCAAAAGTTAATTGTATTGATGCAGACAAACTAATATCTTTAGTTAATTTAAACAATAGTCAATATGATAAGTTTTGGCCTTTTAGTAGTTTAAGTGTGATTCAGTTAAGTGGTTTTGAAAAAGAAGAAGAAGATTTAGTTGAATGTACTTTTGCAAATTATCCTGATTGTGATATATTTAATGTTTATGATAAAAAAGTAGATAATGAAAGAGCTATTGCAAGTTTTGTTGCTTTATGTAGAAAAGATTTTCAAAATGATAGAACTTATGATAAATGTGAAGTTGCAAAAATAGTTGCAGGAACTGAATTTAAGAGGATTGAAGAATAATGGAAAATAATAAAGCTCAACATGAAATTGTAGGATTTGTATTAATAGTATTAATAGTAAGTGTAATAGGAGTTGTATTTTTAACAATTATGTTTAATAGTAATGATGTTAGAGGGCATTCAAGTGTTGAAATCTCAAATTTACTAGAAGCAAGTATGTATTATACAACAAGTTGTGCAATTGATTATATACCTAATTATAGAGAAATGCAAGATTTAATTAAAGATTGTTACAAGGGAAGTTCTAAAAAATGTTATGATAAAAGAGACTCTTGCAAGGTTGTTGAAGGAGATTTAAAAAATATTCTTGATGCTAGTTTAAATGTTGGTGAAACTCATCCAAATAAGGCTTATAAATTTGATATTTATTATTCATCAGAAGATGAAGAAACATCTAATGAAGAGGTTTTAAGTCTTAGTTCAGGAGAATTTATGAATTGTTCTTCAATTGTTGGAGGTAATCATCCTATTCCTATTGGGGATTTTGGATTTGGGAATATATATCTAGAATTAGATGTGTGTAAAGGAAGTATTTGAGAGTTAAATTTAGTAAAAAACTCTATTTAATACTCTAAAATATATGTTAAAATATAACTTTATTTATAAAAGCATAATTCCTAAGATTTTTATAATAATAAAAATAGGTACTAAATAAAGATTATAACTGTTACAACTTGGTAGGAGTCAAAACCAAAAACTTTATAAAGACTTATACTAAATATATTTAATAAAAAATGAAAAAATACACAGTAACATCAGAAAGTGTAACAGAAGGTCATCCAGACAAGGTTTGTGACCAAATTAGTGATGCTATCTTAGATAATCTTATTGCGCAAGATCCTGATTCTAGAGTTGCTGTTGAAACAATGGTTACAACTGGAAGTGTTCATGTTGCAGGAGAAGTTACAACAAATGGCTTTGTAGATGTGCAAAGAATTGCAAGACAAACACTTAAAGAAATTGGTTATACAAACCCTAAATTTGGTATAGATTGTGAAGATGCAGGTGTTTGGGTAGCGATTCATGCACAAAGTCCTGATATTTCACAAGGAGTTAGTGAAGGTCAAGGAGAAGACAAAGAACAAGGTGCAGGAGACCAGGGAATGATGTATGGTTATGCTTGTAATGAAACAGAAGAATTAATGCCTTTACCAATCACATTAGCACATAAACTAACTCAAAGATTAGCTGTTGTTAGAAAAACAGGGCTTATTAAAGGGTTAGGACCTGATGGAAAAAGCCAGGTTAGTGTGGAATATGAAAATGATAAACCAAAAAGAGTTTCAGCTATTGTTATTGCTCAGCAACATATTGAAGATATTTCAGAAGAAGTTTTAAAAAGAGATATTCTTGAAAAAGTTATAAAACCAATTTGTAAGGATTATATGGATGAGCAAACAAGGATTCATATTAATTCAACTGGAAAATTTGTATTTGGTGGTCCTGAAGCTGATACAGGATTAACTGGAAGAAAAATTATTGTTGATACTTATGGAGGAGTTGGAAGACATGGTGGTGGTGCTTTTTCTGGAAAAGACCCTTCAAAAGTAGACAGAAGTGGTGCATATATGGCAAGATATGTTGCTAAAAATATTGTTGGTGCAGGTTTAGCAGATAAATGTGAAGTTCAGTTAAGTTATGCTATTGGAGTTGCAAAACCTACTTCAGTTAATGTTGATTGTTTTGGAACTAATAAGATTCCAGAAGAAAAAATATCACAATTAGTTTATGATACTTTTGATTTAAGACCAAGAGGAATAATTGAAACTTTAAAATTAAAAAGACCTATTTTTAGAAAAACAGCTGCATATGGACACTTTGGAAGAAATGATGCTGATTTTTCATGGGAAGCTTTAGATAAAGTTGAAGTTTTAAAAGAAGCTCTTGGAAATTTTCAAACTGCTGAAATAGAAGATCAAGTTAGTTATAAACCAAGAGAAGATTCAAAATCTAGTTCTTTTATACATTATTAAATTAATTATTACATTAGTAACTTATAGAACTACAAGAGAGGTTTACTGTATCAAGCAAGAGAAGTCTTACATCTTAAGTTTGGAAGATACTAGTTGGTTTTATCTAGTGTTTTAGGTTTGCGGGTTACTGCAATTATTGTTATTACCGAGGATAAATATCTTTTTTTAAAAATAAATAATTTTTTCTTAATAATTTAGTTTTATTAGTAACCATCACACAACAAAAAAGTTTATAAATAGAAATTGTTTAGATAATTTAAGAGAATTTAAAAATTAAATTCTCTAAGATAAACTTTGATAGTTTTCCTTCGGAAAAGTTAGTTATTCAAAGTTAACTTAAGAAAAGAGGAAATTGGAATGATAAAAAGTAAGATATCTATTATTTTGGTTTTATTAGTATTAGTTATGCCTCTTGTTTTAAGTTATGAAATTCCAATTATTATAAAGACATATCCTAATTCAGAGGTTACTTTTAGAGTTTTAGATAGGGCTACTGGAAGAATGGTAGATCCTATTGGAGGAGTTTTTGTTCAAAATGCTGATTCTATTGGAGAAGTTAAAATAAATTATACTTCTTTTGAACCTTTAATTAAAGGTTCAATTGCTATTAAGCAAGGAAGTAATGAGGTTAAGTTTGTTAATGATTCATTATACTTTATTTATAATAAATATAAGACTGAGGGTATTAATAGGGTCATATTAGTTCCATATCCTAATAATCCTACTGTTAATTATGAGCCGTTTGAGGTTGAGGAAGAGATTGTTGAAGAAGTTCAGGAAGAGGTAACAAATGAAGCAACTGAGGATATAGGGGGTGAGAAAACTGTAACAGATGAAGTTCAAGAAGAAATTGTAGAAGATGGAGAAGTTGCAGTAACAGGTTCTGTTATTGAAAATACAAAAAACTTTTTTTCTGGAAAAGTACTTTATTTTGCTATTGGAATTGTTGTTTTAGTTGCATTGTTTTTTCTTATAACAGGGGTAAGAAAAAGCTTTAAAAAAAGTGATAATATAAAGGTTAGGAAATGGGGAGATAGGCAAGATGAAGAACTTGATGATGCTGAAAAAAAATTAAATGAAGCTAAACAAGAATTAGAAGATATAAGAAACAAAAAAAGTAAAATAAATGAAGCTAAAGAAAAATTAAGAAAAGATAGAGAAGAGCTAAGTAAATTAGAACGAGAACAAGACAATACACCTAGTAATAATCAAAATAACAATCAGAATCCTAGTTATTAGTTTTTTAAAATCTTTTATCAACAAATGAAGAAATTAGTGTTAAATCTATAAATAAACTGTTTATAATGGACTTTTAAGAAAAGCTTAATTTTATCCTTTATTGTAGTAGTTTTCTTTGTTTTTAAGAATAAAGGTATGAAATATAAGAAAGAAGATAATTTTGTATTTCTAGTAATTTATAAACAATTAAAAAGTAAGTCTGCTATGTTTAAGCAAGAGAAATCTCGCGTGTTAGGTTTAATAAATCTTACAAATTAATAGTAATAATAACCTGATCTGTATCTACAACAGGCCTTAATCTTTCCCTTCCATGCTTATGGGATGAGATAAGCTCTATAAAACCATATCTTTCTAAAAGTCTAATATCATGCCTTACAGCTTTAAAATCTCTGCTTAATATTTTTGCTAGTGCATATATTGATTCTGGTTTTTTTGTTTTGCAGACATGCAAAAGACGGGCTTTTTCATTACTTAAAATGTTTCTTAGACTGTTAATTTCTGATTCTTGCTTCTTAGAAGACTTAAATCTTTGGAAAATTGTTGAAAAGGTTCCTTCTTTTTCAGAAATATTGATTGTTCTTGTTTTGGATTGTTTTGCCATATTGGTTTATTGTATATAATTTTATAGATTTTACTGATATCTTACAAACTTAAGACGCGATACTTCTCTTGCTTAGTAGACTTCTCTTGTATTGTGTAAGTTATTAATATTTTTATTTTTCTAATAGTTATTTTTTAGTTAATTTACACAGGAAAGCATAGTATATAAATCTTTCCATATATCTAGAATATATATCTTATTGATACTGGTTATTTTATACAATATATGTTTTATTATATACCTTATTATAATATTGTGAAAAAATCTTATTATTTTATAAATGTGTATTAATTATTAAATGGTAAGGGAAGATTTATAAAGGAATGTTTAAATTGGATTGTTTTTTTTGGATATTCTACGAAAGGTTTTTAAAGGAAATCTTTGTTTATTTAGTATTATCAATTGAAAAATTGGTGAAATTTAAACTGGCCAGAAAAAACAGTGTATCTTATAGGGATTACAGTATAAAGATGTCAAAATAGCCATACCCTATATGCTATTTGAAGACATTCAAATTTATAATACAATGAAAGGAGGTTAAAAAAAAATGTTTACTTTTAAAAAGATAGCAACTGTTCTAGCAAGTGCAGTTATGTTATCAAGTACAATCGGATTCGCAGCTGCTGCAAATTATCCAAGCCCTTTTGTGGTTGGAGGTGCAGAAGATGCTGCTATTGTAGTAGGACTTAATGCTGATGTAAGTGATGTATATGCTGCTATAGATATACAAGATAGTTTAAATGCATTAACAACAGGAGGAGGTACATCAACATCTATTTCAGGTACTGCCTGGCAAGTTGGAACTTCATCTGATGATTTAGAACTAAATGAATCAATTAGGCAAATAACAACCTATATTGATAAAGAGGATCTTCCAATTTTAACAGGAGGAAGTATTTCAAATGAAAAAGGAACTGCAAAATATGAAGAATATCTTTACTTTGAAGATGTAGCTGCAGGCTCATCAAGAGTTGGATATCAAGAAGATGATGATGAAAATATTGGATTATTTTTCAAAATTGTAAGTGGAAATACTTTTGCAAAATACTATTTAGATTTTACAACAGATTTTAAATCAGATATTGCTACTTCAACATTAGAAGATATTGATGATGAAGAAATTACTTTTTTAGGAAAAACCTATACTATAACAAAAGCAGAAAATGCAACTAGTGGAGTACAGCTTACTCTAATGAGTGGTGCTGAAAAAGTAACTGTTTCAAATGGTGAAGAGATTACTGCAGGTGGAAAAACAATAAGTGTTGTTGTTTCATCAGCTACACAAGCTCAATTTACCATTGATGGAGAAACACTTAACAAGCTAAATGCTGGAGATACTAATAAGTTAGCAGATGGAACTTATATTGGAGTTTCTGATATTACTTATCAAGGATTTTCAGGTGGCTTAATGACTGCAACAATTTATATTGGTGCAGATAAAATTGAGTTATTTAATGGTTCTTCAATGACTGTTAATGCTATAACTATTAGTGATGCTAATGTTCTTATCACAAGCACAATTGCTAATGGAGATATTTCAATTTCAGATCTTGCAGTTAATATGACTGCTGAAGATGACTTATTCATTAAAGAAAATGGTAAGTTAAGTGAAGCAACTGATTTAGACAAACCTCAAGCTATACTTGGTCAAAACTGGGATATTGAATACAAAGGTCTTGATACTACTATATATGAAGAAATGTCTGTAACAAAATCAACAGATGCTAAAATGAAGCTAAAATTTGAGAATTATGATGGAAATCTTATTGATGTTCCATTGGTATTTGTAAATGCTACTGGTGTTTTTGGAGGAGATAGAGAAGGCTATAAACTTGTTTTAGATGCTGGTCATAATATTACAAAAAATGACTATTTTATCTTAAATACTGCTGACCCATTTACTCTTGCAAATAATGCAAAAAGTTTTGTTGCTCAATATAAAGGTTCTGATAAATTAGCTGATACTGATCCTAAACTTAGGTTGACTATTTTAGGGGAAGGAGATAAAGACCTTTCTTTAACTGCTACTGCTACTGCTAGTATGAAATTAGGTGGAGCTACATTTAATTTTGGAAATGTAAGTACTGCTGCTTTAGATGATTTTACTATGAATCTAACAACTGCAGATTATACTGATGGAGCTCAGGCTGCTGGTGCTACTGCTTCTTTGTCTAATTATGTTAGAACAAAGTATAATGCTTTGATTAACATTACAGACACAAATGAGAGTATGAATTTCCATCCAACTCCTGCTGGAGATGCTGATGGTGCAGATTGGGTAGTTACATTGTATCTTGATGATACTAATAGAGATGGAGATAATAATGTATTAACTGCTGCTAGACCAGTATTTGTTGGAACTTATGCAAATTCAACAGCAACTAGTGCTGCTGAAGTTGCTACATCTATTACAGCTGGTGGAGGAGACACTTGGGTTGCAGATAATGTAGATAGTACAAAATCAACTTTTGTAACTGCATATGGTGCTGAAGTGGATTATTCAAATCCATCGTCATCGCCTGCTAGTATAACTGTTAGAATCCCTGATTCTGCTGTTAAACCATTAGTGTTTGTAAGCTCAGGAGACATTACTGTTACTCCAGGTTCAACTGGAGGAGGCGGCCAAGTTTTGGTTGTTAAAGACAATGAAGTTTCTAGTGTAGATTCAAAGAATCTTGTTGTAGTTGGTGGAAGTTGTATTAATAGTGTTGCTGCAAAAATGTTAGGGAGTAGTTCTCCTTTATGTACTGCTGATTTCACAGAAGCTACAGGTGTAGGTTCTGGTGAATATATCATAAAAACTGCTGCATCTCCTTATAATGAGGAGAAAATAGCTATGCTAGTAGCAGGTTATGAAAAAGCACAAACAGTAAGTGCTGTTAACAAGGTACTTGAGGGTGTTGCAACTGACGTAGGTACTGAACAAGTATATCCTATCGCGGCTTAATTGCTAAAATTTTATTTTTTTTCTTTTTTTTCTTTTTTTTTCTTGAGTTCTTGTCTGAGATTTAATATATAGAATTTTATTAGTAACTTTTAAACATAAGACGCGAGACTTCTCTTGCTTTATTATAGACTTACTTTGTAATTGTATAAGTTCCTAAGACAAATAAGTTAAATATTTAAAGCATATTTCTTATTAATAAACATGAGAAAAATTAAAACAGAAAAAGACAAGCAAAGAGAAAGTAGAAGAAATATGTGGCTTATTGGAGGGGTTTTAATATTATTAATGGTTTTTAGTACTCTTGGATTTGCTTTTAATAGTAAGATGGATGAGGGTAGTTCTGAGAAAGTAGATTATAATGGTATTCAATCTTTTAAACAAAATGATTATTGGGTTTTTAATTTACAAGGATATGATTTTATTACAACATATAACCATGAAGAAACAAAAGATATTATTTTTATAAATTCTTTAATAATACAAGATTATGCTAATCAACCTTTATATCTTGTTGGTGAACAAGGACTTCATTTTAATGAAATAGGCAGAAATTTAGATAAGAGGTTTGTCTTAAGAATAAGTTATGCTTGTTTAAATGAAGAAGATTGTGAAGGGGATTTACCTATAAAAGATTGTAAAGAAGATAAAATGATTGTTTATCAAAAACCTAAAGATGGAGAAATTGAAACAATTACTCAAGAAGATAATTGTATTTTTATAACTGCAAATCCTGAAAATAGTGCGAAATATGCAGATGTTTTTTTATTTGATATTTTAGGAATTAGATAAAATAATTTTTTCTATTAGTAATCTTTAAACAATTATACACAAGAGTATCTCAAGCATTTAGAGTTATAATTTACTAAGATAGATTATCATTAAGAATAAACATATATTATCTACATTAAAAAACTTTAAAAAGGAATTATTTCTTTTGTTATAATGGATGAAGAAAAAGAGAATATTGATAAAGGGGATGATACAGATATAGAAAGCGATTATAAAGATACTCATGCAGAAAATCTTGTAGATGAGTTAAAAGAACAAGAAGAAGTATCAAAAGAAATTGAAAAAAAACAAGATGGTCAGATAAGGTGGGTTGTTTTTCTTATGATTGCTTTAATTGTTATAATTATTGCAGTTCCTTTTATTAATAAAAATTTTATAAATAAATTTGAATATAAAGGTTTGGATTTTCAAAAAACAAAATTAGGAGATTTAACACTTTATTATGTTAATTTTCCGGTTATAGGTACAACAGGGCAAGTAACTGGAGATTATTCTATGAATTTTAGAACAGATCCTAGAAAATCAGATTTAGTTCAAGTTAATATTCCAAATAATAGAATAGGGTTTACAAAAAGAAGTATTGGAGGTTATAATCCTGTTTATATTTCTGTTAATCCAGATATGCAAATATGCGAGTATAGTAGTATTGCTATGATTAATCTTGCAGGTTTTTTAAGAGATTCTGGATTAGAAGTTAAATCAGCTTCACCCAATAAAACTCATGCTGATGAAAATAAAATAAAATATGCAGATTGTGAAAAAGGTATGACTGATACTGTGATAAGAATTAATAGTGGTGATGAAAATAAAATTGATAATCCTATGAAAAATTGCTATGATATTGAATTTAAAGATTGTGAGATATTAGGGGTTAGTGAAAAGTTTATGTTATTAATGTTAGAAGAATATGCTGGTAGATTTGAGAGTATCTAAACATTTTTAAGTTCTAAAAATTATTAATTATAATGAAAGATAAAATTTTATTATTTTTAAAGGGTGTTTTAATGGGGATTTGTGATTTAATTCCTGGTATTTCTGGAGGAACAATTGCATTTATTACAGGAATTTATGAAAGATTGATAAATGCTGTAAAAGGTTTTTCACCTAAATTAATCACAAGTATTGGAAACAAACAAGAGTTTAAGAAAAATGCAAAGAAGATAGATTTAGGATTTTTAATTATTTTATTGCTAGGAATTTTTGTTGCTTTGATTTTAGGTTCTGGATTGATAAAATATCTTTTAGAAAATCACTTTATTTATACAATGTCTTTTTTCATAGGTTTAATATTAGCTTCTTCTTTAATAATATTTGAAAGTATTAAAGAGCATAATTTTAAAAGTATTATTTTTGGTATTTTAGGATTAATATTTGGAATTATTCTTTCTTTTTTAATACCTGTTAATGTTGATGTTACCTTAGGTTATATTTTCTTTGGAGGATTTATAGGTGTTAGTGCAATGTTTTTACCAGGTATATCTGGAGCTTTTATCTTATTAATAATTGGTTTATACGATGTTATAATTAATGCTTTACATAGTCCTCTTGAGAACATAAAACAACTATTAGTATTCTTTTTAGGAGCCATAGTAGGTGCTTTTGTTATATCAAGAGTAATAAGCTTTCTTTTTAAGAAAGATAGGTGTAAGACGCTTTATTTCTTGTTAGGGTTGGTTATAGGAGCATTAAGTATTCCTGTTAAAAGGGTTTTTAGTTATCCTGAATCTCTTGAAATAATGAATCTTATTGTTATGGTTTGTTTGCTTTTACTAGGAATATTGTTTGTTTTAGTAATAAGAAAATATGGAAAAAAATATGAAAAAGAATTAGAAAAGATTGAAGAAAGGGTTTTGAGTTGATGACAAAAAGATATTAATAACCTTATATAACTACAAGATAAATCTACTCTAATCTGGTAAGAAAACACTCACCCCTTAGGTTTATAAGATACTAATATAAATTCTTAAACTCTTATTATTTTTTCTTTATATTTTTAATAAAAAAATTAAAATCAGTATAAACAGGTATTTCCTTTATCTTGAACTTCTTTACCATATAAAACCATATTCCAACAACAAATACTGTTGAAAGTGCATACCAAAACAGCTTATGAGTAAAATCAAAATAAGGAACACTTTCATGATACATTATTGATAATATAAAGATTCTGAGTATATTTAATATTAAAAGTATTAAAAAAGAGCATAAGATTGAGTTAATTCTTTTTTTCCAGCCCATAGGAACTGTTAGATTTATAATTAGTAGTAAAAGATATGCAGATCCTGCAACACATGCAGGAATAATCTGAATAAAAGTAGTATACTCAATTGTTATTATATTGCTATGAATTGCTACGTTGTAAAATATTTTTAATAAATAAGCTGTAGGATAGATTGTTAAGGGGGTAAATATCTTATAAACAATAGGAAGTGAAAACACAAAAGCTAAAAGTATTATATATCTTATTGGAATTAAAAATGCTTTATCCTTTAGCAGACTTTTATTTTTTTTGACCTTACTGGGCTTATGTTTAGAGGTTTTCTTTCTAGAAACTTTAGTTTTCTTCACCTTTTTTTTCATATAATAGCTAATAAAAAAATGTATTTAAAGGTTTGTTAATCCTCTAAGTAATCCTAAACAATTATACACAAGAGTAGTTCAAGTTAGTAACTAATAAACTTAATGAGGTAAGAGTTGAGTAGCCATATCAGATTTGAAAGTTACTGATAAATGGTTATAAAAAGAGAGAACAGGTAATAGTTATTTAATAATAAAAAGAAAAAACCTTACATTGGTCTTGGTGCAACCATGCTTCTAATCACTAAGATTATTGCAATGATTAAGATTATGTTCACTATGATTATTAAGTAGATAAACCAGTTTTCTTTTAGGTGCTGAACAAAAGGACCCATTTCTGCACTTGATTCACCTGAAATACTAAGTACTACTTTTTGTTCTGTTTTTAAATCATCATATGAAGCTCTTATTGTAAACTCATTATCTCCACTAGCATCTTCATCTATAGCAAGCACAATGTTAATTTCTTTTGAATCTCCAGGAGCTAAAGTTACTAATTGAGGATCTATTGAAACTAAATTAGACCATGCACTGTTTCCTGAAACTGATAAAGTGTAAACTGTTTCAACATCTCCTGTATTTTCTAGGTTAGCATTAATTATAACTTGTTTTCCAGGCATTGCTGTTGGTGTTTCAGAATCAAGTTCTGCTGTTATTTTAGCAGATTTAGCTTCAACTTGACAGTTTCCTTCAACTCTTAATTGTGAAATGAATGCATCATCAGATACTATATTATAAGTATCATCATCTTTATCATAATCATAATAAGTTCTAAACTCAAGAGTGTATAACTTTTCTTCAGTTTCTAATGGAATAGTAAAATCAAAATCAACTACTTTTGAATCTCCTTGGTCAAAATCTTTTCTTATACTCTGTTCAAGGTTTATTTTTAATTCTGGGATTGAAAGAGTAACTCTTACTTGGTCTTCATAATCTTCATCTCCAATATTAACAACATCTGCAGAAACTTGAACCATCTCACCGCACTTAGCAATTGTTGGTGAAACTTTTATATCATCAACTATAATATGCTTTTCTTCATCACTTTCTCTTTCAACACTTATTGATTCTTCATTACTTATAACACAAAGAACCTCTTCTCCATATTCATTATCATCACTATAAGTTTTGAAAACTAAATCATAATCTCCATCATTAAAATCAGCTGGAACTTTAAATTTAAAAAAGATTGACTCTTTATCGTCCTTTTTAATGTTTCCTAAATCAAATTCTTCATCTCCACTACTTGAAAAAACTAAATCACTTGCAACATTGTTTCCTTCACTATCAAATACAAACATTTCAACAAAAATATCATTAATCCTATCATCATTATTTTCATTTGTTACTTCTACTTCTACTTCAATCTCATCTAAAAGGAACCATTCATTATCATCACCTGCTCCATTATTATCAATGTTAATGTCTGAAATACTTAAATCACTTCCAGTTTCTCCTGCTTTACATAGAGACCTTTGAAAAGAAACTGGGATAGTTACAAAGTCTGCAGGGTTTGCATTATTTTTAATAATAATATCATCTCCCCTATATGTTTTTCCTATATCTAGTTCATCATAATTAATTGATGTTGCAGTAATTGTTATTGTTTCTATAAGACTAATATTATCAACTGTTCCTGTATAAGATAAAACAATAGGTTGATCATTTTCTTGTTTAATATTAGTTGGAAGAGTTATAGTATATGAACTTAAACCAGCAGGCGTTAATGTAAAAGTATCTTGAACATCAGGTTGGCTAAATTCTAATGAAGTTTTTGAAACTGTAAAAGTAGCTGCACTAACCATAGAAATTGCGAAAACAACTAAAACTGCTGTTAAAAAAACCATTGAAAGTGATTTTGTCTTTATCATGTTATAATTTTGGAGTTATAACACCTTTTTAAAGTTTATGGTTTTTGAAAATATATTTTTTTGTAGGATAATTAGAGTATTTTTTTGCATTTTATCGACTATAAAATATTTTTTTTTATATTTTTTTTGAGTTAGCTATATTTACATTAAAATATTTTTAGTGCTATTTTTTATTTATTTTCTTAGTGAATTTCGCTTATATTTATTATATCTGTATTGTCAATTGCTAATCCTGAACATGCTGTATTTACCCATGAATCTATTGAAAAATTTTCAAATTGATTGATATCTATATTATTAGATATAAAGATGTAAGCTTGCTTTCCTTGCTTTTCTAATTTGTTTTTTAAAGCAATAGCTTGATCTAGATTGTTTTGTCCTGGTTTTGTTGAAACAAGTATTCCTATGTTATCTGCTCTTAAAAACTTCATGAGTGCTGTTTTTCTCTGAGTTGCTAATCTTCTTATTTGGATAGTAGGGGTCTTTAAAATCTTACGATTCTCAAGATAATAGACATTTGGAGATTGTAAATACAGGTTTTGAGCGTGAAATTTACCTGAAGATACTAATAAAACAGGTAAAGAAGTCTTAATATTACTACATCCTAGAACTTGTTGAAACTTTTCTACTTTTATCTTATTTGCTTCTAGCTGTGATTTAATAGAAAGTGCAAGGGATTTATATTGTAATGAATAAGCAAGAAATATTCTTTCTGGAAGTTTTTTTATTTCTTTAATTGGAAGTTTAAAATCTAAGTTTGTTTTTGCTTCTATATATAATAGCTTAAGTGGTTTTTTTGCAGTTTTCATAATAATAGCTATTATAAAGGGTATTTAAGGGTTTTGAGAGATTCTGTGCAAGCAAGTGACATATGTCGTAAGCTAGAATAATAGCTTAAAATCATTATAAACTTCATCCGGAGTCTTTTTATTTAGGCTTGTATGAGGTCTAAAGTG
This sequence comes from archaeon, assembly GCA_043811855.1. Classification (GTDB taxonomy): domain Archaea; phylum Nanobdellota; class Nanobdellia; order Pacearchaeales; family GW2011-AR1; genus ARS1285. Next base: position 38 of record JBDRMT010000052.1, on the reverse strand, counting down.
ATTATATCTCATTCTCCATAATTCAACATCTCCATTAC
>JBDRMT010000051.1:0-2433 GCA_043811855.1 archaeon | reverse complement strand
AACATTCAATGAGAGAAAGAGAATTGGGCTGGCACATTATTTATTTTAACATAAAAAAGAATATTGTATTGTCTGATTCAAAAATAATTCAAACTTTTTTATTTTTCCAAGTTAGAATTTATTTCATTCCGGACAACACCCAGAATACAATAAACTTAAAAACCTCAAATTTCTACTTAATTTAACCCCTGATCGTATAATGGTTTATTACAGGCGGCTGTAGACCGCTTAACGCAAGTTCGATTCTTGCTCAGGGGATAGGATATTTCTATTCGCATCCTTTTATCCTTATTTAACCCATCTCCAACCACTAAACATCATAGGATTATTTAAAACAAAGATTATAAATAGAAAAAAACAATATGCTGAAAAGAAGAAAGTTACTACAAATTTTTTGTAGAAAAAACTTAAATACTACTTAAATGTTAGTAAATCAGCAAATTAAAATAAAAATCTGGTGAATTTTTAAAAACTAAAGCATATTTTTGAAAAATGGAAAAACATGAAAGAGAATTATCTGTAATAAGAAAGAAAGGAGATGAAATAAAAGAATATTATAATCATGAAATTAATGAGTTTATTGTTGATGAAGACATAATAGGTTTTGATGCCAATATTCTTGTAGATATGGTTGATTCCTCAGAGTTTAAAGAGGAAATAAGAGTCCAGGTTAATTTTGGAGTTTTGAAGATTTATACAACAAAAATAGCATTAGGTGAGGCTAGGCATGTTTTGATTAGAGATAAAGATTATTCTTATAAAGAAGCAACTGATAGTCTAACTGAAATCCTAGATGAGTTCAATATAGAATCTATAAAACATGATAAAAAGTTTAATGAGATTGCAGATAAATGGATTAATACTGTAAAGAAAAAAATGTTTATTAAAAAATTTTCAACTTTTCCAAATGATTGCAAAATATTATCAAACCTAATTGGTCAGAAAAATATTAATCTTTATTTCACAGAAGATACAGATATAAAAAAGGCTTCTAAAATCTTGGAGTTAAAAGTGAGAGTTAGAGAAATACCTGAAGCAAGCAATTTAAGTAATAAAAAAGCTAATGATTTTTACTTTAAGGGAAAGAGCAACTATCCTCGTAAAAAGCGTAAGCCTTTTTAGAATCACCCTTTGCTTTTTTTAAAGCTTCTTTCCATAACTGATTTCTAACACTTTTAACTTGTTGCATTGTTTTTTCTCTATTCTTTTTTGATATATTAAAACCATAAGCAGCTTCAAATTTAGCACAATTTATCTGCGAATCGACTTTTGAATCTATTTTTGAGTCTATTTCATTACTAAACCTTCTTAATTCTTCTTTTAATTCTTCTTTTAATTCTTCTTTAGTTTTCTCTAAATTATTAAAAAAATTATTCTTAAATTCTGGGTTTACTACGCATTCTTGAACCATCTTAGTATTACTTTTTTAATTTATACAATATTTAAATTTTATTGCATTATAAATAGTATTATTAGAAATTACTCTTAATGATTTTCTGTTAACAGGCAATCTCTCATCGTTAATATAAGAATAGAAACTATTTAAACTTGTTCCTCCCAAAACAGAATTACAACCCAATTTTAACACTTCTTTTTTCATGTTTTATTAACACATAACCTATTTATAAACCTTATTGAATTTTACTACTCTTCCTGAAACCTATCCTATGAAAAAAGATAAAAACATTTAAATTATCTTATTTCCTTAGTTTACAAGGTGTTTTAAAATGACAGTAAAAAAATCAATTCAAAATGAAGTTTTATCAAGACAAAGAAATGAGTGTAATAGATGTGAGAAACCTTTAGATATGAGAGCTGTTAATTTTGATCATGTTAAACCTAAATCTGAAGGTGGAATAGATAAAGCAGATAATATTCAAGCCCTATGCCCTAATTGTCATGCTAAAAAGACTCATGAAGATAATATAAGAAAACAACATGAACCAGAAGTAAAGGAAGAAAAAACCCAAGATAATCCTATAGAGTATGGGGTAGATGTTGACGCTAAAGATTTGGACACAACTGTTTATTAAAATGAATAGAGAAAGTAATATTAAACTATTAATAAAAATAATCTTATATCTTCTTTTAGCACTAGCATTTTTCTCAAATTATGCGATTAAGTCAGAGGAGCTTAAGCCAATCAATTTTATGATTACAATAGTATTTCTTTTTGGAATTCTTGCTCTTATTTGTTTATATATCGGACTTTGTTCAAAAACTAATTATTTAAGGGAACTATTAGGGTATCTAGGGTATGTTTTTGCAGGATCCTTTATGTTATCTTTTGGTTGGTATGTATTAAATACTATAGTTCCTAATAGAAATTTTTTGATCCTATTAAATCCCGAACTTTCAACAACTATTTGGGTTGCAGTACTAGCCCCTTTATTCACTTTAGGGTTCTTAATTATAAAAGAAGCAATAAAGAGA
>JBDRMT010000050.1:0-2526 GCA_043811855.1 archaeon | reverse complement strand
GGTGTTCTTGGAGGATTAGCAAGAGCATGCTATGGTTTGCTTAAGAGTTTAACTTCTGGAATGCCTATTAATATAGGATATTTTATTTTAACTCTTGCTATAGCTGCTGGGATTGGAGGATTATTAGGTTATGTTTTTGATATAGATGTTCAGATTGCAGCTTTAGCTGGTTATGTTGGAACTGATATTTTAGAAAATGTTTTTAAAGGAATAGTTGGAGGTAAAAATCTTTTGATTGGTAGAAAATGATTTATAAAAATAAATTAGAAAGTATTAGTATTTATTCATATAACAAGATTGGAGAGAGTTTATTGCTAAGTAGAGCAACTCTATTGTGTTACTTTGATAAATTACTAAAAAATAAGGAGTTAAAATGGCATTAGAAGATCTTCATGATTTAATATGTGAAAAAGCAATTATGTCTCCTTTTTGGGGAATGATTGGTTTGTCTTGTTATTTTTTAATATTATCAATTAAAAATAGTGTGGAGTTAGGATGGTAGAATTAATATTAACTCAGATATTGTTATCAGTTGGAGTTGGTGCTGCAGGAGGAGCTGTAAGAATAATAGTATCTTCATTAAGAAGAAAGCAATTAAATTTAGGAATTAGTTGGAATTCTTTTCTTACATTATTAATAATTTATTTAGTTATTGGAGCTTTGTCAGGGTTATTACTTGGAGATGCAGGAAAAGTTATGAGTTTTCTTGGAGGATATGCTGCTGTTGATTTAATGGATGTTTATCATAAGACTTTTGTTAAGAAGAAAGTTAAGGTTAAGTAAATGTAAAATGCCAGAATATAAATTAATTTTTGATAAGCAATTTAATAAAAAATTTAGAAAACTTGATACTCCACTTCAGATTGAAGGCAAGAAAAAGATTAAAAGACTTAAAGAAAATCCAAAAGAGATTGGTAAACCTCTTAAATATTTCCCTAATTTATTTGAATTACATTTGAGAATGTATAGAATATTTTATGTTGTTGAATAACATCAAGTTAGAGTTTTGCTTCTAACGGTTGAACATAAAGATGAAACAGATAAATATCTTAGACAATTAACTCCTGACAAGATTAAGCAGTTATCTTTTGAGAATCCTTAAAAAACTCTTCCTCAGTTAAATATTCTCCGCTATCAATTCTTTGCATAGCTTCTGCTAATCTTTTAACTAAAGGTTTATTTAAGCAAACACTTAAAGCTTGTTTTAATTCTTTGTTTTCTTGTTTTAGTTTTTCTAGTTCAGATATATTTTGCATTTCCATTTTTTAAAACATCAGGCAACCCTTTCGGATAACCTGGGATTATGTTAATATATTAAGTATTACGAAGTTTATAATGTTTTCTATAGGTTTTTTTTATAATCTATAAACTTTTAAGAGATAGTAGTTTAAGTGTGTGAGTTGTAGAATTATTTAAGTATCTTACAAACCTATGAGAGGATGAGTTGTAGTTTTATATAACAAGAGAAGTGTAGCGTGCATATATTAATCATTATCAAAACTCTTGGAAGAATTTTAAACTTCAACAAGTTCTCCACCTTTTCTTGTGAATATTTTTCTCATTCCAAGAGCTTTATCATAATCTGGTTTTTTAGGTCTTCCTAGTTTAGTTTCACCAATAGCTGGATTTTTAAAGAACTTATCTCTGATAAGTTCTAATATAATTTCCTGAACAGTATTATAAGCAAATTTATCTCTTTCTAATTTTAACTTATTTAGCATTTCATCAGGCATTGTTAGTTTTATTTGCTTTACTGTTTTTTGTTGTGGCATTTTTATATGGTTCTAATTAGTTCTTATATGAACTAATAGGTACTTAACTATTTAAAGGTTTTTGTTTGAATTATCTAGGTTTTAGAACTTCATCAATTGAATCTAGTAAAGGAGTAGGAGGTCCCCTATAGGAACTTACTTTTCTACTTACTTTAAGTACAGTCTCTATTGTAAGACCATCATATCTTTTTTCAAGTGAAAAACTACTTTCACCTCTTCTTTGTAGTTCTTCAGGAGGTAATACTCTATCCATAGTAAGAATATACCAGGTATTTGAAGCTGTTTCAGGTCCATTTCTATATAATACTGCAAAATGTGTTATATTCATAAATCATTACTTGATGTTTAATTTTTAAAGGTTTTTGTTTTGGATATCACTAACCCTTAGTAGTCCCATAGATTTATATAAGATTTCATATCTTTAAACTGGAAAATGGAACAGAGAGATATAATAGTTGTAGCACGAGGGGGTAGGGAAGGGTTTCAAGATTCAGTAATCTATAGACTTGAAAATCAGTTAGGACATAATGTAACTGTTACAACTAATTATCCTGATACTTTAGATTGTCTTCAAGAAACACCAGCTGATTTTGTTATTGCAGAAGAATTAGTTGATAGGAAAGGTATACCTCGTGAACATCTTGACCATTGTAGAACAAGAGATGGAATGGTTTATAGTGATATTGCTCTTTGTCATGCTTTAGAAAGCCAAGGATATTCTCCTCCTTTCTTTTTATTAGTCTCAAATCGTCAT
>JBDRMT010000049.1:0-9394 GCA_043811855.1 archaeon | reverse complement strand
AGAGTATGCCTAATCCTAATAAATCAGCAAGGGTTATTATTATTGAAGGATCTGAAGATGAAAAAACATTATTAGAAGCCATTAATAGTAGTGGTCTTGAGGCAATTAAGATGGACCCATTAATCTAATAAAATTTTCTCTCAAAACCTTTAAATACCCTTATCTTGATTAATTATTAACTATAAATCATTTAATCTTTGATTAAATAAATTTAGACTAATTATACTTTAGTATAATTATTTATTATCTAAAATGGGACTAAGAAACGCAACAAAATTATTGAAAAATAGAAGAAAGTTTAGATGGAAAGATCGTAAATTTAAAGTGAAGACTCTGAGTCTGTTTAAGAAATCTGATCCATTAGGTGGTAAGAATCAAGCTAAAGGGATTGTAACTGAAAAAGTTCAAAAAGAAGCAAAGCAGCCAAACTCAGCGATGAGAAAATGTTGTAAGGTTCAATTAATTAAAAATTCTAAAGTTGTTACAGCTTTTATTCCTGGGAATTTAGCTCAAAAATTTATTGATGAACATGATGAAGTTATGATTGAAAGAATTGGTGGAAAGCAAGGAAGATCTAAAGGAGATATTCCTGGTGTTAGATGGAAAGTTATTAAAGTAAATGATCAGCCTCTTCCAAGATTATGGATGGGTAGAATTGAAAAAGGTAGAAGATAAAATGGCAAGAAATAATAGTCGTGATAGATTTATGAGAAGTATTTATAGAAATAATGGAACTGGTGCTTTAAAACCAGAACCTTTTGAAGATGGAGGACCAACAAGAGAAGATCAAGGACTACCTTACTACCCAAAGAATGCTCAAATAGATTACGATGGAAATACTATATCTATAAGGGGTCCTTGGATTGATATGGGTAGAGAAGATTTTAAAACTGCTCAAGTTGAAGATTATAGTAATCATAGTACAAGTAAATTATTATCAGAAATGGAGGATCAAAATATAAATTAATTAAAAATGGCAGAACAATTATCACAAGCAGATGAAATTGAAGGTCAATTTGAAGATGATGATATGGAAGATGATGGAGAAGAAGTTGAAACTCAGATAGAAGAAATTGAAAGGATGAAAAAATCTGATGATTTTAAAATATTTGGAATATATGATGTTAGTGATATTAAAATTGAAGATCCGGGAATTAAAAAATATATTAATCTAGATTCTAGATTAGTTGTTAAAAGTCATGGTAGGATTCGTGAAAAGTTTTCTAAGGCAAAAATTAATTTGTTAGAATTATTTGCAAATTTAGTTGCTGTTCCAGGACACAGAGGAAAAAAGCATAAAGTACAAACATCTTGGAAAACAGGTAAATATAGTCAAAATATGAAAATTGTTCTTGAATGTTTAAAAATTATAGAAGAAAGAACAAAACAAAATCCTATTCAGGTTTTAGTTACTGCAATTGAAAATGGTGCGCCTCGAGATGGGGTAACAGTTATTGAGTATGGTGGAGCTAGATATCCTCAAGCTGTTGATTTAAGCCCTATGAGAAGGGTTACAATGACTTTAAGGTACATTGTTCAAGGTAGTTATGATAAATCTTTTAATAAAAAAACAAAAATTGAACAAGCTTTAGCAGATGAAATAATTAAAGCTTATAAAAAGGAAGCTGATAGTTATATTCTAAACAAAAGAAATGAATCAGAAAAACAAGCTGATAGTGCAAGATAAAAATAAAAGATAGTTTTATAAATTATAAGTATAATTCTTTTTATGGAGAACATAAGAGTTGTTTATACTCCTGATATAAGCTTGTTTGGAATTAATGATTCAGCAAGTTATGTATATCAAGATAACTCTAGAGTTATTGGGAAAAAATTAAGATTATTAAGAACGAGAATTCCTGATACTCCTGATTATGTTGGAATTATTAGTACATTAGGAGGAACAAAACTTGAATTTCGAAGAGCTCACGAGGAAATCAATAATCCTTCTACCTATTATACTCCTTTAGCAATATTTGATGAGGCTCTTGCTCTTATGGATAATCCGATTGAAAGTGGGGTTGATGCAGATTACAGGCGTAGAGGGTTGAGTAGGATGTTTTCTAATATAGCATTAAGTAATCTTTGTACAACTAGATTGCCTGAATTAGAACTAGGTGTTCTTTCTGCAATCCCTGTATATTTAAGATTAAGAAAAGAAGTTGTAATGTATAGGGATGAAGCTTATCTTGAAAAAAATGATCCTTTTCTCAGGGAGTTGGGAAGATTAGTTCAAATACTTCCAGGATGTGAAAGAATTAGATTTTCACATCAGGTTCTTGAAGATAAATTTAAAAAAAATAAAATCAATAGGAATTTCCCTTTATTTTTTGTACCTTCAAATCTTAAAAATCAACCTCTTAGAAATATATTTTATCCTTTTTTCTTAGATATTAAATTAAGACCTAATGAAGTTGTTGCTGAAGATATTCAGCAATTTATTGATTCTCATGATCAATTATTTCAGCATATGAATCAACCACCTACTGAAAATTATGTTTCCCTGAGAGATAATCTCTTAAGACCTGTTGTAACTATTAATGTCTGTAGATCTTTAGAAAAATTATTAGAAAGATTACCAGAACCTAAAACAATTATCACAGATGTTTATATTGTAGATCATTTTCCTGAATTAGAAGGAAGGTTTCATGCTTGTGAGTTTCAATTAGCTCAAACTGCTGCTTAATAAAAAACAACAATAAAAAGGTTTAAAAAGCGTTTTTTATATGAGTTATTATCTTCTAAGCATATTAGAGATTAATTTACTAAAATTAAATTATACTAAGTAAAAATGGCAAAGAAAGAAACACCGTTTGATAAAATAAAAAGATTGGTTACAAACCAAGATAATATTAGAAACATTGCTACTTCAGCACATATTCACCATGGTAAAACTGCACTTACTGATAATCTTTTAGCTGCAGCTGGAATGATGAGTGAAAAACTTGCAGGAGATTTAGATGGTGGGATGGCAACTTGGCAACACTCTGATGAGCAAGAAAGATTGTTAACTGTTGATGCTGCAAATGTTTCAATGGCTCACACTTTAGAAAAACAAGATTATTTAATAAATTTAATTGATACTCCTGGACATGTTGATTTTTCAGGAAATGTTACAAGAGCTATGAGAGCTATTGATGGTACTATTGTATTGGTTTGTGCAATTGAAGGAATAATGCCTCAAACTGAAACTGTTATGAAACAAGCACTAAGAGAAAGAGTTAAACCTATTTTATTTATTAATAAAGTTGATAGAATGATTAAGGAGTTAAAATTAACACCAGAAGCTATGCAAGAAAGATTTATGAAGATTATTGATCATTTTAATTTATTAATTGAACAAATTGCTGAAAAAGAACTTGCACAAAAATGGAAAGTTAATGTTGCTGATGGAAGTGTTATTTTTGGAAGTGCAAAAGAAAACTGGGCAATGAGTGCAGCATTTATGAAGAAAAAAGGAATTAGTTTTAAAGATATTATTGATAATCAAAATAAAGAAGGAGATAAAAGAAAAAATTGGTTTTGGGAAAATGCTCCTTTACATGAAGTATTACTAGACTCGGTTGTAAAGCATTTACCTTCGCCTATTGTAGCTCAAAAATATAGGATTCCTAAAATATGGCAAGGAGATATTAATAGTGATTTTGGAAAAGGATTAATTAATTGTGATTCTAAGGCAGAACCTGCTTTTGTTATTACAAATACTATTATTGATTCTAGATCTGGTAAAGAGATTAGTGCTGGTAGATTATTTTCAGGAACTTTAAAATCAGGTCAAGAAGTTTATTTGAATACTGAAAAGAAAAAACAGAGAATCCAACAAGTTTTAGTTTATAATGGTATAAAACCAGAACAATTAGATGAAGTACCTGCTGGAAATGTTTTAGCTATTACTGGATTAATTAGTGAACCTGGAGAAACTGTTACTTTAATACCTCAAGAAAGTTTTCAAAACATTAAACATATTTTTGATCCAGTTATTACCAAATCTATTTCAGTTTCTAAACCTCAAGATTTACCTAAACTAATTGACGTTTTAAAAAAAGTTGCAAAAGAAGATCCAACACTTCATATTGAAATTAATGAAGAAACAGGGGAAAATTTAATGTCAGGTATGGGAGAGCTACATTTAGAAATTATTGAGAACAGAATCAAGACAGAAAAAGGTGTTGAGGTTAAAACTTCTGAACCTATTGTTGTTTATAGAGAAAGTGTTGGTAAAAAAGGAAAAGCAGGAGAAGGTAAGTCACCTAATAAACATAATTTATTCTGGATTGAAGTTGAGCCTTTAGAAGATGAAGTATATAATGCAATTAAAAAAGGAGAAATAAAAGAAGGAAGAACTAAAAAGAAAAATGAAGAATTATGGAATAAATTATCAGAACTTGGTGTTTCAAATGTTGAAGCAAGACAGTATAGAGATATTTACAAGGATTGTGTATTTTTAGATAAAACAAAGGGAGAAGTTCATATGGGAGAAGTTATTGAAATGGTAATGGATGGTGTTGAACAAGTAATTGATGCTGGAACTTTAGCAAGAGAACCTTGTGGAAAACTTAAAATTGGTTTAGTAGATTTAAAACTTCATGAAGATGCTATTCACAGGGGTCCTGCTCAGGTTTATCCTGCTGTTAGAGATTCTATTAGAGGAAGTATTGAAACAGCTAATCCTTTTTTATTAGAACCTATTCAAACCTTATTATTTGATGGTCCTTTAGAATTCATGGGAGAAATGACAAAGTTAATACAATCTAAAAGAGGGCAAATAGTTGATATTAATCAAGGAGCAGGACATGTTGAAATTAAAACTAAACTTCCTGTTGCTGAAATGATAGGCATTGCTTCACAATTAAGAAGTGCAACAGAAGGTAGAGGAAATTTTAGTATGGTTGATCAGGCTTTTGAAAAAATTCCTCCTCAAATACAATCTGAAGTTGTAAAGAGAATTAGAGATAGAAAAGGTATGAAAGAGAACGAGTAATCCTTATATACACTAAATAACATAAATATTTAAAAGTATATTTTAACCTGATATATTACCTTTAGGAGAAAGAGTTCTGATAAAAATAAGAAAATGTTAATAGATACGGTTTTAGAAAGAGTTCAGGGAATAGGGGATGAATATGAAGGAAGGCGTGGAGAATTACTTGATGTAGCTTTGACCTTAGGAAAACAAACTAAAGTACAAACAACTCCGGGAGATTATTTAGAATCTTTATATGAATATTGCTGTCATTTTGCTGCTTTTTTCCATATTCATAAATTTAGTGCAGATGGAGATGCTTTTACAGAATTAGCAAGAGAAATCCAATCACTACCTGAAAATAATGGAGAACCTAGAAGAAATGGGAGGTCTTATTAAAATGACAAAACAAAATAAAACAAGAAAGGGATTATTTTTAGTATTATTAGTATTAGCTGTTTTACTTTTAGGAACAGGTTTTGTTTCTGCTTCTTTATGTCAAAATAGTAGAGGATATTATGAAGATTGTGGGAGTACATATAGTCCTAGTATAAGTCCTGTTACTAATTACATAACTTATAGTAGAGCAAATGATTATGCTCCTATTTTTAAAGGAGCTTATGGGAATTATAGATATGCTATGTATTCTATGGGAGATTATAATCCTGCTTCATGGTATCAACCTAGACCTACTTATAGTGGTTATGCAAGTGGAGGTTTTTTTGGAGGATATGGTGGTTATGGAGGATATTATGCTTATCACACTCCTACCTCATATTGGTTTTACTAATCAAAATATTTAATAAAATATAAGATTACAAGTGGAAAGATAAAATGTCAGGAGATTTAATAGAAAGAGCATTAGAAAGAATGAGACCTCTTCAAGTATTTGGATATCCAGAAGGTCCTTGTCCTAAACGTGATGGTTTAAAATGTGGAGCATCTGCATGTAACTATCCATCAGATTATGAAGGTTGTTTCTTATATCATCTAGATGAACTAAGAGGTCAAAGATAAGATGAAAAAAATAAATATATTGTTAGGTGTTTTTGTTTTAGCATTTATATTAGTAGGTGTTAGTTTTGTTTCTGCTTCATTATGCAGAGGAGCTGATGGATATTATCATGATTGTGATGAATTTTATTATATAGGGAATGATAAAGTCTATATTGGGGAGTCTTATTATGACAGAGATAAGTATAGTATTTATTATGATTATAGAAATAAGTATTATGCAAATTATGTTCCTAGACATAATAATGAAGATTATTATTATGAAGGATATAAGGATTATACTATTGAAGAGAAAAAAGCATATGACAGGGGTTTTAAAGATGGAACAAGTTATGGAGATGATTTAAGTTATTCAAAAGGTTATGATGTTGGTTATAGAGATGGATATAATTATGGATATTATAGTGAAAGTGAAGGTTATAGAAGAACCTATGAGTATTATGGAGGATATGAAAGTTTTGAAAGAGCAAGCACTCCAAAAATAGTTTATTTTTGGAGAACAGATTAATTATTTTTTACTAATAACATAAAATATTTCATTATTTGTTTCAATAAGTTTATGTTTTATCTGATTTCTATCTAACATCATTTCAAATCCAATTCTTCGAGGAAGTTTCATTGATTTTCTTGTTAAAGTTTTTGTTGCAAAACTAACAACAAGGTATTTTGATTTTTCTAATAATAATTTTATTAATTCTTCTCCAATTTTTTTCTTTTTTTTATTTTTTGGAATAATTAAATCATAAACCTTAAACATAAAAATTACATCTGAGGAAGGTAGTTTAGAGACTTTGTTTAAATCTCTAATATCTAGTTCGCTTGCTTTTCCATTTAGACCTTTGGGTTTCATTATTTTAAAAAATTTATTTAAAAATTTTATATCCTCTAAATCAATATCATAAGAATAATATTTTAATTTGGTTAAGTTCATAAAAGAATATGAAACAGGGTTTAAACCTGCTCCTAAATCTAAAATAGTTTTTGGTTTTTTTGTTATTTTAAAAATTTCATTGTAGAGGGTAGGATAGTTTTCAAACCTTTCATTACATGAAAGAGTTGTTGATAATATCTTCTTAGTAACTTCTAATAACTGAGATGTTTGACCTTGCTTGTGGAGGATTAACTCTAACTCCTTTAGATAATCATCTCGTTTTCTCTTACCTTTTGTCTGGTAACTTGAATAAAGTCTATGTAGCTCTTTTCTTATTTTTTTTAATGCAAATTTATCATCATATAGATCTGCATTAAACTTTCTTATATAGTTATTAATTTCTTTTTCAACAATATCATCTGAAATTGAATTATACTTTTTATTTTGTTTTATTTTCTTTACAAAGTCCTTAATTGTTTCTTTATTTATTTCCATAGATTATAAAGAATAGAAACCTTTATAAACACTAATTTTTATCATAGAGTATTAAAATTTATAACATATAAAGGAAAATAAAAAATGCCAGCAGATAAACCAACAATGAATATTGTTTTTGTAGGTCATGTAGACCATGGTAAAAGTACTTGTGTAGGTCAACTTATGGTCTTATCTGGGATTGTACCAGAACAAGAATTAAAAAAACTAAGAGCTGAAGCTGAAAAACTAGGAAAGCCTGGATTTGAATTTGCTTATGTTATGGATAGAATTAAAGAAGAAAGAGAAAGGGGAGTTACAATAGATCTTGCTTATCAAAAAGTTTTAACACCTAAAAGATACATCACAATAATTGATGCACCAGGACACAAGGATTTTGTTAAAAACATGATTACAGGTGCTAGTCAAGCTGATGCAGCTTTCTTAACAATTGCAGCTAAAGAAGGAGTTCAACCTCAAACAAAAGAACATTTATGGTTATTAAGAACAATGGGTGTTCAAAGTATTGCAATATTAATTAATAAAATGGATACAGTTGATTATAAAGAAGATGCTTTTAATAAAGTTAAAGACGAAGTTTCAGCATTACTAAAAGTTGTTGGAATTAAACCTGAAAACACTACATTCTTAGCAGTTAGTGGATTAAAAGGAGAAAATGTTAAAGAAAAATCAGATAAAATGCCTTGGTACAAAGGTCCTACAATCTGGGAACAATTAGACTTATTTCCAGAACCAAAGAAACCTACTGATTTACCAATGAGAATGCCAATCCAAGATGTTTATGAAATAACTGGTATTGGAACTGTTCCTGTTGGAAAAATTGAAACAGGAATAATGAAAGTTGGTCAAAAAGTTAAGATTATTCCTGGAAGATCTGGAAGAGGAATTGATGGAGAAGTTAAGTCAATAGAAATGCATCATGAGCAATATCAAGAAGCACTTGCTGGATTTAATGTTGGAATTAATATTAGAGGAGTAGGTAAAAAAGATGCTGCTAGAGGAGATGTAATTTGTGATGCAGCTAAACCAGCTACAATGGCTGAAGAATTTACAGCTCAAGTTGCTGTAATTAATCATCCAACTGTTGTTGCTAAAGGATATACACCTGTATTCCATGTACACACAGCTCAAGTTCCTTGTCAATTAATTGAAATTATACACAAAATAGATCCTACAAGTGGCCAGCCTGTTAAAGGTGAAAAAGTAGACTTCTTGAAAAATGGAGATGTTGCAATGTGTAAGTTTAAGCCAATGGGTAACTTAGTAATTGAAAAATCTAGTGTTAATCCGCATATGGCAAGATTTGCTATTAGAGATGCTGGAGCTACTGTAGCTGCTGGTGTTTGCACTGATTTAGTTGAAAAAAAGATTGCTTCTAAATAAATCTATAAAGGTTTATTAAAAATATTAAAATAATTTTTTATAAAAAAATAAAATGTTAATCTTTATACTAATAAATTCAGTTCAGTTATTTGTCGACTACTTTTATGTATGGATGAACTTGAAATAAATTTATAATTTCTTTAAGTTATTTAAAAAAAAAGGAAAAAGAAAAAAAAGGGTCACTATTCCTCGTCTTCGAACATTTCGTCAATATCTTCTTCAAATTCGTCCTCAGGCATTTTTAAACCTCTTATTTTTTACAACCTTATTTTAACTTTAGAGTATTTAAACTTTTTTATTCTTTAAATTTCGTAATTTTTTTATGACAAGATTTAAAAAGGTAAGGGGGTTTTTATTGGTGAGCCAAATTTTAACTTTTATTATATAATCTATGTCTTATTAATATCTATTAAATATGTCACGCTAGACTGCCCTTGCTTAACTTGATTAATCTTTCTTGTAGTTATATAGGATACTAATGCTCTTGTAGAGATTTATTTTTGGTTATTTTCTGAGTAAAAAATCAACTGTGATATCCTCTATTAATGTTACCTCGCTTATTTTTGTTAGTCATATTAAGTTTATTTAATTTACTATTTTCTAGATTTATCAAGGAAGGCTTGATAAGGAGTCCTTAATTTACCGTTGTTAAGACTCATATGAGGTCT
>JBDRMT010000048.1:0-2596 GCA_043811855.1 archaeon | reverse complement strand
TATAAATATATTATTTTTTATAACCATTTCATAACAAAAATGTTTTTATATTAAGTTTTATCAAATCATAAAATGGAAGAGAAGTTAGAAATACTTCAGTTATCAAAAGAATTTTGTGAAAAGATTTCAAATAAGATTCTTAAGCTAGAAAAGAACTGGGTAGAAATTGGAGATGAAGCATGGAACATTGATAATTTGATGTATGAACTTCCATTAAAATGGGAAGTTAGCCACGTAGCTTTAATAGGAGATGAAGTTGTAGGATATCAAATTGGATCCTTAAGAGACAATTCAGTTTTTTTAAATAAAATAATAGTTGATGCAAGTAAAAGAGGATTAGGAATTGGAAAAAAACTTTTAAAAGCTTTTCTTGAAAAAGCTTCTAAAAATAATATTAAAAATGTAATATTCAGAGTAAGAACAGATAATCCTGCTGTAACATTTTATGATAAACTAGAATTTAATAAAGTAGAGGGAGTTGACAAAACTAGATCTGACGGAATTGATAGTTATTTTTATGATACTGAGATTTCTAAGGTGATTGATAATTTAAGGTGAATTTAATTAAAAACAATGGAAAAAATATTAGTAATTTATATAACAACAAGGAGGTTGGATAGATTCAAGCTAGAGCACTCACATCTCTTAAGTTTGTAAGATACTAAGACTAAAAATAATAATATGTTCATCCCACATTCTAAACCTTTTGTAGATAATGAAGATATTAAAACAGTTGCAAACCAGGTTAAATCAGGACTTCATGCAGTTCAAGATAAAACAAAAGAATTTGAAAATAAACTAGCAAATCTAGTTGAAAAAAAATATGCAAAAGCAACAAACTCAGGAACAAACGCATTGCATCTAGCTTTACTCTCTTTAGATATTAAAGAAAATGATGAAGTTATTTTTCCAAGTTATAATTGCCAGTCAATATACAATGCTGTTAATTATGTTAAAGCAAAACCAATTCTAGCTGATACAGATAAAAATTCTCCTAATATTTCAGAAACAACAATCAAACCTTTAATAACTAGCAATACAAAAGCAATAATTATACCTCACATGTTAGGTGTTCCAGCAAATATAGATGAAATTATTAAGTTAGCAGATGAACATAACATTCCAGTAATTGAAGATTGTGCTCAAAGCTTAGGAGCTTATTATAACAGCAAACAAACAGGAAGTTATGGAATAATTAGTATTTTTTCTTTTTTTGCAACTAAAGTAATTTCAACAGGCTACGGAGGAATGATTTTAACAGATTCAGAAGAAATAAACAGCAAAATCCATGATCTTACTCAATATGATGAAAGAAGTGAGCTTAAACCTGCTTATAACTACAGCCTAACAGATATTCAAGCAGTTTTAGGAATAAGCCAGTTAAACAAGTTAGATTTTTTACTAAATCGTAGAAAAGAAATTGCAAAAAAGTATGTTCAAGCATTTAAAGATAAAGTCAGCTTTCTTAATTATAAACAAGGTTTTCCATTTAGATTTTTATTGATTTTTAATAATCAAAAAGAAAGAGATAAAGCAAAAGAAGAACTAAACAGTAAAGATATAAGATGCAGAACTCCCTTTATTAAGCCTCTTCATCATTATGAAGAGTTTAAAAATATAAAAAATAATTTTCCAAATTCAGAAGCCTTATTTAATAATGCATTATCAATACCAATATATCCAGCATTGACAGATGATGAAGTAGATTTTATTATTAAGAGTGTTAAAGAGGTTTTGGAATAAATATTATTCATAATTAAATAATTTTCCATCTCTATTTAAACAATAAACCTGAAGAACTGCTCCATGTGTTTGCATATCAAACTTATCTTGATCAGGATTCATTGCAATCTCATATGCTTCATCTAAATGTAATCTTACTTTTTTCATCTTACTTTCTGTAGTATCAAGTCTTTGTTGACCATGTTGTAATTCTCCAACTGCAGCATACATATGTTGAGGACAACTTATTAGACCAGGACTTGGAATCTTAACCCCTAGTCTTATCATTCTTCTGAATTTCATTCCTAGTTCTTCTTCAGTTTCTCTTTTTCCTGCTTCTTCTGGCGTTTCACCTTGTTTAATTCCTCCTCCAGCAGCAAAAAATCCATGAAACTGACCATGATATGCATAAATTTCTGCAAAATATACACCAAGATCATTATCTATAGGTAATACTGAGGATCCAGAACCAGCTTGAAATCCTACTTGAAATCCATCTTTATTCTTTGGCAAATATGTAACCTCATCAACATAAGGCTGTCTATTAAATCTATCTGCAAGAACAAATCTTCTATGAACTTCCCAATCCTCACCTCTCATTTGATTCATACGAACTTCTTTAATTCCAGCTATACCTGTTATTCTTTCAATTTCATCAGGATCAGTTATTAATCTACCTTCTACTGTTGCCATAACTTAAATCTAAAAAAAGTATTTTTAAATCTTTTCTTATTGTTAAGTATCTAGTCAAACTTAACATTACTGATTTTTCTTGAAAAATAATCAAAAAGTATATAAAGAGTAGATGGCTTTTTACTTCTCTCTCTTTTCTCTCTCTTGCCTGAAGAAAACAGGGTCGACAAATAACAAAAAA
>JBDRMT010000047.1:0-3046 GCA_043811855.1 archaeon | reverse complement strand
TTTTACTTGTTCAACAGATTCCATGTAATTATTAATAATAATTGATTTAAAAAGAATTATTGTGATAGGTTTATCCTAAATATCTTACTCTACCTGGTTTGGGTTCATAAATTATGCCTTCTTCTAATAATTTTTGAATTTCCTGAGTTATTACATTAGGTTTAGCAGTTTTAAATTTCATAATAATTTCTTCTTTATCTATTCCTTGGTTTTCTTCAGATGATTTTATAAGATCAATTACTTCATCTCTATATGCTTTTATTTCTTGTTTTTGTTCTATTGTTAAGGTCTTTGGAGCTGTTTTTTCTATTTCAAGTTTTCTTACTAAAAGGTATTTTGGCTCTTGTTTTTTTATTATTTCAGGAAGAATGTATAGTTCTTGATTAAAAGAACGTACTAATCCTATTATGATTATTGTGTCTCCTTGAACTAAATCTTGAAATTTCTTAACATCTTCTCCAAAAACTCTTATTTTTATTTGTCCTGAGCCATCATCTACAGTTATAGCTGCGAATTTACTTTCACCTTCTGATTCATATTTATCTATTACATTTGCAATTGTATTTACTCTTACTATTTTTTTATTTCCAAGTTCTACATATAATAATCTTGGATTTGTAGTTTGAGTTAAATTTTCAGAAGGGGTTTGATCAAATATTTGATTTCCTCTTATTAAATCTCCTACTCTTAATTTATGAGCTGTTTCTCTTTTTTTTATTTCTGGCATGATGATTGATAGTTGTTTTATTTTTTAAAGATTTATATAAAATATTACTCTGTTCCATTACTATCTGGATTAAAATAAACAGTATAAGAGTTAGATTTTATATCTCTTCTTGCAATTGTTAATCTTCCTATCTTTAGATCTACATGTGAAATAGGTCCTACTTCCATTCTTCTTGTATCTCTTAGATAAACTTCAGAAATACTAGATTCTTTTTCTGGCATAAATTCATAATTAAATCTTCCTTGTCTTTTTTGAACAATTACTCTTATTTCTGGAGAAGGTTTTGAAGATGTAAGCCTGTACTCACTGAAAAAAGTTGTAAGATTATTTTGGGTAGTAGGATTATTCATGTCATCTGGTTCAATAACACAGTTTTCTAATAAGATTTCATTGTTGTTATTTCTATTTTTCTTTACCATACGAATTTTGAGATATTTTTAGGTTTATAAGAATTTATATTAAAGAGAGCTTATTTGGTTAGGAGATTACAATAATCTTTAAAAAGACTTTAAACTTATTTTAATTATGGGATTTAGATTTTTAAGATCTATATTGTTAGGAGTTTTCTTATGGATTTTAATATTTATTGAAGTTAGTGTTTTAGTATTTTGGTTTGGACTTGAACAAGGAGGAGATGTTTATTTTATTCTTCATATAATTTTGTTAATCTTGTTTACACTACTGACTATTTTTTGGTATTTTAGGAAAAAGAAAACTAGAGGAGGATTTTTCCATGGATTATTAGTTGGAATTATTTTTATTATTGTTATAATAATTTTAGATTCTATAATTACTATTCCTTTGTTTATTCATGATTATAGTTTTTTAAGCAGGTTTGATATTTTAGTTGGAGAATTGGTTATATTAATTGTCAGTGCTTTGGTTGGATTAGGTAAGGGTATTGGTAGAAGGAGATAAGTTTGATTTTATGCTTGGATGGGAAATTTTTAGCTCTTTTCGATAGTTTATTAAATGATTTCTTATTATATAATATATGCTTAAAGAAGAATACAAAAAACTTATGCTTGAAACCTCTAAAAAGATTGAACCGGTTATTTTAGGATACATAGAACCTCTGAAAAATGAAAATCAAGAACTATATAAAATTTGTTTAGAGCTTCTAAAAAAGAAAATAGGAACTTTTGAAACAAGAGCTTATCTTTTAAGAAATTCTTTTGAAGTTTGTTCTGGAAAAAAATGGACAAAAGAAATTATGCATGCATGTGCAGCTATTGAATTAGAACTTGCTTCTATGTATTACGCAAATAGGATTTTTGATGATAAAGGTGGCAAAAAAATTCTTAATCAACCTAAAAATCAATTCATAGCTGCAATGATAACTCGAGATTTAGCATCTCAAGCATTAACTAAATCTTGCTCAAAAGCTGATTATAAAACCTTTGTTAGGATTAAAGATATATTTGATGAAATCAATAAAATCTGTTATATAGGTCAGTTTTATGAAGTAAGTTATAATATCTATAAACCTTCTATGAAATTAGAGTTTGACCATTTGCTTAAACTTTATTACAAAAGAAATTATGGAGTTAATAACTCATTTTTTGAAAAAATTGGGATGATAGGGGCAATATTGGGAAGTGGGACAGAAAAACAAATTGAGGCATTAGCTAGTTTTGGGAAAAATTATGGAATGATGCTTCAAATTATAAATGATATAGGAGATTTTGTTCCTCCTAAACTAAATACAGGAACAGAAGAAAAATTGTCTGAAGATGCTTATAGTGATATTAAGCATGGAAAACTTACCCTTCCTATTATTTACTCTTTAACTCATAAAAGCAAAGAAGAAAATAAAATTATTATTGAATCTCTATCAAACCCTAATATAGATAAAGACAAACTTATTAAAGTAACAAAGATTTTAATGAAAAATGGTTCTATTGATTTCTCTAAAAAGATAGCCCTTGATTTTATAAATCAAGGTAAAAATTATCTTAAAATTTTTCCAAAAGAAAAAAGAATGCCCTTATCCACAATGGAAGTTATTGCATGGACAAATAGATATTATAAAGCTCTAAGTAAATTTAAAGAGTAACACCTCTATATTTTTTTTATTTCCCTTTTCATACAAATAAGAGAAAGATTAGGTGTATTTTATGTGTAAGACTAATTAGAAAACTTCCCTTTTCTTCACAAAACTTAACACAAAATTCACTACTGTCTTATCCCGAAATAAGGTTACCTCGACAAATAAGATAAGTTCTGTTAAACAACAGAATCTTATGAAGAAGTTAAACCAAAGAAAGATAAAATGGATTATAAAGGAGGTAGATAAGAGAGATATGGGTGTATGGACAA
>JBDRMT010000046.1:0-8399 GCA_043811855.1 archaeon | reverse complement strand
TGTAGTGTTAATTTATCAGTTTCTTAGAGATTGTAGTGATAATTATACATGCAAAAACCTTTGGTTTTTGCTTAAAAGTTTTAGCTTTTTAAGCTAAGTTTAACAAAATTAGAAAAAATAAAAAAATAAATTATTTTTTATGGCAAGGGCAGAACTTACTTAAAAGCAGTAATATCGCTGCAACGACTATAACCCATTTAGCCCACATTGTTCCATACCAACTAGGCACTAATGCAAGTACTAATATGATCAGGGCTAAGACAAATGCACAGCCACAAGGACATCCTTTGCCTGTATTACAACAAGCTTCTCCTTCTTTTTTAGCTTTTTTCATTTTAACCTCCTTCTTTTGATCTTTTGATTTTTTTAACTCTCACTTTTAAGGTAATAGTCACTAATATTAGTTTATCAAGGTATAAAAGGGTTTTGGAAGGGAGGATAATAAATTTCTGATTTTCGGAGATTTGTTTTGGTTTTCTCTGGTTTCAACTAAATTGGGTTTTTGAGATTTTTGTTAGAAAAATGCCTATATCTATGAACCCATAATTCACAAGTCGTGACATTCTAATTTTAATCACTTCGTGTAATCCTTATAATTTTTGATCTCTTTTTTGCGGTTTTTTAATGTTTTTTTTATTTTTAAAGGTTTTCTTTTGATTGTTTGTTTATTATCAAAAATTAACAAAAAGCGTGTTTTTTAGCAAAATTAAGCTGTTTTTTGCTAATTTCTTAGTTAAATTTAGCTTAATTCTGTGTGGTAACTCTTAAGCGTTTTTTGCTTAATTTTTGGGTTTATTGAGGATATAATCTGTTTATGTTTTTTGTTGTTTTTTTGTTAATTTTTAGTTGTTTTTTGTTAATTTTAGCTAATTTTTAGTTAATTTAAGTTGTTTAAACAGTGTTTTTTAAGTGTTTTTTAAGTGTTTAAGTTGTTTAAACAGTGTTTTTTATGGTTTGTTATGATTTTTTATGATTTTTTCATTGTTTTGTTAGTTTTAGTTTTTTCTTTTTTATCGACGGTAAAACCTGTTTTTTAAGTTGTTTAAACAGTTGATCATAGAAAGGTTTAAAAATAATCTATTTTTAGTATAATTATGTTTGGATTTTTTAAGAAAAAAGCTGAAAAAGAGGAAGTTGATCAGTTAAAACAAGCTGTCCAAACAGGCTTCAACAGTGTTAAACAGGACGTAAACAGCTTTACTAAATGGATTAAACACCTTGATGCAAATGATTCTCAGTTAAATGATGATGTTTCAGAGCTTAGAAGTGAATTATCGACGGTAAAAGATGAGCTTGAAAACTTGAAAAATATACTTTCAATTGTTGGCGAGAAGCAGGTGTTTAAACAGAGACAAACAGTGTTTAATAAACAAACAGTTGTTGGTGGTGTTTTAAACACTGTTCAAACAGGTGTTCAAACAGTATTTTTGGACAATTTAACAACAAATGAAAGAGCAATAATATTTGTCTTATTGAATTCTGATATGAAATTAAGTTATGAAGATCTAGCAGCAATGCTTGGAAAAAGGAAGTCTACAATTAGAGGTCAGGTGAATAGTATAAGACAGAAAAGTGAAGGTTTGATTGAAGAGGTAATTGGAGAGAATAATAAGAAGAGGGTGTTTGTACCTGAGAAGAGCAAGGAAATACTCTTAAAAACACGAAAAGTGAGGGAAAAGAATGGAAAAAGGTAGAAAAACAGTGGTTTTTAGTAATTTAGAGGGTTTTACGTGTAAATTAAGTGCAAAAAAGTGGAAAAGTGAGAGTTAGAGCCTATAAAAAACCTGTGAAAAATGAGAAAACCAGAGGTTTTAGGGTTTGAAAGATGTAAAAGTGAGATATGGTTTACACTGGAAAACAAGAGTAGAAAGGGAAAATAGAGAACTGAGAGTTAAAACTAAACTTATCGTCGGAAAAGAGAGTTAAAAAAGGTAGTGATCTCAGGAAAAGAGAGTTTTGAATGTAAATATATAGGGAAAAAAGAGATCTTACAGTAAAAGCTCTGAAATGCTTAATATTAAGTATTTAAGGGGCTAAAAAGAGTAATCCTTAAAAAGCTTGCTCTTAAATAAATATAAAAACCATTTTAAATTCGTTATACCGAATTTAAAAGAAAGAGTGCACATATATGAGGGATCTTTAAAAATAAAGGTTCTGAGGTAGTTTATTATAATCTGAAATAGCTAAATTTAAGCTTTTAAAGCTCTCTAAGCCTTATTATAGTGGAGAGCGTAGCTATCTTCTTAAGATCAGGAGATATTGAAAGAATAACTTTTTTATTGTTTAATTTATGCTTTTTTATAGGTATTCCCTTAGTGATTATCCTCTGTACATAGTCCCTTGCAGAGCTTTCAGAAAGCTTTAGTTGCTTTGAAAGTGATTTGTAAGTAACCTCTGTTTCCTGTTCTTCAAGCTGGTATATAGACGAGAAAACAGCCATTTCTTGAGGGGTTAAGTGTTTAAATTTAAGCCTTATTTCCTTTTTTATTGAGTCAAGAGAATCTAAGATTTCAGAAGCTTGTTTAATGTTTGATTCTATTGTTTTTTCTTGTTTTTGAAGCAAAATATGTGTCGAAGTGTCTGTCGAAGTGTCTGTCTGTCTGTCTGTCGAAGCCCCTTCATTTCCTGTGGAGATACCTAAATTTAAGGGTTTCAACCCCCCTATTTCCTGTGGAACTGTCGAATTATCTGTCGAAGAATGTGTCGAAGTCACACTATCTGTCGTATTTAAGTGTCGAAGTGTCGAAGTGTCTGTCTGTCTGTTTGTCGAAGAAATTAGGCTATTTTTAAGCTCATCTATAGTAATTTTAAGGTCTAATATTTCATTGTGTAAAAGAATTATATCTTCTTTAACTTTATTAAATGCAGATTTGATTGCATCATTATTTAGGATATCCATCTTATTTAGTAAGATAAATTTTATTTAAAGATTTAGATGAATTATAAGTTATGCTGTTTAGAATGATAAACATCATAGACTTTTGGAGAAAGTCTCCATTTTAATCTTCTTGAAAAAGACTCTCCTTTTTTGTTTTTCTTTATTACTAAAACAAGGTTTTTTTCTTTTAATTCTAATAAAAGGCGTTTGATAAATTCTTCATCTCTTGCTATTTCCTTTGCTATTTCTGCTGTAAATGGCTCTTTTGGAAAGCACTGATATAGATAACTAAGAACTTGTTCTATTATCTTATCTTTTTTTTCTTGGCTTAATCTCATTTTTATGTAATTTTTGAGTAATTAGTTAATTTTATATAATGATGATTGTTTAATAAGTTTACTAAATTCTAAGAGGTTAAGGGTTGAATGGTTAGTCAAAAATATCCTAGGGCTGAAATCAGAAAGCAAGAAGAATTAATTGGGATTTTAGATGATCTTGTTAAGGAATGGTTTTTTAGTAAATTTAAAGAATTTTCAGATAGTCAGTTATATGGAGTTATGAATATTCATGAAAGAAAAAATATTCTAATTTCTGCTAGTACTGGAAGTGGGAAAACTTTGACTAGTTTTTTAAGTATTTTAAATTACTTAGTTAGTTTGGCAAGAAAAGATGAATTAGAAGAAAAGATTTATTGTGTTTATTCTAGTCCTTTAAAAGCTTTAAACAATGATATTTATGTTAACTTAGTTAGACCTTTAGAAGAAATTTATGAGCTTGCGAAAAATAAAGATATTAGATTACAAAAAATAAGAGTTGGTTTGAGAACAGGAGATACTTCTGCAAATGAAAAAGCAAAAATGTTAAAGAATCCTCCTCATATTTTTATTACTACTCCTGAAAGTTTAGCTATTTCATTAACTACAAAAAAATTTATTGAATTATTTTATGGTGTTGAGTTTCTTATTTTAGATGAAATTCATAGTTTAGGTAATAAACGAGGGGTTTATTTAAGTATTAGTTTGGAAAGATTAGAAGAATTAAGTAAAATAACACCTGTAAGGATTGGTTTATCTGCTACTATTGCTCCTTTAGATGAAGTTGCTAATTTTTTAGTTGGAAAGGATAGGGAATGTTTAATTGCTGAAGTTGAGAATACTAAAAAAACTGAAATTAAAGTTTTAACAGGGGTTAATGATTTAATTAATATTGAAGAAGGTCAGTTACATAATTCAATGTATGGTTTATTAGATAAATTAATTCAAGAGCATAAGACCACTGTTATTTTTACTAATACTCGTGCTGCTACTGAAAGGGTGGTTAATCATTTAAAAGACATGTTTCCTGAAAATTATTTAGAAAATATAGATGCTCATCATTCTTCTTTAAGTAAAGAACATAGGTTTAGTGTTGAAGACAGGCTAAGAAAGGGTGAATTAAAGGTTGTTGTCACAAGCACTAGTTTAGAAATGGGTATTGATATTGGTTATATTGATTTAGTTATCTTACTAGGAAGTCCTAAAAGCAGTGCTAGAGCCTTGCAAAGGATTGGTAGAGCAGGTCATAAGTTACATGATGTTGCTAAGGGTAGATTTGTTGTTGTTGATAGAGATGATTTAGTTGAATGTAGTGTTTTAAATAAAGAATGTGTTGAAAGAAAGATTGATAAGATTCATATTCCTAAGAATTGTTTAGATGTTTTAAGCCAGCAGATTTATGGTATGTGTATTCAAAAGATTTGGGACATAAATGAAATGTTTGAAACTATTAAGAAAAGTTATTGTTATAGTGAATTAAGTAAAGAAGATTATATGAGTGTTATTAGTTATTTAGCAGGAGAATATGCTTTAGAACATAGAAATGTTTATGCTAAAATTTGGTATGAAAAGGATACAAAACAGGTTGGAAAAAGAGGTAAATTAGCTAGAGTTATTTATATGACTAATATTGGAACTATTCCTGAAGAAAGTTTTATTACTGTTGTGATTGGGGCTGGGGAAAGAAAAGATCAAAAAATAGGGGTTATTGATGAGGGGTTTTTAGAAAAAATGAAAGTAGGAGATGTATTTGTTTTAGGAGGAAAGAAATATCAATATATGTTTACAAGAGGAATGAAGGTTTATGTTAATGCAGGAGTTAAAAGAAATCCTACTATTCCCAGTTGGTTTTCAGAAATGTTGCCATTAAGTTTTGATTCTGCTTTGGAAATTGGAAAGTTTAGAAAAATGATGGATAGTAGATTTAAGAAAAATGTAAAAAAAGAAGATATTTTAGAGTTTATTAAAGAATATTGTTATGTTCATGATAAAGTTGCTAATGCTATTTATCTTTATTTTTATGAACAGTTTAAATATGCAAAGATTCCACATGAAAATAGGTTATTAGTTGAGCATTATAAAGGTGAAAAAAATTATGTTATTTTTCATAGTTTATATGGTAGAAGAATTAATGATGCATTATCAAGAGCTTTAGGATATTTAATGGGGCAAAAAGTTGGAAGAGATATTGAAATAGGAATTAATGATAATGGTTTTTATTTTGCAGGTGAAAACTTGCCCATTGATAAAGCATTGAGCATTCTTACTCCTGAAAATTTAAGAGAAGCTGTTGAAGAAGCTATTTCTAAAACAGAGATATTAAAAAGAAGATTTAGACATTGTGCTGCTAGAAGTTTAATGATATTAAGAAATTATAAAGGAACTAGTAGAAGTGTTGGAAAACAACAAATGAAATCATTCTTTTTACTAAGTGCTATTAACAAAATAAGTAGGGATTTTCCAATATTAAAAGAAGCAAGAAGAGAAGTTTTAGAAGATTTAATGGATATTGAAAATGCAAAAAAGATATTAAGTTTGATTAAAGATGGAAATATAAAAATCGAAGAAATTCATACTAATCTTCCAAGTCCTTTTGCATTTAATTTGGTGTTACAAGGGCATGTGGATTTACTTAAAATGGAAGATAGATTAAAGTTTTTAAAAAGAATGCATGGGGAGGTAATGAAGGAGATAGAAAAATGAATCAAAAAAAACTCTTTGAAAAACCTTTGATAAGATATATGAAAAACTCGCTTTTGATAGATGAAAAAGTGTTGGTGTTAGGAGATTTACACATAGGTTATGAAGAATACATTACAAGGGCTGCAATACTTCCTAATATCCAACTAAAGGAGATATTTAATGATCTTAATGAGATATTTGAAAGATTGGATAGGGAGAAGATTGAATTGAGGGAGATTATTATTTTAGGGGATTTAAAACATGAATTTGGAAGTATTTTAGATACAGAATGGAGAGATGGGATTAAGTTGATTGACTACTTGAAGGGTAAGGTTTCTTTAGATAAGAAAACAGGGAAAATAGTTTTTATAAAAGGTAATCATGATACTATATTTGAACCAATTGCTAGAAAGCGGGGAATTGAATTAAAAGATTATTATAAAATTAAGGTTAATGGTAGATATGTTTGGTTTTTGCATGGAGATAAGTTGTTTAAACAGCTGTTTAAACAACCAGACAGACAGACAGACAATAAGACAAACAGACAGATGTTTAGACAGACAAATAGTAAAAAGGATATTTTGGTTTTAGGGCACCTACATCCATCAATAACTTTAGCAGATAATTATAAAAAAGAGAGGTATAAGTGTTTTTTGTATGGTAATTACAAAGGTTTTCTCGTCTATATTTTGCCTAGTTTTAGTTTTGTTAGTTTTGGTTATAATTTAAGTAAAATTAATGAGAGAAAAAGTAATAAAAAAGCAAAAAAAGAGTTTTATTTTATAATTAATAATAAAAGTTTGAAAAAATTTAATGTTGTTGTTTATAATGATCAAGAAAATAAAGAATATAATTTTGGAAAGTTAGGAAAGCTTATATGAAAAAGTTTAAATAATTCTAAGGATTTAATAATTAATGGTAGAAGTTTATCAGGGCCCAAAAAAAATTGTTCTTGTTGTAACTCCGAGATGGTATGGTGATGCAGTTGCTGATTTAGAGAAGCAAGAAGGAGAGTTAGAAAAAGGAGTTGGAAAAGGTCCTGTCAGACTTAAAGTTATGGAAACTCCTAGAGGATATATCATAGCTGGACAAGAATTAATGAGAAAATAAAACTTAATAAAGGAGTGATTAATCTAAAAAATTATTTTTTATCTTTTTTAGGAGTGTTAGTATCTTCCTTTGTGCTAGAAGTAGGGGTTTCAGAACTAATTCTTGGCATTGGAATATGTAAAGGCAAACCCATTTCATCTTCAAGATATAATGCCTTAACATTGCACTTATTCATAATAAAATTAAACAAAGGGATTCTTGTTCCTTCTGGTATTTTTTTATCTTTCCAAGAATCTAAGAAACTTTTTAATTCTTCTTTTTCAGGTAAAGTTAAAACACTTCCTTCAATTTCTACTTTTGCATATTCTTCAGAGTAATTAATAATAAGGTTAAATTTTATTCTTACTGCTTTATCTTTTGAAATAGGAATTTCTTCTTCAGAAACATCTTTTATATTTATATTTTGATTTACTTGGAGTTTTTCTTTTGGCTTATCTTCTTTTTCAATTAAAATCTTTGTTAAATTAAATCCTATTATTCTCATTTTTATTATTAATCTTTATAATATGATTAAGGGGAAGTTTAGGTTTTTAAATATTTAGATGGTTTTATTGTATTTTAATGTAAAATAAAAATTACATTAAGTCTTCTTCAGAAACAACTACAAAATCACCAATTGCAATTATAGAATTATAAGGTATTAGTCCTTCTCCGTGTTGAGAGCTTTCTAAATTAAGTTGATTTGAATAGGGTGTTGGATCTTTTATAACTAGATGTATAAGCTCTCCTGTTCTTGTTTCAAAAGTTATATCCTTAACAATACCTAATTTTTTACCTTCTTTTGTAACAACAGGTTTTGATAAGATTTCTTTATGTGGTTTTTTTTCAATTGTCATAGTGTATATAGATAATCCTTCTTTATAAACTTTTTTGTGATTAAAAAGTTGATATCTTAGAATATTAGATTTTAGATATGAGTTATACTGAGTAATTTTAAGTTATACCCTTTTACAGGAGAACCATATTCATCCCCTCTTGTGTTAGAGGGCACTATTTCAACAGATGATCCATTACTCATAGCACGATCTCTAAAAATGGGCATGGTTTGAATAGCTAATGTTGCTTCATCTAATGAATTAAATCTTCTTAAACATATCTTTCCAGTTTGTTTATCTCTAGATGCGAAGGCGGTTTTTACTCCTCTTCTATTAAATACAATACCTAAAAGAGGACCAATTAAATTAGGGTTATATTTGGGTTGATCTGTTCTCATGTTGTTTTTAGAGATAATCTATTAATAAAGATTATTGTTTTTAAGAATAGTTTTTATGATTATATTAGTGTTATTTATTAATAATTCTTATAAATAATTAAAATACCCCCACCCCTTTGTTTCTATTAGAAATATTTATAAAGTAATTTTTAGTTTTTTTATTTTTATTTTTCATTTATAAACTTTATTATATTATATTATA
>JBDRMT010000045.1:0-4795 GCA_043811855.1 archaeon | reverse complement strand
AATGGAGATGTTGAATTATGGAGAATGAGATATAATCACTTTAGACCTCATACAAGCCTAAATAAAAAGACTCCGGATGAAGTTTATAATGATTTTAAGCTATTATTCTAGCTTACGACATATGTCACTTGCTTGCACAGGTTAGTTTATAAGCATAAAGCTTTTAAACTAATTATTTCTTTACCAAAAATGCCAGATCAAACTTTAGGTGAGGTCGTAAATGAAGTAATAGGACATAATGTGTATAGACAATTAACTACAATTGTTCCTGATTTTTTTGAAAGACCTTATGTTGTTATTCAGATGCAGCCTGATTTAGAAAAAAAGAGGAAACAAAGACCTATTATTCCAGTTACTCCTTTAAAACCTGTTGTTGTAGAATCTACTGTTCCAGCTTTTTATCATAGTTTTACATTTCCAGTAGATGAAATTCCAGAAACTTTAACAAGAGTTTTAGAAACAGGAAGTAATCTTTTAGTATCACCTGATGTTATAAGAATATCTCATATTCAATATAGTGATTACATACTAAGAGAAGCTCCTCGTGATTCACTTATTATTGTAGTAACTGACCCTAATCAAGGATTATTTGAAAGAGGTTCAAGATTAATTTATAGCCATGGAGGTAATATTGGTAAATATAATCGAAGATTTACTGAATTTACTGAAGAACAGTTTAGCCTTGCTTTAACAAGAGGAAAAACTCATTTTGCATTTTTACCTAAAGAACAATATCCAGACCAAAGATGTTGTGATATTCTTGATGGTTGGGAATTATTAATAAGATAATCTTTCTCACAACATTTAAATATCCTTTTTATTTAGTATTTATATGAAAGGGGTTAGTCATAAAAAGGGTGTTAGAAAGGATAGTTTTAAAGATTTACTTAAATTAATCTTATTTACAATTATTGTTATAGTAATAGCACTTGCTGTTTATTTTGTGTTTTTTTCAACAACAAGTTGTAAAGATACTGATTGTTATGAAAATGCATTATTAAAATGTAAAAGAGTTACTTTTGTAAATGAAGATGATACTGCTGTGTGGGGATATAAGATTTTAGGTAAAGAAAAGGGTAATGCTTGTAGGGTAGAAGTTAAATTATTAAGATTAATACAAGGTACAATTGATATTGAATATTTACAAAATAAAGAAATGGTTTGTATTGTTCAGAAATTAGGAGATAGTTTTCCTGAAGAAGATATGACAAAATGTAGTGGACCTTTAAGAGAGGAATTTCAAGAGATTATTATTGATAGAATGCATAATTATTTGTTAAATAATATCGGTGAAATTCGAGATGAATTTCAAGGTGTTTAAACTGCTCCTTCAAGACCTAATCTTCCAAGACCAGTTCTAGGTTGAGTTACTTCAACTCTTTTTCCTCCTGCTTTTTTTCTATATTGATACTCTCTTATTTGCTCATCATATACAATTTTTGGCTCTATTCTATGTTCTGCTAATCCTTGCTTTTCTAAACTACTTAATTTTGAACAAAGAAATGGAACACTTACATCCCAGCTACTTAAAGTTAAAATAAATTGTGCTTTATGATACCATCTTAGATTAGATACTCCTAATCTATCTTTTAATTTTTCCCTTATCTGTCTTAGGGGTTCCCAATCATAAGTCATTACTTCATAAACATTACTTTCTGTAAAAGATACCATTTATAATTCTTCTTGTATATCTATTTAAATAGTTTTTGTTTTAGTAGCTTTATATAATTTTATTTTAGTATATTATAAATTTACACGCGAGGACTACTCTTGCTTATTATTTTTACAGATTACCAGTAGGTTTTAAATAACTTAATTTTATCATTATATTATAAATAGGTAGAATTATGGCAATTAAATTTGGTACTGCAGGAATAGGTCCTGTAAAAGATGTTGAAAATACTTTTGAAGAGTATAAAGTACTTGGAATAAAAGCAGCTGAGATACCATTTACTTATGGAATATTTATAACAAAAGAATCAGATATGAAAAAAGTTAGAGATGCTTCTGAAAAGTTTGATATTCAGTTAAGTATTCATGCACCTTATTGGATTAATTTAAATAGTAAAGACAAGGTAAAGGTTGCTCAAAGTAAACAGAGAATTTTAAAATGTTGTGAAGTTGGGAATAAAGTTGGAGCTTACAGAGTTGTTTTTCATGCTGGTTTTTATGCTGGAAAGGAAGAACAAGAAACTTATGAAAATATTAAGAACCAAATTATAGATATGCATGAATTTATTAAAAACAAAAACTGGAAAATTAAGTTAGCACCTGAGACAATGGGTAAGATTAATGTTTTTGGAAGTGTTGAACAAATATCACAACTTGTTAAAGATACAGATTGTGAGTTTTGTATTGATTTTGCACATATTTTAGCAAGAGAAAGAAAAGTTGATTTTAATAAAATAAAAAAATTCTTTCCACAAAAAAAATGGCACTGTCATTTTTCTGGAATTGCTTATGGGGATAAAGGTGAAAAGCATCATAAAAAAACTGAAAAACAAGAATGGGAAAAACTACTTGAAAATCTTCCTAAAGATAAAGAAATTATTATAATCAATGAAAGTCCTGATCCTTTTGGAGATACTTTATTAGGTGTTAAGGTTTGGAAGGGAACTGATTGATTTTATTGGTATGCACCTGTTCTTAATCTTTGAAGTTTAGATCTATAGTAATTACTATAATTACCTCTGATCATTTTTTCGCTTATTCTATTTAATCTATCATAATTTCTTTCTTCTATAAGCTTTGGTTTACAAAGATGTAAGGGGGGTAGATATTATCAAATCAAATCCATCATGTTTTAAGGCTCTAGTTACATCCATTGTTGTTTCAATAACTAATATGGGAACTTCAGTAAAACCAGATTCTAATGAAGCAACAGCCCTATTATGTCCATCATACAAAAGATATTTTCCTAAATCTCTTAAATCACTCCAGCTTGGGACTTGAAAAACAGGAATTGGATGATTACTAAACCATCCTTTGTTTTTTATACTATCATAAATTTTAGGGTATGCATCAAAATGGTCATATAATATAAGTTCTCTTGGGTCTGCTGTTTTTCTTATCATTATCTGCTTTTGTTTATTTTTTATCTTGTTTTTCTTGTTCCTGGTATTCGTTGGTATACTGTTTCCTGCTTTTTATTGTTCTGTCTATTTTTTTCATTAAACTCTGAGCTTTTTCAGGATTTTTTCTAGAAATATTTAGTATGTAAAGTATCTTTCTTATGACCTCTTCATAGGTTTCTCTGTTATGTTCTTTAAGCTTATCTAGACGCTGTTTAGTTTCTTTTCTAAGCTTAATTGTAGTAATATTTTTCATGTATAAAGGG
This sequence comes from archaeon, assembly GCA_043811855.1. Taxonomy (GTDB): domain Archaea; phylum Nanobdellota; class Nanobdellia; order Pacearchaeales; family GW2011-AR1; genus ARS1285. The sequence continues at coordinate 1,458 of JBDRMT010000045.1, read as the reverse complement.
TATACTTCGCTATACTTATAAATCTTTCTGTTATTGTAATTATTACATAGTTACTACATAATAGAAATGTTTATAAACAGGTTTTTAGTCTATAAATTAATTAAATTTTAAAAAATCTTAACATGAAAAGCAAAGCAATTTTGGTCTCATTTGTAGCACTTTTTGCTCTAGCTTTCGCTTTAAGCACAGTAGTTGCTGCTGATTTTGTTGCACTTCAAGAAGTTGAAGTTAACGGAATTGATGTGGACTTAACTAGTCCTACTCTAGCAGTAATTGGTGTTGATGTATCAGAAACTATCCCTGTAGCTGTTAAATTTACAGCTTTAGATGATATGGATGATGTAAAGGTTAAGGTTTATATAGAAGGATATAAAAGTGAAATTTCTGAAGAAACTTCAAGATTTCATGTTATTTCTGGAAATACTTATATAAAGAGATTTTCAATAGAAGTACCTTCTAGTATGGACCTTGATGATAGAGATGAACTAGTTAACTTATTTGTAAGAGTAAGTGCTAAAGGTGCATCTGCTGTTGAAGCAGAAGTTTCTTTAGATGTTCAAAAAGAACTATACAGTTTAAACCTTTTATCTATAGACACATCAAATGTAGTTGTTTCTGGTGATGAAGTAAGTCTTGATGTTGTTGTTGAAAACAATGGATATGACAGACTTGATAACATCTATGTAATGGCTTCTATTCCTGAATTAGGAACTAGTAGAAAAGTATATGTTGGGGATCTTGCATCAATTCAAGATAGTGATGATGAAGAAATCAATGATGCAACAAGTAAAAGAATTTACTTAACTATCCCAAGAAATGCTGCTGCTGGAACTTATGACTTAGAAGTTGAAGCATACAACTACGACACAAGTGTTAAAGCGGTTACAAGAGTTGTAATTAGAAATGTTGATACTACGATAATTCCTAGTTCAACATCTAAAACTGTTGCGCCTGGTGAAGAAACAAGTTTTAATCTTGTTTTAGCTAACCCGAGCAATAGAATGGTTGTTTATACAATTACACCTGAAGGTACTTCAGGATTAATTGTTGAAGTAACTGAACCTCTTGTTGCAGTTGGAGCAGGTTCGAGTAGAACCGTAGAAATTAATGTAAGAGCTACAGATAGTGTTGAAGAAGGTACACATGTTTTTGCAGTTAACGCTAATAGCGAAGAAGCTGAATCAAAACAAGTTACTTTCACTGTTAATGTTGAAAAAGATGGCACTGGAACTGGTAGTACTGGTTTAGGTGGATTTACATCTGGAAAAGCAAATACAACAGTTATTATTACAGTTATACTTGTAATAGTATTCATCGTTCTATTGATAATACTTATTGTATTATTATCTAGAAGACCTGCAGAATCTGAAGAATTCGGAGAAACAAATTATTATTAGTTTTATTTTTTTTTATTTTTTTTTAATTTGTTTTTGTGATGAATTTTTTTTTATTTTTTAA
>JBDRMT010000044.1:0-5145 GCA_043811855.1 archaeon | reverse complement strand
AATGGAGATGTTGAATTATGGAGAATGAGATATAATCACTTTAGACCTCATACAAGCCTAAATAAAAAGACTCCGGATGAAGTTTATAATGATTTTAAGCTATTATTCTAGCTTACGACATATGTCACTTGCTTGCACAATATCATCCATAAAAGTAAAGTTTAAAAAGAGAGATTTATACATCTTTATTATACTATATGCCCGTGTAGTGTAGCGGTTAGCATTCAACCCTGTCACGGTTGCGACCCGAGTTCGAATCTCGGCACGGGCGTTTAATTTATAAAATACCTTTACTTTAAATTCATATGAAAATAACATTAAATAAAGAGGCTGTTTCATATGATGTTAAGTCTAAAGGCATGGTAGGCTCTATTTGGATGAAATTTTTTGATAAATCTGCAATTCTTCTTTTATTTTCAAATGTTGTTGTAATTATCTTTGCTATTGGTGGACAGATTAATGCATCAGAAGTTTTCTATTTATACTGGTTACAAAGTATTATTATTGGTGTTTTTGCATTTTTAAAAATAAGATCTTTAAAAAATTTTAATACTAAAAATCTTTATATAAATGGAGCTCCTGCAAAGGCTGATGATAAAACAAAAAATATTCTTTCTATATTTTTTGTTTTTCATTATGGATTATTTCACCTTGTATATCTTGTTTTTATAATAGCTTTACTAAAGGTCAATGTCATTTCATTTTTAATTATAATTGGTGTAGCATCAATTTTCTTTGTTAATCACTTATATTCTTATAGATATAATTGTGAAAAAGATAGAAATGCAAATAAAAATATTGGAAAAATAATGTTTAAACCTTATTTGCGTATAGTGCCTATGCACATAGCAATTATATTTGGAGTAATACTACCTGGTGGATTAATCTTATTTTTAATTCTTAAGACTTTAGCTGATTTCCTTATGCATAATTCTGAACATAATGCTAATACTCATATTATTAAGAATTAGATTCTAAAAACTCTTTAATTTTATGTTTTGCATCATCTAATGTTTCATAAGCATAACATTCAAATGGAGTTTTAACATATTTAGAACCTTGTTTTCCTCTGCCATATGCAGAAACATTATATTCTAATGCTTTTTTATATAAACATAAAACAGGTTTTCCTAAACCAATCATATCAGAGATTTCTTGACCTGTTCCTATACTACCATTAGTAATTTCAAAAACTCCAACATCAGATTCTATTAACCATTCATAATCTCTATCATGAATATGTGTTGTTGTTAATTTATCTTCTTCTTGAAATATTCCTTTTTTTGTTTGATGTTTTGATGCTAATTCATGGCCTAGTTCTTCTATTAAATCAGGAAATTTTCTTAATTCTTCCTGACTTAATACACTATATCCTCCACTCATTGAACAACCAAAAAATACTTTTACCATATAAATTATAAAATTAAAGTTTATATAAGTTTTACCCTATTACAGATTTATTTATAAACCTTAAAAAAATAATCTTAATATGGTATCAGCAATACTAGAAAGACATTATGCACCAGATGATAAAAAAACCACTGATAATATGGAAGGGGTTTTAATAGAAATACCTAGAGATGTTTATGATACGATGGTTCATAGAATTGGAGTGTATGGAGAACCTCCAAGTGAAAGAGGTTTAGGTCTTGTTGTAGATCAAACTAGATATTATACTTTTGAAGGGAATAATGTTTTTTTAGAAAATGGACTTGCTCAAGCAGGTATGGCTAAAACAACTGATAATAGAGATGGTTTTGAAATGACAAGAATTTTTGCAAATTCTTTAGACCAAATAGGTAAATTAGAAGTAGAGTGTGGGTTAAGAGTTTAATTTTTTTTAAATTTCTAAACCAGTTAATTTAACACTTAAATCCCAAAGTTCTTTTGCAACATCTAAGTCATATGAAACTGGATTTGATTTAATTTGATTATTTTTATAAAAATATTTACCTGTGATGTTTTCTACATCTTTTGAACAAGCTAACCAGATTGTTGTTTCTGCACCTTCTTCGGGGGTTAGGATAAGAGATTTTGGAATTGATTCAATATACCTTGCAAACATTTTACTTCCTTTTCCAAGTTTTGTATTAGGAATAATTCCAGGGTGAACACAATTTACAGTAATATTTTTATGATTGTTTAATTTTCTTGCTAGTTCATAGGTGAATATAATATTAGCTAATTTTGACTGAGCATATGCTTTAAATACACTATATTCATTTTTTAGATTTATATCTTTAAAATTAATTTTTCCTGTTTTTGAGGCTTCAGATGCAATATTAATTATTCTTGCTTTTTCTGATGCTTTTAAATTATCAAGAAGGAGATTTGTTAATAAGAAAGATGCTAGATGATTTGTTGCAAAAGTGGTTTCTATTCCTTCGGTGGTTTCTACATATCCAAAACTCATACAACCTGCATTATTTATTAGAATATCAATTTTAGGATATTTTTCTTTTATTTTGTTTGCTAATTCTCTGACTTCTTTTTGGGAAGATAAATCTGTAACCATTAAATCAATGTTTGGATTTTTAGTTTTTCCAACAATCTCTTTTAATGCTACATGTGGTTTGTCTTTGACTCTGCAAACCATGATCAAAATTGCACTTTTGTTTGCAAGGTCTGTTGCTATAATTTTACCCATTCCAGAATTAGCTCCAGTAACAATACATACTTTTCCTAACATTTCTTGATTTATCATAAATATAGTGTAAATTTAGGGTTTAAATGTTTATCTTAATAGCTCTTTTTTAAATAGTATTATCTTATAAACTTGAAAATTCAAGTTATAATATGTCAATAGTTGAGAGTGATAAAAAGAGTGAAGAAGATTTAAATGATTATGAATTTATAAGTAAATATATTAGGGATGATTCTGATCAAGATAATTTAAAAAAAGAAAATGAGAACCAAGTTTTTAAAGAAAAATATAAATTAAAAGAACAAGGTTCTACAGAGGTCTTTAATAGTATTGGTGAGAGTGAGGGTTATTCTGAAAATTCAAATTTTCATAAACATCATAATGAAGATAGTTCTATGTTTGAAGTGTCAGATGAAAAAGTTGAATCTATTGCTAAACCTCTAACAAGTTCTAAAAAAGAATTTATAAAACAACTTAATGATGATTCATTAACAATTGATACTTGTAGTAAGTTAACTCATGATTGGGGAAAGAAATAAAATATTATTTATTTAGGATTTTATCTTCTGTTTCTTATTCTGTTAAAACTCTTTTTTCCTACTCTACTTCCAAAACTTCTACCACTAGATCTTCTATCATCTCTACCTTTAAAACCACCACGATTATCTCTGCCTCTACTCCCAAATCTATTGTCTCTTTCCCTATCACCTCTGTTTTCTCTTTTTCTATTTCCATTAAATTTATGGCTATATCCTTTACTTCCTCTAGGATTAGGACGTCCTCCTCTTTGTCTTGGTTTTGGTTTTGCTTCTGCTCCTACAGCATTTTTTGCTTTTATTGAATAATATTTATGTTCTGCGTGTGGGGTTTTTGTTTTTGTTATTCTTTCTATTTGATTAAGATAATCTCTTTCTTCTGCTGAACAAAATGAGTATGCTGTTCCTTCTGCTCCTGCTCTTGCTGTTCTACCAATTCTATGAATATAATTTTCTGGTTCATTTGGTAAATCATAGTTTATTACATGGCTAATATTTTCTACGTCTATTCCTCTTGCTGCAATATCTGTTGCAACTAACACACGTATTTTTCCTGACTTAAAATCATCTAGTGCTCGCATTCTATTTGTTTGTGATTTGTTTCCGTGAATTGCATCAGCAGATATTTTGTTCTGGCAAAGCATTTTTGCAACTTTGTCTGCTTTGTGTTTTGTTTTTACAAATACTAATATGCAACTCATTTTTTGTTGATCTATTAAATCTAATAATAGTTCAATTTTATTTTCTGAGTCTACAAAGAATACACATTGATCTACTTTTTCTACAGGTGTTGAAGGAGGTGTTGCTTCTATTCTTACTGGATTTTTTAAGAATTTCCTTGTTAATTCTGCTATTTCATTAGGCATGGTTGCTGAGAAAAATAATGATTGTTTATCTCTTGGTAATTCTGATGCAATTTTATTTATGTCTTTTAAGAATCCCATATCTAGCATTCTATCTGCTTCGTCTAGTACAAAGAATTCTATTCCTTTCAAATTTACCCTTCTTTGATTCATTAAATCTAATAATCTTCCAGGAGTTGCTATAAGTATGTCTATTCCATGTCGTAGTTCTTTTATTTGAGGGATTATTCCAACACCACCATAAACTACTGAGTGTTTAAGATTAAGAAATGCACCATAAGTTTTGAAGCTTTCAGAAATCTGTGCTGCTAACTCTCTTGTTGGTGCTAAGATTAGTGCTTTTGGTATTGTTGCTCTGACCTTACCTACTTTTTCATGTAATTTTTGCAGTATAGGTACAACAAATGCTGCTGTTTTTCCAGTTCCTGTTTGTGCTATTCCAATTACATCTTTATTATCTAATAGTAAGGGTATTGTTTTTTCTTGGATTGGTGTTGGCTTTACATACCCTTCTTTTTCTAATGCTTCTAATATTGGTTTTATAATTTTTAGTGATTTAAATTCCATAATTAATAGGGAAAAAATAAGTATATAAACCCGACTAATAAATGTCGACTATAAACTATTTTAACTGTCTAGTTTGAGGAGGTTATATTATTTTATTAACTTCAAAAATCTCAATATACTACTTTATAGAGATACTTTACTAAAACTGGAGTATAGGAGTAAATATAAACCCTTAAATATAAGATATTTTATGGTTAAAAGCAAATTAGAACAAAAATACTTACTAAAAGGCTGTTATGGAACAAATGAATGGTCTAATAATTCAGGTATTTGCTGTAATTGTAAGTTAAAGGAAGATTGTGGCAAAGCTAGATCTGCTAATAAGAATAAATAAAGTGTCTTAGATTGTTATTAATTTTTACTCCACTTCTTTTTAATAAATTTTTTATTACCAGATACTTACAACTAATCGTCTCTTGAGGTTTTGGTTATAAATTTTATGAGTCCAAATAATTTCATTCTACCTAACTTTAATTTTATTCCAGCTTTAATTGCAGGAGTTTTCTCTTTCAATCCCTGATGAGGGTTTACAAAG
>JBDRMT010000043.1:0-17297 GCA_043811855.1 archaeon | reverse complement strand
AATGGAGATGTTGAATTATGGAGAATGAGATATAATCACTTTAGACCTCATACAAGCCTAAATAAAAAGACTCCGGATGAAGTTTATAATGATTTTAAGCTATTATTCTAGCTTACGACATATGTCACTTGCTTGCACACTTAATAACAAGTGATTAACAATCTATCTTACAGATAAATTATCCAACATCATTAAAAGCTTTTTTGTATCAACAAAGATATCATCGTACAATGGATGTTTTTCTTTAGAAATAATCTTTTTTCCAACAAGGTAATTATAATCAATTTTCTTATGATTACATATGATATAATAACATGGATTAATGTAACTTTCAGAGAATATTTCAATCAATTTTACCTTATCATTGCAAAAAGCAATATTGGAGAGTCCTGCTCCATGGGAAGCTATTATAACCTCTGCATTATTGAATAATCTTGCCTGTTCATTTACAGAAAAAGAAGACAATATAACCTTCTTAAAACCTTTTTTTTCTAACAAAGTTAAGATTTCTTTCTCATTAACAATCTTTCTCCTTTTAGCATCCTCTCTACTAATATATATATTTTTTGGATTTTCTTGATAATTTTTGTTATAAGAATAACTATATAAAAAATCAAGAGCCCATTTAGGGATGCTATTCCTATACCATGCTAATGAAGGTATTATCAATTCATCTGCTTCAATATAAAAATCCTTACAACTATGAATTATCTTATCTTCTGTTATCCCAAAATATGAAAGGGTTTCTTTCATAAATTTTGTATTTCTGTTACTAACAACAAACTTATCAATCTCATCTAATCTTATTCCACTCTTTAAAATCAAATGAATTCTTGGAAGGACTCCAAAGACCCAGTGGAAATACCCTCCTCCTGCTGATGCTAATATAGCTACTTTTCCTGATATTTCTTGTGATTTTTTAAAAGTTGAGGTTTTAAAAAATGAATGTTCTATTGGATGTTTACCAAATTCATAAGACACATCTCCAAGTAATTGGCCTGAATCAGTGATAACTGCTCCATTCTCACCCCAAACCCTTCCTCTTGGAATCACAGCTACAAAAGCTTCTTTCCATTCTTGTTTTGGAATTGTAAATTCTTCATGAAAAGCATATTGTCTTTCTGAAAAGTGATTATTAATAAATCCTGGAGGGTATAAGGCTGTATACATTACATTGCCTTTATTGTTATTTGATGCATTATCAAAATAATCTTTTGTATTTAATACCTTTATATTTGACATTTTAAAGCTTTGATTGTTCTTCCATAAAATTTAAACAAGATAATTATCTTTTTTATAATAAACATTATTAAAACTACTTTACTATCTTTTTAACATATTCCAATTGTTTAATTTTATTTTCTACTCCTTTAGTCCAATTTGCATGATGCATAACTATATTATCTGGGATATTTAATTCTATTCCTGGTTTCCATGTCCATCCGTGAATACCATTGAAAATACCCGGACTAAAAAAACTATTTGGAAGATAACCCCATCTTAAACCAGGAATATATTTCTTACTTATAACATAATTTAAAGCTTCTTGACAACCAATAAAATCTGGATTACTAAACCTTATCTTTCTTACTTCTTCCCATAATTTCAATGTATTTTCATTTGCCCTTAACATAAAAAATCCTGTGCATAATATTCCTTTTTTATCAGGACCAAATCCTATAGGAGAATCCCTTTGAAAAACAATATCTTTATCAACTACCTCCTCTAATAAAATTTCCTTTGTTTTTCCAAAAAATTGAACATCCACATCAGAAAAAACAAAAAATCCTCCCCAGTTTTCCTTAATTGCTTTTATAAGCATATCAATCTTATTATTAATTGTCTTCCTCCACCCCTCTGAAAGATACTCAGCTGAACCACATTCCTGTGAAAACTTCTTGATTATTATATCAAAATTATCAATAATAGAAGACAAAAAAAACTTATTTTTTAAAATCTCATGAGAAGGTGTATAATAAGTATATAGTTTAAGATTATCATTTTTAATATCTTCTTTTCTTAAATAAAAATAATCCTTAATCTCCTTATGTAATTCTTGTTTATTACTTGCCCATTCCCATACTCCTTCCTTGTTTATTTTAATGTCTTTATTAGGATTAAAATTATGTTTTTTTAATATATTATCTATCTTTCCATATAGTTTATCTTTAAAATCTCCATGCCAAAGATGAAAAATAAAACCATTGTTATAATAAACACTACCTTTCACAAGATTAGATACTTTTTTAGCCCATTTTAAATAATCTTCTTTCATTTCTTCTGAATAATCATTAAATCTCTGATTATCTTTAATATTGCAAAAAGCATGTGCCATTAACTCATCTCCAAAAAACAAAACGCATCTGTCATAAAATCCGACCAAATCAATAATCTCTTTTCTTGCTGACCACACAAATCCAGTATGCCCATGCTTTAAACCAAGATTACGGATTATAAAAGGATTAATATAACTATAAGCCATACTTGGATAAGTATCTTTAGTATTTTCCTTTCTAACATCATCAAAATTTGAAATATCCATATCTTTAGATAACCTGACTGCAAGAGAATATGGCTGAACAATAATATAATTTTCTAACAGTTCTGATGTTTCTTTAATCCAATTATCATTATCAAAAATAATATCACAATCTAACCAAACAATTTTATCACAATCTTTAGGAAGATGTTTTAATCCTATATTTATTAACCTTTCTTTCTGCCATAAAATGCTTTTTGAACTATTTGTCCTAAGTTGAATCAGTATATCTGCATCTTTATCCTTTAATTCAAATTTACTATCCTCAAAAACTAATTCAACACATAATAAATTTAATCCTTGTTTTTTACTAGAATTTCTAAATTTTTTATAATTCTCTATCTTGTTTTTATAACCTGCTGGATTAAAAAAAGTAGTAATACCCCAAAAACTACCTTTAAGTTTTTTTGGAAATTTCTTAATAATGTTTTCATCACCTTTTACATAGAAAGGTTTATCTGAACCATATCCATAAGCATTTAAAGGAAGTCTTTCTCCATGTATTGCCTTATTATTTATTTCCTTTAAATTTCTACATCCAAAATTATCTGACAAATTATGAACATGTATTGCCCTTAAATCAAGACACGGATTAATAATATTATAGCCAACATACTTCGCATTCCATATAATAACTCCATCACAATGAAGCCGTCCAAGCTCAAAATTAGAAATATTTATCAGCTCTTCCTTAACAGGACTTTTAAAAACCCAAGCATCTTGGCTTGTCCATTCCATTGGACCTCCATCTGAATCAAATCTTTTTTGAAAACATAAATCATTATAAGTACCATATTTCGGAGAACCAATCATTAACTGCATTTTTCCATCATCAAATAAATTATATCTTGTTAATGCCATAAAAAAGTTATTCTTATCAAAATCAAACTTCTTCAAATTAATAAGACTATCATCAAAAAAAATATCTGCATTTGCAAAAGCAACAATTTCTCCTTCTAGATTCTTATTTGCAAAAGTAAAAACATCTGAAAAAGTCATTCTTTTCTTAATAATAACCTTCTCAATTTTATTGTTTCTTGTTAAATCATTATTAATGTCTTCTTCTAAAAACAAATATATCTTTTTAATATGATTATTTTCTATGTTTTTCTTTAAACATGCATCATATTCTTTTTGTCTTTCTTTATCTAAACAAACAAAGTACTGAACTATCAGATTAATTTTTACCTCTCCTATTAATTTTTTAATATCCTTTAAAGGTTCACTTAAATCAATCTTTCTCCTCATTAATTCTATTTTATTCCTTAAATTATTCATTTTAACTAAACATACTACATATTCATTATTGAATATTCTTCTTTAACTTCTTCTTTTATTCTACTATAAAAATCCTTATTATAGTATTTAAAGTTTTGAACCTTACTCCTCTTCTTTATACTCAATCTATCAATAATTTCTTTTAAAAAGTATAAATTAACATTTTTACCTGGATCAATAAACTTAATTAGATTAATAAAAATACTTAAGGGATTTTTAATTATTTCCTCATAATTAATAAACAATACATCTTTAGTCTGCATTTCATTTTCAGTAATCCATTTTCTAATAAAACCTTTCCAATATTCTGTTGTTTTTTTTGCAAAAACCTTCCATCCATCATTATTATCAATAATTTTCATACCTTTAAAAAGGTCATAAGGTTTATTTAGATAATAATTATAAATTGATATAAGGCTCTCTATTACATCCCTATAGATAATTATATATTTATATTTTTTATCAATTCCTAAGTCTAAATCATAATCATGATTTTTCTGAAGATTGGTCTTTTTATCAGAACATGGAAACTCATGACAATGAGCATAACACTCACAATAATAAAAATCTCCTGCTTTTATAATTTTATCAAAATAAACCCTGGACTTATTACCATTAACTTCCATGAAGTCAATATCTTTGCTAAAATATTTAAAAAGGATATTAACCACTAAGTGATGTCCACTTCTTGGAAAACAAATACATTGAACATTTTTCATTATCTTTTATTTTTTCTGGTTTTTCTTAATCCTAATTGCAAGTTCAAAAGCTCTTCATTAACTTCCATAATCTTTTTCTGCATATCTGAAATAATTTTATTTTTAATATTAATATTTTCAAGGTTTTTACTAACTAATTCCACTTTGTTTTTTAGATCCTCTAACTTATCCTTAATATCTTGGAACTTATGATTAAAATTATTTTCTTGCTCTTCAATCTTTTCAATAAATCTCTCAAATAAATCTATAAATTCTTTTTGTATCTGTTCACTATCACTAAATTTTTTAAGTACTTCTTTATTTAAGAAATTGATATTTTTATTTAAAGACTTTATCTCATCCTTAACCCTTATAGCCCTCCTATCAATATTATGCTGAATCCTTAAATATAACATAATAAATATAAAAAAACATCCTAATAAGATAACAAATATAAACAAAACCATATAAAACTCACTAAAGAATAGTCCAATAATATAAGATAATAAAATTAAAAGAATCGCTCCTATTATAATACTAATTTGAAATAACTGTTCTCTATTCATAATCTTACAGGTAATAATTCTTATTTAAAGACTATTATAAAATAAAATAATATTATGCATAGAATATTTATAAACAGCAGTTTATAAAATATTTCTTAATCAAAAAAATATAAAAACTCTATATTCTAATCTATCTTATGAAACTTACAAAAAACCAGGTGATTTTACTAATTTTAGTCTTAATTCTAACATTTATTTTGATTTATTCACCTCATTTTAAAAATCCTTATCCTCTTCATATTGATGAATATCATCACATAACAGAAGCTATAAAAATAAAACAAGGCATTATACCTCAAGGTTTAACAGCTGCAAAAGCAGGATTTCATGTTATTTTAGCATTTATATCCTTATTCTCCAACCTAACTATAACTTACAAATTCCTACCAGCAATCTGGGCAGTATTATCAGCACTAACCTTATTCATGCTAATAAAAAACAAAACATCTAATCTTAAGAAAAATTTTCTAATAGCATTATTTACAGTTATTTTCTTTATATCAATAAAATCAAACGTCAACATAACAGGATTATGGTTCTTCACACCCTTAATATTTTCAATACCTTTTATTTTCCTTTATATTTACTTTTTTTCAGAAGGTTTGCAAAAGCAAAATAAAAAAATGATTTTAATAAGTTTAATCATAATGATTTTCTTAATTGTTATACATTCAATATCAGTACTTTTCGCAGTTCCAATTCTTATAATTTATTCATTCTTCCACTTAAACTTCATTAAAAAACAATATAAATTCTTCTTATTATTTTTAATAATACCAATACTTGGAATTTTATTTTATAGTTTTTTAATGAACATTTCAATAACAAATGCTATTACAAGTTTATTATCCCAACTACAGTTTAAAAGTGGTTGGGGAGTATTAGAAATTAAAAACTCTTTTTTTGAACTTTACAGCCCAGTAGGATATATTTTAGCAGTTCTTGGAATCATATATATAACAAATTCTAAACAAAAATTAAAAAAATACCTTATCTATATTTTATGGCCACTTATAGTTTTAATATATTTATTTATATTTAAGTTTTCTGGAACTTCTTTTCTTTCACCATTTCAAAGAAACCTTTATTACTTTGCTATTTCCTTACCATTCCTAAGCTCCTTAGGACTATATTATCTTATATTAAAAATAAAAAAACTAACAAATAAAATAAATAATAAAAAAACTAGAAAAATAACCTACAAAATAATAATTATCATCTTAATTATAATAATTCTTATTTTCACCTTTAAATCTTATTATACTACTCCAGAAGCACTTAAATTATACAAAACAATTGACAAAAATAATTATGAAGCTATAAGGTTTTTATCAGATATTGAACCAAAACCATTAAAAATTATGGCTCCTCCTGAGATATCAACAGCAATTTTTCCAATATCTCAACATGAACCTGTTGGAACCTTGTTTTTCTATGGAAACAGAGAAGATGTTGATAGTTTTTTTATGATAAATGATTGTAATGTGAAAAATCAAATTCTTATAAAAAACAATGTATCTTTTATATTATCAGAAACTCCAATTGAATGTGGATGGGAAGCTGTTTATAATCAAAACAATATTATATACAGAGTTCAATAATATTTATTAATATCTCTTAATTAAAAACTCAATGAAACAAAAAGTATTTGGAATTGGACATAATAAAACAGGAACAACTTCTTTATCTATAGCACTTAATCAATTAGGAATCAAAACCTTACATGATGTAGAAAAAATAAGAAAATCTATTAAATATGAAAAAGAAAACAATTTAAAATTATTATCAACTCTTAAAGAATTTCAAGGATTTGTTGATGAACCAATTAATAGGATTTATAAAGAATTAGATAAAGCTTATCCAAACAGCAAATTTATATTTACTACAAGAAAACTATCTTCTTGGTTAAAAAGCAGAGAAAACCATGTTTTAAAAAACCAACAAAACCCAGATTATAAAGGAGAATTTTTAAAAATTGATAAAATTAACTGGATAAATGAATGGATAAAACATAATGAACAAGTTAAAGAATATTTTAAAAATAGACCTAATGACCTCCTTATTATCACCATATGTGAAGGAGAAGGTTGGGAAAAATTATGTCCTTTTTTAGGTTTAGAAATACCAAACAAACCATTTCCTCATGAGAATAATATGATTATAGATGAAAATAAAAAAACACCATAATTATTAGAAAAGACCTCAGACTAATAAAATATTTAAACTAAACACTTCAAGAGATTTTATGGAAAAGATAAAGGTTTTTGTGAGTGGATGTTTTGATATCCTCCATCCAGGACATATTGTTTTTTTAAACAGAGCAAAAGAATATGGAGACGAACTCTATGTATCAGTAGCTAATGATAAGTGTCTAGAAATACTAAAAAATAAATGGCCTGTCTTTAAAGAAAATGATAGGCTTAAAATAATTTCAGAATTAAAAGCTGTAGATCATGCATTTATAGCAAAAGGATTTGGAATTTTGGATTTTGAAGAGGATTTAAAGGAGATAAAGCCAGACATTTTTATTGTAAATGATGATGGGGATTACAATAAGAAAAAAAAATTATGTGAGTCTCTTGGAATAAAATATATTGTTTTAGAAAAAGGAAACATTCTTCATTCTTCAACCCTTAGCAGAAAAAAAATAAATATTCCTTATAGGCTTGAGTTAGGAGGGGGATGGCTTGACCAGCCTTTTGTTTCAAAAAATTATCCAGGTCCTGTCCTTACAATATCTATTCATCCTGATGAAAGGTTTATTACAAGAAGCGGACTTGGAACCTCAACAAGAGAAAGGGCAATTGAATTATGGAAAGATAGAATTCCAGATGATGATTTTGAAAAATTAGCAAAGATTCTTTTTTCATTTGATAACATACCTGGAAAGGAATTTATTTCTGGATCACAGGATGCAATAGGAATAGTATTCCCAGGATTAAATTACTTATTTTATAATGGAGATTATTGGCCTGAAAAAATAATTACTGTAAAGAATGATGAAATATTTGACTGGCTTGAAAAAATCATTTATCTTATACCTCTAAAGCCTAGGGATGATAATTTTAAAGTCTTGGAAAAGACAAACATAACAAAAGAAAATGTTAAGGAACTTTCAGATGCTACAGAAAATATCTACAAGGCGATATTATCAAAAGACATAGATTCACTAGGAAAATATTTTGCAGATTGTTTTGATTCACATATAAAAATCTTCCCAAACATGAGTAATGATCACATTTTTAAAGTATTAGAAAAATACAAAAAAAATGTAAAGGGGTGGAAAGTTTCAGGTGCAGGAGGAGGAGGATACTTAATATTAGTGTCAGATAAAGAAATTCCAGATTCTATAAAGATAAAAATAAGAAGAGAGTAATTATCAAAAACTTTTAAAAGATTTATTAACAATATCCTTAAGATTCACAAATCCAATCTCACCAAGCCCTATAATAACAATTTTTTCATCAAACTTTTTACTCGTCATCATCTTCATCAATTTCTTCTTCTACTTTCTCTTTTTTTTCTTTTTTCACTTCTTCTTTTTTTTCTTTCTTTATTTCAGACTTTTTTTCTTCAACCTTTACTTCTTCTTTTTTCTCTTCTTTTTTCTCTACTTTTTTTTCGACTTTTTCTTTCTTTTCTCTTTTAACCCAATTAGTTTTTTTAGGATCCCTTTTCAAATCAGCATTTCTCCTACATTTACTAGAACAATAAAAAACACTTCTACCATCTAAAGTAAAAAGAGTTAATCCTCTTGGATTTTTATAATTATTTTTACAAAATGAACATGTTGGCATTTTACTCTCCCCCTCCTAAATAATCAGAACCCTTATTTTCTCCTGTAGATTGACTAGCAGAATAACTTCCTTCCCCTCCAGAAAGAGTATCAGAACCATATATTAAAATCTCCCTCTCAATAGCAATAACAGGACTTTCTCCATTATCTCCTGTTGGATCTACATCTCCTTTAACTGTATCTACACTAACAAATCTTGGTTGAAATAAAGGTTCTGGTTCCATTGGAAGAGTCCTATCAATTTTAGCTCTAGAAGTCTGGGGTTTTCTTTCTCCACTTTCATTTAAATTATCTACTGCTTTTCTCTCTCTAAATCTAGTTTTTGAAAGAAATGTATGAGGTCTAAATCCTCCTCCATTAAATGTATGTTTTCTCATCCTAAGCAGCTCCCTTAGAATATTTAGATTTAATTCTTCTAGCTTCAATCTGAGTTTCTCTTAGCATCAAAATATCTTTTCTTCTAACAGGGCCTTTAACATTTCTTCTCATAACTTTTCCTTTATCAAATCCTTGCAAAATTCTGCATTTAACCTGTGTAACTTCTCCTTTTGCACCTGTTCTTCCAACAATAGCTTCAACAACAGCTGGAACAGCAGTTTCTGTTAATAAAGCTTCAGCTCCTTTTGCTACACTTCCTTGTCCATCTTTAACTTTCTGAGTTTTACTTCCCATTTTAATTTTATATTGATTATTATTTATCTTCCTTCTTTTCCAAGCCTTTTACAAAACCTTCTAAATCTTTTGCAGCATCTCCTGCATCAACAATAACAACTGAAGCACAACCCACATTTAATCCAACTGCAACCCCTAACTTTTCCTTTTTATCAGCTTCTGCGCAAGGCACTTTCTTTTCCTTACACAAAATAGGAAGATGTTGTACAATTTCTTTAGGTTCAACATCTGCTCCATAAACCACTAGTTTTGCAGTTCCTCTCTCAATTGCTTTTGTAACTTCGTTTGTTCCTTTTTCAACTTTTCCAGTTTTTCTAGCTTTTTCAATCAGTTCATATACAGAAACCATTTTACTAAGTTTCCTCCATATTTATTACCAAAAACTACAGAAAAATTTTTAGCCTCCTATAGTCATTGGCTTATTAATAAAACCATAAACTCAGGCTTTTTAAACCTTTCACTTCCAATTAACATCAACCTGATCAGTTCTCTGCCTACTCTCTATATCCAAATCTCCAATATCTTTTACTTCAATCTTTATTCCTTTTTTAAACATAATCTCACCTAAAAAAGCAATCATTGCTGCATTATCAACTAATAAACTATTTTCAGGAACAAAAAACTTACATCCTCTTTCTTCACACATAATCTTACACATTTCTTGTAATCTAGTATTACATCCAACCCCGCCCCCTAATAATAATTCTTTTTTCTCAGTATGTGCTAAAGCTCTTTCAGCAGCTTCAACTAACATAGCAAAAGCAGTTTCTTGAAGTGAAAAACTTAAATCTTCTAATTTATATTTCTTACTTTCATACATTTGCCTTAATTTAGTTAATAAACCAGAAAAAGCAACATCCATTCCCTTAATACTATAAGGTAGTTCAATATACTCTCCACTTTCAGCTAACTTTTGTATTTTAGGTCCTCCTGGAAAACCAATTCCAGCTAAACGAGCAAAATTATCAATAAAATTCCCAATACCAACATCTAAAGTTTCTCCAAAAACCCTGTATTTGCCTGCTGCATATGCAATTATTTGGGTATTTGCTCCACTTGCATATAATAAAACAGGATCTTTTGCTCCAGTTATTTTACCTATTTCCAAATGAGCAACACAATGATTAACACCAATCATTGGAATTTTTAACTCAAGAGCTTTTTTCTTAACAAATTTCATACCTTCTGCAAGACAAGGAGGAAGTCCAGGTGCTTGAGAAATTGCAATAGCCTCTATCTCATCCTCACTAATATTAGCTTCTTTTAAAGCATCATTCCAAACCTTATCAGAAACCTGTTTATGGTGTTTTGCAGCATCCATAGGTATTATTCCACCTTTTTCAGTTGTATAACTATCTTTAACATTACATAAAATCTTACCATTATCAACAACTCCAACTCCAAAAGTATGTGCTGTTGATTCTATACCAATTATCATAAAGAGAAGACAAAAAATAGGTTTATAAAATATTTGGAAAGGTTATTAGTAATCTACATAATTACAAGAGAGGCTTACCTTTGTTAAGCAATAGATATCTCACATATAATATTTATAAGATACTAATATAAACAAAAAATCTAATTAAACAAATCCTTAGCTCTTAACTGAATTTCTAAAGCTAAATCAGACTTCTTTTTTTCAAAATCTGCTTCTTTAGCTTTAATTTCTAATCTTAATCTTTCTTCAAATTCTTTTCTTAATTTTACCTTAATTGCATGAGAATCCTCAATAACAGCTTTTTTAATAGCTTCTTGCTTTTCCTTTTCAAGCCTATTCATAAGCTCTTCTTTATACTTTTTTTCATCTTCTTTAATTTTTTGTGCTTTTGAACTTAATTGAACTCTCCACCTAGTAAGAATATTCTTTTCATTTTTAAGATCTTTTTTTACATTCTCAATATCATTATTATTTTTCCTAACTTTTTCATTATAATCTTGATGAACCTTTCTAACCTCTTCAGTAAGGTGTTCATCCATCTTTTTATCTAACCTAGACCTATAAACCAAATCAACCTCATCAGTATGTTCTCTTAATTTTGCTTTTTCTTCTACTAATCTTTTTTCAAATTCTTTTTCTAAAACTTCTTTGTTTTTCTTAATAGAAATAATAATTCTATTTTTTTCATGATCTTTTATCATCTCTTTTGCTTTTTCTAATCCTGCATCTATTCCTTTAATTTTCCGATTAGTCTCTCTTCTTAGCTTAGCTTTTAATCTCTCCAAATTTTCTCTTGAAAATTTTATTTCTTCCAACTTCTTATTTTCAATATCAACTAGCTTTTCTTTTTCTGATTCAAACTTTTCTTTTGATAAATCAAGTTCTTTCAACCTTTGATTAAGCTCTTCTTTAAACTTCTTTTCGTTTTCAATCTGCTTTAATCCATCTAATCTTTCCAACTCTCTTAATTTTTCTTTATTTTTTATTAATTGAGATTCCTTTAATCTTCTTAATTCATCTATCCTCCTTCTTTTTTCATCTTCTAACTCTTTTAATCTTTTAGAACTATTTTCTTCTTTTAATTTCTCTAATCTTTCCAACTCTTTTAATCTTTCTTTATTTTCCCTTAATTGAGATTCTTTTAATTTTTTAATTTCCATCAACTGAGATTCTTTTAATTTCTTAATTTTCATTAATTGAGATTCATTTGATTTTTTTAATTCCTCTATCTTCCTTCTTTTCTCATCTTCTAATATCTTTAGCTTCTTATTATTCTCTATTCTCAACTTATCTTTAAATTTTTCTAAGTTTCCTCTTGAAGATTTCATTCCATCTAACCTCTTCTTTTCAATATTAACTAGCTTTTCTTTTTCTGATTCAAATCTTTGTTTTGATAAATTTTCAATATTAACTAGCTTTTCTTTTTCTGATTCAAATCTTTGTTTTGATGACTCAAGTTCTTTCAATTTTTTATCAAGCTCTTCTTTAAAATTCTTTTCTTTCTCAATCATCCTTAATCTCTCTAGTTTTTCTAAGTTTCCTAATCTTTCTTTATTTTTTCTTAACTGAGATTCTTTTAATTTCTTAATCTTCATTAATTGAGATTCTTTTAACCACATTAATTCATCTATCTTTCTTCTTTTCTCATCTTCTAACTCTCTTAATTTTTTAGAACTATTTTCTCTTTTAAATCTCTCTAATTTTTCTGATTTTCTTAATTTCTCCTTATTTTCCCTTAATTGAGATTCTTTTAATTTCTTAATTTTCATTAATTGAGATTCTTTTAATCTTATTAATCCTGCTATCCTCTTTTTTCTTTCATCTTCTAAGGTATTAAGCTTCTTATTTCTTTCATCTTCTAACTCTCTTAATTTTTTTAAATTACTTTCTTCTAATTCCTTTAATCTTCTTTCTTTTTCAATTTGCATTGCTTTTTTAATAATCTCTATTCTTTTATTTAAAGCTTCAACAAATCTTTTTCTAATCTCTCTTTTTAATGAAGAATCAATTTTTTCATTATATTTCTCTTCAAAATTTTTCTCTAAACTCTTATATTGCTGATTAAAAACTTTCTTCCTAGTTTCAAGATCTTCCTGAAGTTGTTTCTGAACTTGTAATTCTTTATCCTTTAGTTTTTTTGATAATTCAGCTTTTATTTCTCCTAAAGTTAAATTAAACTTATCATTAACTAAAAAATTAACATCAGGATCTATCTTTCTTAGCATATTTCTTTTCTTTCTTTCATTTCTTCTCTCTTCTTCAATAAAATTTTTAAAGTTTTTTACTTGATTTTGAAGTTTCGGAACATTCTTAACTACCTTAACTTCCTCTTCTAACTCACTCAACTTTCTATGAATAGCCCTCTTATCTGGCATTTGTTTTTCTAACTCTTTAATTTTCTTATGAATACTAGAATGCTGTCTAGGAATCTGACTTTTTAATTCATTAATTTTTTTACTAAGAGTATTATCTACTTTTACAGCTCTTTTTTTATAACTTCCACTAATTTTTGCTTTTAAATCTCTAAGCTCTTTTTCAACCTCAGGAATATATGAAACATTTTTTAATTTACTCCTTATAGAAGCAACTTCAGCTTCATGACCTTGGGTATTAAGACTATTTATTTCTACTCTAATTTCTTCTAATCTCTCAACACCTTTAGCAAAAACCTCAAAATCTCTTCTAGCAACAGAACTAGTTTTTTTTACAGGTTTTATTTTTACAACTGATTTAGACTTTTTCTGCTTTGTCTTTCTAACTTTTTTACTAGAAATTCTCTTTACCTTTTTCTTTTTTTTAGCCATATATCACCTTTTTTTAGACACTAATCTAAAGTTTCTTTAGTTTTAAAACCTATCTTTTTTATTTTAATTTTCTCTCTAAAACTTTAGTATCATAACCTTTCCTTTTCCACTGCTTAATCTTTTTTCTTATATCACTAGCCTCTGGAACTTTATATTTATTTTCTAAAACCTGAGTATCATAACCTTTTCTTTTCCAAATCTCTAATTGACTTTTTAATATACTTTTTTTACCAGATTTTTTTAACTTACTAACTTTTTTAACTCTCTCTTTATAAATATCCTTTAGACCTTTTAATCTTTTTTTCTTAACTTCTCTTATTTCTCTTTTATATTCCTTCTTCTCAACTTTATTTTTTAATTTATGATAATTAGATTTTGCTTTTAATTCTACCATCTCCTTCTGCCTTTCTAATTCTCTTTTATACTGTTTTTGTAATTCTTTTAATAACCTATCCCTATGATATAAGGAAAAAAACAAAAACCATAAAAACAATAAGAAAATTATAATAAAAACAAGTAAAATAACAAAAGTATTACTTAATACATTTAAAGATTTTTTTTCAACAACTTCAAAATATAAAGTTGAAGTTCCAACAGAATCTCTATAATTCATAATAGCACCTATAACATAACTTCCTAATTTTATATCATTTGGAAGATTTAATGTTTTTGAATAATCAAAACTATCCTCAATAACAAGATTTTCTGATTCAGCTACAATAACTTTCTTATCAAAATTCATAATAAAATAATTAACTTCAATAGTTTCTCTACTAGTCCTTTCTAAATCATAAATTTTTATCTCTAAATTTATTCTTTTTCCAGGAGTAATGTCTTCTCCTAATGGAAATAATTTAATATTTTCACTATCAAATAAAACTTCATCACTTTCTACTTCTAAAATAACAGGTATTTCCTTTCTTTCTTCTTTAAATAAAATATTAATCTTACCTAAATAAATACCAGGATCTAATTCAGAAGTATCAAAACTTGCTTTTATAATCTTCTTTTCACCTTTTTCTAAATAAAAATCATAATTATCTAATAAAAATAAACCATCCAAACCACTAGTTTCAATTAAGAATGAACTTGCCTCTCCTTCATTTGTAACAACTACTTCTTTAAAACCTTTTATTCCCTCTCTTAATGAAATTTTTAAAAACAAAGGATCTACTCTAATTTTATCTAAAACCTTAGAATTTGGTTTTTTAGAAATAATTTCCTCTTCAACAAGATACTGCTTAACAAAAAATCCAATTAAGATTAATAATATAATAATAACTACAACTATTAAGATTTTCTTATAATTTTTCATTTCACTTATTTTTCACCTTTTTTTTAGTTATATTATAGATATTTTTCTTATTTTTTATGTTTTTCCTAGTTCTTTTATAGATTTTTACTTTTTTATATCTTTTTATTACAAAAATTATTGAAATTATCAATATTATAATTGCAACTCCTAAAACTATGAAAACTAATCTAAGATCATAATCAAAAATACTTAAAAATGTCTCTTCTCCTACAATCTCAAAATGAGAACTTGAAACAGCTACTCCATTAGGATAAACTAGTTCTAATGCTAAAACATATTTCCCTGGTTGAAAATTAGCTGTTGAAAAATCTTTTTTAAATGTCTTTTGCCCTTCTATTAACATAGTTTCACTTTCTGTTAAAAAGGTTCTTCCATTAAAATCTTTTATAATATAATTCAAAGTAACATCTACTCTAGGATCTTCTCCCATTGGAATCAATGTTACCTGACCTGCTAAATTAGTTCCATAATCTATCCTCTTAAATTCATCTGGAATTACAATTCCTGCATCAAATAATAATTCCCTTGAATTAACATTTACAATAACTAATACTTCCTTATTATTAACTAGAATTTTTCCAGTATAAACTCCAGGTTCTCCAGGAGCAACAACTCTAAACTTAATAACTCTTTTTTCACCACTTTTCAAGCTAAACATCAAATCTTTTTTGTCAAATTCAATTATATTTTTTAATTTATCAACCTTTATTCTAAAATTAATATCATCTTCTCCAATATTCTTTACTTCTATCTCCTTTGTTTTAACCGCATTAATAACAGTTATAACATCTATAACTTCTTCATAAACTTCAAATCTAATATCTTTCTTTGTAAAGATTCCACCTCCACCACCTCCGCCTCCAGTATCACCTCCTGTTGAAGGAGGAGTTACAACAGAAACAGCTGTAACTGTAAAATTTCTCACACTTCCATTTCCAATATTATTAGCATTATCTGTACAATTAACACTCCAATTATAAATTCCAGGCCCAAATACTTCTGTAAAATTATTTACTACATTTGCATTAATAGTTGTATTAGTTGTGTTTAATACTGCATTAACAATTAAAGTA
Organism: archaeon; assembly: GCA_043811855.1. GTDB lineage: Archaea > Nanobdellota > Nanobdellia > Pacearchaeales > GW2011-AR1 > ARS1285. The sequence continues at coordinate 1,118 of JBDRMT010000043.1, read as the reverse complement.
CAATTATCAACCTTATAATTATCTGTAATATTATAATTAAGAGTTAGAGCAAGAGCATTTGAATCATAACTACTATTTTCTAAAGGACTTGTTAAATTAACAGCAGGTTGAGTATTATCAACAACAAAACTTACACTTTCAGTATTATTTATATTATTACTACTATCATTACAATAAAACTCTGCAGCATAACTTCCCTCAATAATTGAAATGTTTGTATGATTATAATCACTTACACTACTAATAAAATTCAACATTGTATTATTATCAACTCCTGAATTTAAACTATACCAACAACTATCAACAACAATATCATCAACAGAAGTTACATTAAAATCAATACTACTAACATTATAACTATTGTTTCCAGGATAATTAATAGTAACATTTGGGTTTATAGTATCTGGAAGAATAGTTATATTAACAAACCAAGTTTCATTTCCAACAGTATAATTTTGACTTGCATCACAAATAGTTGTTATATTAAACTTCCCTTTTGTTGTATTAAATCTAGTTTCATTAGCTAAAGGTGATAAACCATTATTAATTTCTGTCTCATTGTTATATAAATGACAAGTTGCATTTAACATATCTCCTGTACTTAAACTTGAATTTAACCAAACATCTGTATCATTATTAACAGTTAAATTAGCTCTCTGATGATTTAGATAAGTATAAACAACAGAACTTGCTTTTGTAATATTTATACTTATGATTGTTGAGTTAATATTATTCAAAGTATCATTAATTGTTATATTTATAGAATAATTCATAACTCCTAAAATTGAATTATTTTCTAAACTACCAGTACAGTTTATCTTAAATCTTGTATCATTTACAGCAAAACAATCAAATTCTCTTGAATCACTTGCATTTATATTATAATTTAATGCAGTTTTATAAATTAAAGATTGATCTATTGGAATTTCGTCAAAATAAGGAGGAATTGAATCAATTGTAAAAGTAATTCCTGTTGAATTTTGATTACCAACACTATCATTTACCCATAAGGTTATATTCCATAACCCTTGTGGCCATGTAATATCAGATAAATTTGTCTGACAATCAGCTAAACTATTATTATTTGCTCCACTATCATTACTATACCAGCAGCTATC
>JBDRMT010000042.1:0-9850 GCA_043811855.1 archaeon | reverse complement strand
AAAACAACTATTAACAACTGAACACACCCAATTATTAAACCAATAACTCCTCCCATCCAAATCACAAAACTCATTTCTTTTTTCATAACTTTATAAGTAAGTTCTTCTAAATCTTCTATACTTAAAGAATTAACTTGATTTTCAACAGCATTTTTAAATAATTCAAGGATTTTATTTCCAACAAAAGGTATTTTCTCAAGCTTTTGAAAATATTCAGGCATTATCTCAGGACTAACTTCTGCAATCTTTTTAGCAAGTATTTTCTTTCTTTTAGGTAAAATACCCTGTATTCCAAATATCTTCTTTTTTGGATGAAAAAGCATTTTAATAGCAATCCAATTAGTAAAATAACCAATTAAAAAGCCTACAATAGGTATTAACATTAATTTAACTTCTAACATGGTAAAACATATATTTTAATGTTTAAAAAGATGATTATAATATTAGTAATTCTAAAAATATTACACACAAGTTTACTATAAATAAGCAAGAGAACCTTAGATTCTTAAGTTTAAAAGATACTAAAAAATAAAAGAAATAGGTACAAAAATTCAAATTAAATATAAATAAAAACTAACAACTGATTATTCTGTGTCTTCTTCCTCTACTTCTTCAGCAGGTTCTTCTTCCTCCACTTTTTCAGGTTCTTCTGCTTCTTCCTCTACTTCTTCAGCAGGTTCTTCCTCTTCCTCTTCAGAATCTTCTTCAATTTCTTCTTCGTCTTCAGCCATTTTAACCTCCTTTTACCAATATAACTTATAATCAAAAAGCATTTTTAAACATTTAGGTTGTTTGAAAAGTAGTGAGAAATAACAAATTATAAAACTAAATGATGATATCTTTCATGCGTCTCTCTATTAATCCTAGAAATCTCTTGAACACCTAAAGTAGTGTCCCTTCCAATCATTACATCTAAATCTCTTAAAAAACCTATAGTAGTCATATATGTTAGTTCGTCTTTTCCTAAAATATAATGAACACTTGCAGGATAATTTCCAACTAAAGGAATGTTGTCTTGATCCCAAGGACTTCCATATTTAAGATAATAAGAAGGTAACATTTCTCCTTCAACTGCAAACTCCAACATTTTCCTCCTAAGTTCCTCAGTTTGACCAATAGGAGGCCTTGTGTCTAAGGTAAGTTTACCTAATCCTCCTAATAATCTTTCTAAAACACCTTTATGAACATCATTTAAATGTTCTAAAAGCACAGTTGCACTTCTAGGAGCATCTTCTATTCTTGCCTGCAACCTATCTAAATAAAAAGGATTTGCAGCATCAATCAATCCATTATTACTAACTCTTAAATCTGCCCTATGAACATGAGGTAAATAAAGATATTTATAATATTGTCCAAACTGACCATTAGCAATTTCATCTACAGGTTCTGTTTCCCATCTATTTAAATAAAAAGTTCTAGGAGTGCTACTATAAGAATAAGGAGTTACTCTATGTGGAAAAGTCCTAATTCCTCTTCCTGAAACAATTTCAGGATCTTCAAAAAGATTTAAAATAAAACTTGCCCAAGGATCTTGGCTAACAGCAAAAGGTGTTGTAACCCATAGTCTATCATTTTCAGTTGCTCTAAAAAATTCAAATTCTCCCATCTAATCATAAAGAGAAGTTATTTTTTAAACCTTTATAGTATTTTAAAAGTGGTGAAAATTTAAATACTCTAAAAAATTACTCTTTTAATGGGAAAAAAGAGATTTAAACAAAAATCAAAATTCAACAATAAAGAATTTAATAATAAAAGATTTAACAAACCTTCTTATTCAAACAGAGAACAAGAAGAAATTAAAGAACTAGATTTATCAGAGGTTAATCTTAGTTTTTCTAAAAAATTACTTTCTGTAAGAGGAGTTATTGATAAGGTTATTCAAACAGGAGGGCCAACTGTCTTTGTGGTCTCAGATGGAACAGGAACACTTGGATTAAAAGGATTTGAAAGTCCTGGAGAAAGAGCATATCCAGACTTAAATGAAGGAGATACTATTAAAGCTACTGTAAAAATAGATGAATTTAACGGAGAACTTGAAGGAGAAATAAAAAAAATATTAAAATTAGAAGCTAGTGAACATAAAGGGTTTTTAGAAAAAATACTTAAAATAGAAAAAGAAAGAGCAAAAGTAGATTCTATTCCTTTTTTAGTAAAAAGCCCTATTCTTACTAAATTAAGAGATTTATTTATTAAAGCAGCAGAAGAAATAAGGCTTGCAATAATTCAAAAAAGACCAATTATTATAAGACATCATAATGACACAGATGGTTATAGTGCAGGATATGCACTAGAAAGAGCAATTCTTCCATTAATTGCAAAAGAACAAAAATCTGAAAAAGCATCATGGGAGTATTTTTTAAGATCACCTTGTGCAGCTCCTTTTTATGAAATTGATGATTCAATTAGAGATACTGCTTTATCTCTAAGAAATGTTGCAAAATTTTCAAATAAAATGCCATTAATAGTAATTGCAGATAATGGCTCAAGTCCTGAAGATTTACTTGCAATCAAACAAGGAAAAGTTCACGGAATATCATTTATTGTAATAGACCATCATTATTCTGAAACTGATGTTATTAGTAAAGAAGTTTTAACTCATATTAATCCTTTTTTAGTAGGAGAAGATGGAGCAAAATTTTCAGCAGGAATGCTTTGTACAGAACTAGCAAGACTCATAAACCCTGAAACCCAGAATATTAATCAAATACCAGCAATGGCTGGTCTTGCAGATAGATCTGATTTAACAAATCCAGATACTATAAAAGATTATCTTGAAATTGCAAAAAAACAAGGCTATTCTAAAGAGCTTTTACATGATATCTCAACTGTTATTGATTTTGTATCTGCAAAAATAAGGTTTATGGAAGTAAGAGAATATATAGAAACAGTATTTGGAGAACCAAGAGAAAAACAAAAACAACTTGTAGAATTACTTGTACCTTATATAAGAAAATTAGAAGAAAAAGCACTTGCAATTTCTAAATCAAATACTAAAACAGAAGTTATTGGAAAAACAACCTTACAATCAATTGATATTGATGAAACTTTTCCAGGATTTGGATTTTACCCTAAACCAGGAATGGTTATTGGATTAACACATGATGATTTACAAAAAACAAAGAAAATAACAAATTTAGTTTCTATTGGAATAATGAGAACAGCTTTAACAATGCGTGCAACAGATCAAGCTAATTTCTCAGTTCATGAATTAATAAAATTTCTAAATAAAAAACTACCTAATGCCTTTGTTGAAGGAGGCGGGCATAAAAACGCAGGGTCTATTACATTTATTCCTAATAAACAAAAAGAAATAGTTTTACTTTTTAAAGAATTTATTAAAACTAGATAGTAAATATTGTTTAAAATTATCTTCTTCTACTTCCAAAACTTCTACTATCCCTAGAACCACTAGATCTTCTATCATCTCTACCTTTAAAACCACCTCTATCATCTCTTCCTCTACTTCCAAAGCTTCTATTATCTCTACCACCACTAAATCTTCTATCACTACCTCTTCTATCTCCAAAACTACTATTTCCTTTTCTATCACCACCTCTAGAATCACCTCTTCTATCATTACTTCTTCTATCCCCAGACCTATTATCTCTTTCTCTTGAACCACCTTTCCAATCACTTGACCTTCTTTCATGCTCCATACTACCTCTCCTTCTAAATCTTTCTTCTTTTTTCTCAGGCATCCACCTTATTCTAACTCTTTCAATATAAGGAGCCTTAAGTTGCTTTAATTCAAAATCTCCACCAATAATATTTTGAAAATTATCATAATCTCTGCTTGAAATAATATTAATTACTTTTCCTGCTTTTCCTGCTCTTGCTGTTCTACCAATTCTATGAATATAATCATTTTTATCATTAGGCATATCATAATTATAAATATGGCTAACACCTTTAATATCTAAACCTCTAGCAGCAACATCTGTAGTTACAAGAACATGAGATTTTTTTGAATGAAAATCATCAAGAATTCTCATTCTTTTATCCTGACTAAATCCTCCATGAATAGGTACTGCATCAATACCCATAAACTTTAAATTATTAGCCACAAAATCAACATTTTTTCTAGTATTACAAAAAATCATAACTAGTTTTGATTTTTCACTTTCTAATAAATGTAATAATAAAGAATACTTTAAATTATCTCCAATATCATAATAAACTTGCTCTAGTTTTGTAGGATCAACATATTGTTCAGCTGAAACCTCAACAGGGTTAACTAAATATTTACTAGCTAAATGACTAATATCTGAAGAAATTGTAGCTGAAAAAAGCATGGTTTGTCTTTTTTTAGGACAATTAGCAATTATTTTATTAACATCATCAATAAATCCCATATCTAACATTCTATCTGCTTCATCTAAAACTAAAGTATTAACCTTAGAAAGGTCAATTGTATTTCTTTCTAAATGATCTAAAACTCTTCCAGGAGTTGCAACAACAATTTCAGCTGATTGTAATAGTTTTATCTGGTTAGTTATTGAAACACCACCATAAACAGCTATTACATTAAGATCTTTATCACTTGAAAAATAAGCTATTTCATTAGCAACTTGTTCTGCTAGTTCTCTTGTAGGAGTTAGTACTAAACCCTGAACCCCATAATCTTTTTTAGCATTTTTAATTAAACCTGCTGCAAATGCAAGAGTTTTTCCAGAACCTGTTGAAGCTGCACCTATAACATCTTTTCCTTCTAAAACAGCAGGAATTATTTTTTCTTGAATTTCAGTAGGAATATCAAATTTTCTTTCTTTAATAGATTCTAAAATAGGATTATGTTCTCCTAATATTTCTGTAAAGGGTTTCATTTGCTTGTCTCCTTTTGAGCAAATGAAAGCTCAAAAATTTTAATTTTTGTTGGTTTCATTTTTTGTTTTTCCTTAGTTTAATAACTAATAACAATAACCAAGTTTTAACATAGTATATAACCTATTGATTTATACCACTCTAAAATCTACAAGATTTTTGTGTTAAAGTTAACAATTGAGAAATAGCGTTTATATGTTATCCATATATTGTATTTCTCTGACCTTTTTGTAATCTTGTTATTATTTTATTATTTATAATAATATAAATTAGAAAGTTGACTTATAAACCTTTGGGTTCATCTTCTTCTATTTTTCCTAGCCTCTTCCAATCTTTCTTGTTTACTTTTTTTCCTATTCTTTTTTCTGTCATTTCCTCTATTAATTTCATATTGTTTATATGCCTTTCTAATAGCATCTTCATTTGCTCTTCCATTTGCATTCTTCATAAGTCTTTGATGTAAGGTTAAACCATCATTTGCATCTCTACTAGCAGTAATAATTTGTCCATTAACTCTTAAAGATACTTGATTGTTTCTTGAAGCTTCGTTAGTTCCTTTATGTCCTTTATTTCCTCTCTTAAACAAAAAATTATTTCCAAAACCCCTTTCTACTAAACCTCCATATCCTCTACCACTAATAACTCTACCATCTTTTAAAGCATAAACAGGAACTAATTCTCTTCCTTGATTTAATAATGAATAAGCTACTTCAGAAGCATAACTTGCTCCTTTTTCAAAACCTTCTGCAATTTCTGCCTTAAATGCTTCATAACTGCCTTTAACATAATCAACAATAGAACTAACACTAGGTCTTTCTGCTTTTGGATGTCTGTAATCTACCATCTTGTGAGTTATCATCACCTAACATTAAAAAAACATAAAAACCATTATTTATAAAGGTTTTGATTAATCTGTTGGACCTGGAGAAACATAATTAAAGTCAACCTTAGGACCTACAATATCATTAAAAGAATCATAAGTAGCAAATTCCCTAGTTTTTAAGTTTCTATATACATACTTTCCCTCCTGCGAACAATATCTTGTAAAACCATCTGCTTCTAATCTATCAAGATTAGGAGTCTTTTTTTCTGCCATAATAGATTTTAAGAAAGTGATTATTTAAAGATTTGTAAACTCTAAAAATAATAATCTCAACACTCTTTCACAACCCCTTATACAAATAATCCAAATAAATCTTTCTTGAGATAGAATAAATATCTTTTTGATATTCTAAAGGTATAATTTTCTTAAATAACTTTCCTCTATCCCCTGAATAATAAAGAAGTTTTTTAATATAGTCTTCAATTTCACTCCTATTAATCCCACCCCCATAAGCTTTCATTTTAGCATCTGTTCCAGATTTTCTTATTTGTATAAAAGTCTTATTAGAAAATGTAAAATAAGTAGCATCACCTGTAAATTCTATATTCTCAATTTTTTCAACATCTAATTTAGGAATTACCTCCTGAAGTATTTCTTTTGCCTGCTTTAAGGTTATTTTCTTGTTTTTCAAAGCAACTGATATTGAAGTGTAAAAACTATCAATCTTGTCTCTTTTAATCTCTCCTTCTTTTTTTTCTTTCATAATCTTATCAGGATCAGGCTCACTCTCATTATAATAAATTATATTCTCTATTACATACTGCTTTTCTTCAATATTATCTCTTTTAAAAACTTCATCTAATTGTTCTGAAATTAATTTTTTCTTTTCAAACAAATAAGCTCCTAATCCAGTTGCAATAATACTTGCTTCTCCTGCACTTTTATCTCTAACAGCCATGGCTTTCTTACCCTTTTTATTTTTCATAAAATCTTCCAACCCTATAATCATCCCACCACTTTCTTCACCACCAAAAATCATTCTTGAATCTTTTCCAAGATTTATTTCTCTTCCAAATGCATCTTCTATTTTTACATCTTTTTTAGGATTTTTCAAAATTTGTTTTTCAACTTTTCTTATAACTGTTGCGATTTCTTTTATTCCAACAGGAGTTTCAACAACTTTCACTTTGTTTGCCTCAGCCCAACGATTCCATATCTTAGAACTAGGAGTAGTAGTAATTATAAACCTAGGATGATTTTCATAAATATCTTCATCTTTTAACAGCTTCATGTAATAATCCATAATAAGAAAAAAAGTATATGTAGGTCCATAAACAACAAATATCTTTTCATCATCTATTTTAACATAATAAGCTCCTAATTTTTCTATTTCTTTTAATCTATCTATTGGTTCTATCTGCCCTAAAACAAGTCTATCTCCATCAGGATCTGTTATCAAGACTAAATAACCAACTGGCTTGTCTTTTAAATCATATTCAATACCTGCTGATTCAATTACTTCTTTTAAAACAAAATCACATGAATAATCAAAAAATTCTTTTTTCCCAGTCTTATCATTTTTTTTCCATACCTTTCCTATTCCATGAAAAAAACTATCTTTTTCAATATTCCTCCATTCAAATGTTTTTAATATTTCTAACTCTTTTAATATTAAAGAAAAAGTCTCATACATACAACCTCCAACACAATCATACATTAATTTAAATCCTTTTTCTTCAGCTTTTTTTATTAAGTTAAGATTAGATTCTCTTGCAACATTTTTTCTAAGATAATTTACATAAGTTTCTATACCATCAAAGTCCTCTGATATTAATTTTGATTTTTTTGAAGATAAATTAATTGTATAACTTGATTTCTTAGCAGTCTTTACTATATCTTCAATTTTTTCCACAAACTTTAAAGAAGTTTCAGGAAGAAACATGCTTCCTTCTTCATTAATATCTTTAGTAGCTATCTTACTACTTACACCATGACTTGAAGTAACATATTCTCCTCCCTCATATCCATTCATAAAAATAAGAAATGAAGTCATCCAAACAGGAACTCTTCTTTTGTTAATAGGCATATGAGTATGTATTCCCATTGCAGCCTGAATCCTTGATATAAGTTCTATATATTCTCCTGTATTATATCTAACTTCTCCTGAAACATTTTTATTAATCTCTTTATTTTTTATTTCATCTTTTAAAACTAATGCTTTTCCAATAGTTGCAAGAGCAACTCCTAATTGATTTAAAGGAAACCTTGTATCCCAATAATATTTTGCATTTTGAGGTCCTCTTATCCCTCCTGTTGAAACTTGAGCTTCTTTTTTATAATTAGCTAACCAATCTTCAACATTATATTTTTCAATTAATTTTTTATCTAAAACAAGTTTAATTTCATTACCTTCAGAAAGATCAAAAAAAGGTTTGTTTTTTATTTCATTTGGAGTGAATTTTTCTATTAATCTAAAGTATTCTTCTTTAAGTTCCTGAATTTCTTTTTGCCTCTCTCTTTTGTTCATTATAACTATAAAAATACTAAGTTTTTAATCTTTTTGATTAAAAATAAGAAGTTGATTAACCCTCTTTATAAAAAATAGTTCTATAAGCTTCGCTTTCCAGATGGCTTCCTAATCCAATTGCTTGATAATGTTCTATTAGATATTCAACAGGCATTCTTTCTTGATGAACTGAAACCCCTTTATGAAAATCAACAACTTCCATCAAAGATTTATTTTTTAAATCTAAACCTGGAAAAACTACATATCTTCCTTTAGGTCTTAAAACTCTTAATCCTTCAGATAAAATAATAGGACCTTCATTATGACATTCACAATTAGTATTTCTATAAAAATCAATAAAAGCATGATTTAGTGTCCCATTTTCAACAGAAACAGCTATATCATAACTCTCATCAGGCATTGGAATACTTCCTTCACCAGGATATTTTCCAGTAACATTCTGTCTAAAAAAATAATCCCCTTCAGGAGCATTTTTATCAATTCCTGTAAAATCAACTCCCCATTCCTTCATCTTATTAACCAATCCCCCATTTCCACAACCAATATCTAAACCCTTTGCATTTATTCTTTTTAATTTTCTTAATCTACGTCTATCAAGACCCAAGACATTTAATTGGCTTCTAACTGGAATCTGCCTATGCTGAGGATCTTCTTCTTTTGGATAATTATCTAAAATACCTGATAAATGACTTAAAATATCTAATAATTCTCCTGAATTTACAGGAATTACAGGTACTCTTCCTACAACACGAATTCTTACCATTATTATTCTTTAAAATTATCTTTTAAAAAGGTTTTGGTTAACCTGCTTTTGTAAAAATAGTTCTATAAGCTTCATTTTCAATTCCTTCTCTTTTTCCACCTCTTAATTGATAATGCTCTCTAAGATATTCAACTGACATAGGTTCATTAACAGCTTTTGTTATTCCCCTTTCATGTAATGATCTAGGAATCATAGATGCAAGTAATTCATTTTCTAAATTTAAACATGGAAAAACTATAAATTTACCTCCTGGTTTTAAAACTCTTGCTCCTTCATAAACAATTAAAGGTGCTCTTTTTGAACATGTATCACAAGGCTTCCAATAATCACCAAGAGCACAATTTAAAACACCATTTTGAACTGCAACAACTATATCATAAGTATTATCATCTACTGAAATACAGCCTTCATTAGGATGAGTTGCTGTTACATGCTGTCTCATAAAATAAGGAGCTTCAGGTGCATGTTTATCTATTCCTGTAAAATCTATACCATGTTCCATAATCATTTTATTAACTAAACTTCCATTTCCACAACCAATATCTAAACCTCTTGCTCTTCTTTGTCTTAATTTCATTAATTCTAATTCATCAAATCCTAAAAGTTTTAATTGATTTCCAACAGGAGTCTGTCTATCATCAAAACCATCTCCATTTACATAATGGTCTTCATCAAAACCATTTCTATTAAGAAAAGCTTCTACAAGCTCTGCTAATAAACTTCCCATATCCATAGAATATCCTTAAAACAAGTCTTTAAAAAGATTTTGGTAATAAGATATTAACAAGTTAACGTCACTTTTATATACTCAAGATTCCTCCCTTAGTAAAAGGGGGTGAAAGAAAGTGACTGTTAAATGTCCTAATTGCAAATCAGATAAGATTATCAAAAGAGGTTTTAGATACAACAGGGTTGA
>JBDRMT010000041.1:0-3737 GCA_043811855.1 archaeon | reverse complement strand
AACATTCAATGAGAGAAAGAGAATTGGGCTGGCACATTATTTATTTTAACATAAAAAAGAATATTGTATTGTCTGATTCAAAAATAATTCAAACTTTTTTATTTTTCCAAGTTAGAATTTATTTCATTCCGGACAACACCGGATAAGAGATAAATTTAAGTATATACAAAAAGTTTATATATTTTTAACTATTATATGGGATATTATGATTGTATGTCAAGAGAAGAGCAGGCAGAAGATGATATCAAACGTTTTGGTTATCCTTTAGACAGTGAGATAAGAAGAGAATGGGGATTTGATAAAGAAGATAATTTAGAGGATTTTTGTGATGAAGATTAGTTAATAATAAACAATCACCTTCTCCTAAATCTTCTTTCAATCCTATCTAATTGAGTTTTAATTTCTCTTATTTCTTTTTCAGCTGTTCTATTAACCTGATAATCATATTCTGCTTTTAATCTATCTTTTTGTGCTTGTCTATTTTGAGACATTAAAATTACAGGTGCTTGAATTGCTGCTAAACATGATAAGATTAAGTTTAATAATATAAATGGAAAAGGATCAAAAGGGTCTCCACTTTTATATTGAAACCAAAAATAAGTGTTCATAGCCATCCATGCTGCTATGAAAACAAAAAATAATATTATAAATATCCAGCTACCTGCCCATTTTGTTAGAAAATCTGCAGTTATTTGTCCTAATGTTAATTTTTCTCTTTTAGAAGAATGAACTTTTTTAGAAAGAGTTGTAAAGATTCCTTCATTTATTTTTTGAATAGGTTTTTGAACTGCTAATGGTGGTTTTTTTAAATCATTAACAACTTGTTTAAAATCTTGTTTAATACCAGCTTTATTCATTTTTTCACCTTTTTTTGTTTTAGTATCTTACAAATTTAAGGAGCCTGAGTTTTTTGTTAGATAACAACAGATATCCTTTTAAGAGTATAAGTTATTTATAATCATAGATATTATTTATAGTTTAAATAGGTTTTTGTTTATAGAAATCTTTAAAAATAGAAAGTTTATAGGTTTTTTATGGATATAAATCTAATGCCAACATATACTATGGGAAATGAAGCATTTGCATATTTTTTAGATAGAGCTTCAGCTAAATTAGGAGAAAAGGATGTACCTCATGTATTAGTTGGAGGAGCTGCTGTTCAGGCACATGTTTTAGATAGAATGTGCAGAGTTCAAGGTAAAGATGTTTTAGGTTTAGATTTTGGTAGAGAAAGAGAAGTATCAGATGTTTTAAGACCAACAAATATAGTTGATATGGCTTTAGGATTTGATGAATATAATGAGTTAGTAGGTGTTGCTGATACTTCTGATTTAAGATATTTAAGAAGAGATACTGATGATGTGGTTGGGAGAAAAATTCTTGAATTTGTTGAATCATTAGAAGGTAGTTATCCTATAGGAAATCATGTTTTTGAATATGTTCTTGATAATGATAGGAGAGGTACACAAAGAATTGGATTTATATATGGTGTTGATGATCCTGAAAATAAGCGTACAGAAAGAGGAGCTACTTTAAAAATAGAAAGAAGTTCAAGAGATTTAACTAGTAGTGTTCAAATAGATTCTGAGTGGTATAATATATTTGTTGAAGAAGGAGTTGATTTAAAAATTCCATATCTTGATTATTCTGTTAGTTTAAGAGTTCTTAAACCTGAATATTTATTAGCAGTAAAAATAGCTTTAGATAGAGCTCCAGATCAAATGGATGTTAGAAATCTTATAGATGCAATGAAAAGTACAGGAGAATTAGATGGTGAAGAAGAACAGAGAGTATTTGCAGGTACTTTAAGAGAGATTTTATGCCCTTTTTATGCAGCTAATTTAGATTATTTTGGAAGAATGTATGAAATGCATATGGGAGTTAAATTTGGTGAGGAACCTGAAAAAACTCTTATAAAAAAGAAAACTGCAAAAAAGAAAAAACCTAGAGAGAAAACAACTGTTAAAAAGAAAGCTGATCCCTGGGCTGGAAAAAGGAAATCTAAAAAAGCGCATGAGAAAAAGAAAAAATCTTAATATTTATTAACCCTTGTTGTTTAGTTTTTTTATGGAAATTAAATCAGGACTTGAGATACATCAGCAATTAGATACTCATAAATTATTTTGTAATTGTCCTTCTGTTTTAAGAAGTGATGAGCCTGAATTTGAAGTTAGAAGAAGATTACATGCTGTTGCAGGTGAAAGTGGAAAAGTAGATGTTGCTGCTTCTTATGAGGCTGGAAAAGATAGGGAATTTGTTTATCAAGGTTATGATACAACATGTTTAGTTGAGTTAGATGAAGAACCTCCTTATTTAATAAATCAAGAAGCTTTGCAAATAGCCTTACATGTTGCTTTATTATTAAATTGTAAAATATTACCTATAAGTCAGATAATGAGAAAAACTGTTGTTGATGGTTCAAATACTTCAGGTTTTCAGAGAACTGTTCTTATTGCAAGAAATGGTTATGTTGAAACTGAAATGGGCAAGGTTGGGATTGAAAATATTTATTTAGAAGAAGATGCTGCACGTCCTGCAAATAGTTCTGGAAAAGAAGATAGTGGTGAGGATTATGAAAATGTTAAAGTTTACAAATTAGATAGATTAGGTGTTCCTTTAATTGAGATTCAAACTGCTCCTGATATTAAATCTCCTGAACAAGCTAAAGAAACTGCATTGCATATTGGAGATATATTAAGAAGCTGTAAAGTTAAAAGAGGAATTGGAACTATTAGGCAAGATGTTAATGTTAGTATTCCTGGACATCCTAGGATTGAAATTAAAGGTTTTCAAGACCCTAAAATTATGATTCAGACTGTTGAAAAAGAAGCTGAAAGACAGGAAAAAAATTTGAAAAGTAAAAAAGAATTAAAAGGCGAAGTAAGAAATGCTCTTGAAGATGGTAGTACTGAATTTTTAAGACCAATGCCAGGTTCTGCAAGAATGTATCCTGAAACAGACTTGCCTTTATTAAGAATAAGTAAACAGATAATTGATGAAGCTAAAAGAACCTTGCCTAAGCTTAGAAGTGATATTAAAAAAGAGTTAAGAGCAAAAGGATTAAGAGAAGAAGAAATTCAAATTTTATTAAAACAAGATAAATTAGAAGAATTTGAAGGTTTATTAAAAATAATTAATGATTCTAGATTTATTTTTAAGATTTTAATTGGGATTCCTATTGAAGTTGCTAAGCATGAAGGAAAAAGTTTTGATAAAATTAGTGAGATTCTTACTTTAGATATTATTGAGAGTATTATTCATGCAATTGAAAATGAAAAGATTGAAAGAGAAGATGTTAGACATGTTATGGAACTTATTGTTCAGGGCAAGAGTTTTGAAGAAGCTATAAAACTTGAAAAAGCAGATTTAGGGGATGTTGAAGCAGAAATTGCTAAGTTAATAAAAAGCAAACCTGGTTTAAGTGTTGGAGGTTATATGGGATTGATTATGAATAAGTTTAAAGGAAAAATCAGTGGTAAGGACGTTAATGATATTCTTGGTAAGTTGTTAGGATAGGTTTTTAAAGGAAGATTTGTATTTTGTTAATTAAGATGATAAATTATGGTAATAAAGGACTAGTATATGCAGTTGTTTTAGATGTTTTAGAATTAGAACCAAAAACACTTCAGAGTGAGTGTGTGAGATTTTTTTTATTAGAAGCATTAAGATTAAATAGAGCTATTCCAAAATCTGACCTTCCAGAAGGAGAAATTGGATTTGGTTCTATTGATGAATTT
>JBDRMT010000040.1:0-8968 GCA_043811855.1 archaeon | reverse complement strand
ATATTTTCTTCTTCCTTTATAGGATCTGCTTCTTAATTTATCCAAACTAGCAATATCTAACATTTGTGGCCATAGTTCTTGTTCATTTTCTTTTAGTTGAGGTTCCCAGGTTCTAAGTTTTTGATACATTCTTCTTGTTCTATCTCTTGCCATGTGATGTAGTTTATTTTTTTTGTAAAGAAGTTTTAAAGGAGGATTTTCTGGATCATAGATTAATCCTTCTGGTTTTAACATTTGTTCAACTGTTAATGCTTCTTCTAAAGGTAATCCTTGTAAACATGCTTCTCTTAAACAAAGTTCTTGAAAAGTCATTGCTTTTTGGTCCTCTTGTATACCTGGTTCTCCTGTTTCTTGATCAATTATAACTCCACCTTTTCTAACTTGTAGTAAAGTATGACCCAATTCATGAGCTAATTGATATAAAAGAAAAGCTCTTGGTGCTTTTTCTAAACTAAATTTAAATTTTCCTTTTTCATGTTCATCACAACGAGCTGTTAAAGGAATAATATTTCCATTGCTACCAATAAAAGTGGCATAAGAATCATAATCTCTTACTTGACTTGGTTGAAAGATTTCAACAGTTTTATTATCTATTGAAAATTCTTCAGGACAATCAGGATATTTTTCAGCTATTGCTGCTAAGGTTTTTTCAAATAAAGGTTTTATTTGTGAATAATCTGTTACTATAGGAGATTCATTAAAAGCTCTAGCTAAATCTGGTTTTTGCCTATTTTTTAAGGTTTCATCATAATTTACAATTGATCCAATAGGTTTTTGAACTACAGAATCATTTGTATTAGTTGTTATCATATAATAGTAACAAAATAAGGGTTTTTAAATCTTTTTATTAGTTCAAAAGCTTTAAAAACTAAGTTTTGTAACTGGATTTATGGAAGTAACAAAAGATACAAGAAATGAACTTTTTAAGAGACAGGAATTGTCTTTAGAACTAGAGTCAGAGAAAAATCCTGGTTTTGCAGAGGTTAGAAAACAGATAGCTGAAAAAGTTGGAAAACCTGAAGAAAATATAGATGTTTTAAGAGTTAAAGGTAATTTTGGTAAGAGAAAATTTAATGTTGAAGCTTATGTTTATGATTCTAAAGAAGATTTAGAAAAAATGAAGAAATTAGCAATGACTCAAAAGCAGAGAAAAGAAGAAGTAAAAGTTAAGGAAGAAGGTGAAAAAGCAAAAGTTGAAGAAGAAAAGAAAAAAAAGGAAGAAGCTGAGAAATCTGAAGAAAAACCTGCTGAAGCTTCAACTGCTCATGTAGAAGAAAAAGAACCTAAAGAAGAACCTGAAAATAAGCCTACTGAAGCACCTGTTGAAGAAAGACCTGAAGAAGAAAAGAAAGCTGTTGAAGAAGAAAAAGAAAAAGAAAAAAAAAAGGAAGAGAGTAAAGAATAAAAATTTATAAACTATTGATTCTTATTTATTATATGCCAAAGAAAAAGATTGTTAAAAAATCTGCTAGGAAAACCAAATCAAAATCAACTAGTTTTGAAAGACAGTTAGGAAGAGAAGTTGTTGAAGTTGAGAAGTGGGTTCATCAAAGAAAAAGATTTTTTATTAAACTTGCTTGGGTTGTTGGATTTATTTTAGCCTTAATAATTATTTCTAATTTTTATTTGGGAAATATTGGGTAAAATTATCTTATGTATTTGTCGTAGATAAGATTAACAGCATCTTTTCCATTTTTTTCATCAATTGGATATATAAGATGTCCATTATCAAGGTCTCCTTGAGGTAAGAACACAAGAGGAATACGCGCATCAGTTAAAGTTGCTGTAACTTTTGAAAAATATGATACATCTTCACTTATCCCTTTTCCAGCAACAACTAGACAACCAATATGATCTCTAAACTTAATATCCTTTGTATCAATTCTTAACTTATTTACTATTCCTCTATGAAGGGTTGTTATCATCTTACCATCAAATTCAACATCTCTTTGATGTCTATTAACAGCAACTTTAACATCATCAACACCTCCTGGCATATATTCAAGAGAAACACCATTTTCTGTAAAGACCTCAGCAACACCTTGCATTACCCCCATCCTATCATTTAATCCAAAACTATTTATTCCAAATGTGCAAAAACCTGGTTTATATGCAACACCAATTATTGGTCTAGTAGTGTCTCCAATTCTCTCACTGACAACCTTTGTTCCTTCTTCATCATAACCATGTGTGCTCCTTATATGCATAGGGACACTTTCATAATATACTGGGCTGACCGCTTCTTGATGTAATATTACAAAACCAGAATATGAAAGATTTCTCATTTCTTTAAATGTCATTTCTTTAATTATTTTTGGATCCTTAACAATGCCTGGATCAGCACTAAAAACTCCTTGTGTGTCAGTGAAATTTTCATATTCAAATGCTCCTAATGCAGCTGAAATAAAGGCTCCTGTTAAATCACTTCCCCCTCTGCTAAAAGTTGCTCTTTGACCTTCTTCAGTATGACCATAAAAACCAGGGACAACTAATACCTGCCTGTCTAATAAACCTCTTAGAGTTGTCCTTATTAAATTAGTAGACTCATCAAGTATTTTTGCATTTCCAAAATCATTAGTAACTTTAAATAATTGTTGAGGGTCTACAAAACAAAAACCTAAAAGTTTTGATGCAATAACAGCACTTCCATACTCTCCAAATGCTTTTAAGTTATCTTCATAAGCAGGACCACTTAAAGAAGAGTCAATTCTATTTTCTAATTCTGTTCTTAATTCGCTTATATTTTCACCAGGTGTTAGTTCTTGAAATCTTTCTATTATTTTATCTTCTAATCCTTTATTTTTTGTTCTTGCTAATTCTATTAACATATCAGTTACTTTAGTATCTTGCTTATTTCTTTTTCCAGGAGCAGAAAGGACAACTACTCTTCTGTTATTATTATTCATAATTCTGGCTATTTGTTCAAGGTCAGCTTTGGAGGTAATCGAACTCCCTCCAAACTTACATACTATTAATTCGCTCATTGAGATTATTTGTTAAGATGCTTTATATAATTTTATATTAAGGAAAAGATATTTTATTTATAAACAATAGTTTTAAAAACTCTTATTCTCAAGTTATTTTATAAAACATTAAAATCAATGATTTTAAGCATTTAAATTTCAGAGAAATTCAAATATGGCAAAGAAAGATGCAAAAGGAAAAAAACCAAAGAAAAACAAACCTACATCAAAAAAATATACAAAGTATAAGATTGAGGGAGATAAAGTTATTAGAGCAAAATATTGTCCTAGATGCGGACCTGGTGTTTTTTTAATGCAGGCTAATAACAGAGTATATTGTGGAAAGTGTCGTTATACTGAATTTTTTAAAAAAGAGTAGTTTTAAAAATTAGTTCTTATTATTTATTATATGGTATTTAATTTTGATAATTCAAAAAAAGTATTTTTAAAGAAAAAAGATAAAAGTAGTATTAAAGGAATTGATGAACCTATTAGTAGATTATGTGAAGAGATAAATAAGAAAAAAGAATATTTTACAACTAGTTCTTGTAGTGGAAGGGTTGTTTTAATTAAAGATGATGTCAAGAAGAAACCTGGATTATTTTTATTTAGGACTCATGATGAAATTAATTTAAAAGAAATTAAACAAGCTTTAGATGAGCTAATTAAGGACAAAGTTAAAGGAGTTGTTTTGTTTAAGCAAGAACCTTGTTTAATTGTTGTTAGTTGTAAAGATAAAGATAGTCAGTGGAAGTTGTTTAGTAAAGCTAGAAATAATGGTTGGAAAAAATCAGGGATTTTATCTGTTGATAAAAAAATGTTAGTTGAGTTGATGAGTACTGAAAATATTAGTTTTCCAATTTATGAAAATGGAAAAGTTTTAGTTGATGATGATTTTTTAAAAATAGTGGTTGAAAAGGCAAACGAGAATTTGAGGAAGGGATGGGAAAAGATTGAAAGATTGAAGGGGATGATCTGATTGAGAATAGAAAAGAATCACCTAAAAATTTATAAACTGAGGAGTATATTCATCTTTATTATATTAATCTAAATCATGGCAGTGATTTAAATTATTGGTATAAGAGAGGTGATTTTGTCTCTTTTTTGGATTCTTATAGTTGAAAGTATATTATATAGTATATTAACCTTCTTAAATAGTAAGCAACACTATTATTTAAATGTTGTGTTGCTTACATAACACATCGATGTGGAATTGTTTGAAAGGAGGAGTGAAAAAGAGCGAAATGGTTTTAGATTTTGCAAGAGAAGCGATAGATAATGTTGATAGCCATAGTATTAATTTTGATGACTTAAAAGCTGGTAAAGCAAGTATTAAGGTTTTTGGTATTGGTGGTGCTGGAAATAATATGGTAACCTGGCTTTTTAATAAAGGTATTACTGGTGCTAGTGTTTATGCTGCTAACACAGATGCTTTACATCTTAGTATAACCAAAGCTGATGATAAAATCCTTTTAGGTAAGGAATTAACAAGAGGTTTGGGTGCAGGTGGAAAAGCTGAAGTTGGAAGAGAAGCTGCTAAAGAATCTATTTCAGAACTTAAGAAAGCGGTTTCTAATGCAGATATGATTTTTATTGTTGGAGGAGAAGGTGGAGGAACTGGAACTGGTGCTATGCCCGTAGTAGCGCAATTAGCTAAAGAAACAGGAGCAGTTGTTATTGGTGCTGTTACAATGCCTTTTGAGTGTGAAAAAGCAAGAATTGATAAAGCTGAGTTTGGTTTACAAGAACTAAGAGATTATGTTGATACTGTTATTGTTATTGATAATAATAGATTAGTTGATATTGCAGGACAATTGCCAATTCAACAAGCTTTTGCTGTTGCTAATGAATTAATTAGTACAATGATAAAAGGAATTGTTGAAACAATTACAATGCCAAGTTTAATTAATTTGGATTATGCAGATGTTTCTTCTATTATGAAGAAAGGAGAAGTAGCTGTTATTGGAATTGGAGAGGCTGATTCAAGTGATAGAGTAAATGAAGCGGTTAGACAGGCTCTGACACATCCATTGTTAGACGTGGATTACAGAGGTGCTAGCGGAGCTTTAATACATATTACATGTGGTCCGGATATGAAATTAGAAGAATTTAGTCAAATAGGTAAATTAGTTACTGAAAATATAGCTATGGAAGCACAGGTTATTATTGGTGCTAGAATCAACAAAGATTTTGAAGGCCGTGTTAGAGTTATTACTATCATGACAGGTGTTTCAAGCCCCTATATTCTTGGAAAGCAGAGAATGAGAGATTATGAAACACAGAGTAGAAGATCAGAGTTTGATGAACTTGGAATTGATTTTGTAAATAATTAGGGGAAAATATTCACGTCTTTTTTTTTGTCTGCCCAAATGGGCAGGCTTTTTATTTTTTTAGATAAGTATTTAAAGAGTTTTTTAGGATATTTTTTAGTAATTTTATAATTTACACATTGGAACTAGTCTTGTTTTAAGTTTGAGATGTCTTGATGTATGTTTAGATATTACTAAGATTGTTTGTTTTAAATATAAAATATATTCTAAATATGGATTAAATATAATAATCTTAAATACGAATATTTAAAAAAGAAAATTACTTTTAAGAATATGGATTTTTTTGATGTAGAGGAGTTAAAAAAGAGTTTATCGAGGGTGAGAGAAGAACCTCTTCAACCTTTTGAAATGGCTGTTGCTCGTTTAGTTCGAGATTTAGGAGGTATAACTCATCTTGATGAAAAAAGTGTAATTGGTGTTTATAGAATGTGTACGAGATGTGAAGAAGTTCTTAGAGACCAGTTTAAAGATAAGTAATCACAAATCTCCTCTTCTGGCTTTTTGAATAGGTTTGTAGAATTTATTCCCCCATACTCCAAAAAATATTCTGTTTATTGAAGAATATCTTGTCCTAGGTTTTTTATTTGCAGGAGGCATTTCATATCCTACTGGGATTACTACATCAATTGTATGGCTCTTAGGGATAGCAAGTATTCTTCTCATTGTAGGTTCTGAAAAAGCACCAACCCAACAAGCTGCAAGTTTCATATCAACTACTTTTAGTAAAAAGTTTTCAGCTGCTGCTCCAACATATTGTTTTTGATATTTATCTGCTCTAACATCATAAAGCCTTTCTAGTTGTTTTATATCAGAAGTTATTATAACTACCCATGGAGCTTGTTTTATAAAATCTTGTTGACAAGCATCTGCAATTTTACCAATAGTATCAGGGTTATCAACAACTATGTAAGTTATGTTTTGAGTATTTCCTGCTGAAGGAGCTTGTTCTGCTGCATCAATAGCTGCCATAATTTTTTCTCCTGGAGGTTGTTTTGAAGTATATTTTTTTACTGATGCTCTTTTTTCAAGTACTTTTTGAAAATCCATAATTAATAAAGGAGATGGAGGTATAAAAAGGTTTTTGTGGGAAAGTAATTAAGAAGATTTTCTTCTATTCCAATATCTTTTTATAATATTATCCCTAGGTTCAACTGGGTCAGCAAGCATTATTTGTGCAGAAACAACATCAAGAAGCATTCCACTACTTATGAAAAAAGCTCCTAGTTTCATTTTTTCATCATCAATACCTATATTACCAGTAATAGCTACTAATAAAGAAAGAGGTAATGTGCCTTTAATAGAGAGTTTTAATCTTCCTTTAAAATCTTCAACCCTAGAATTATTTTTAACAAAAGGACCTATGCTTTCTTCATAATTAGCCCTTTGTTCTTCATAATCAGCATCTTTGAATATTTTGCTTTTTTTATAACTTTCATAGAGGTTTAATAAAGTGATAGGTTGGAGAAGAAGCATATTAAAACAATATGGTGCTACATTTGTAAGAAGTCCTCCAAACCCTAAAAACTTCTCTGCTAAATCTGCTTTAGTACCTCCAGTAATATAATTATATCCTCTTACAAGTGAGTTTGTTGCTCTTAAACTTAAATTCTCTGCTTTCTCATCTAGTGTCATAATTTTTGAATTAATAAAGACTTTAAAAGTATTGTTATATTAAAATAAAAACGTCGGGAGGAGGACTCGAACCTCCAACCTCCGAGTTAACAGCTCGATGCTCTACCAATTGAGCTATCCCGACTTAAGATATTATTTTGAGAGAATTGTTATTTTTAAAGTTATTTGTTTTGATTTCTAAGGAAAAATTTATATAAATCGGTGTATACCATACATTATGATAATGAATAAGGAATTAGGTTTAATGTTGTATTGGGGAGAAGGTGATAAGGCTAGAAAATCCTTTGTAGCTCTGACTAACACAGATCCAAAAGTTTTAATCTATTTTGTAAATTGGTTTAGGAGATATTTTTACTTTGATGAGAATAGATTAAGAGGAAGACTTTATATTTGGGAAGATTTAGATGAAGAAAGAGCAAAAAATTTTTGGTCAGGAATTTTAGGTATTCCTGTTAGTCAGTTTACTAAATCTTATATTTCTAAATCTAAATCAAAAGTTAAAAAGAGAAGGCATGAATTTGGTGTTTGTAGAGTTAGTTATTGTTCAGCAAAAATTTATAATGAAATTATGGAAGGGATTAAAGAAAATTTTCATTTGAAATAATTATTCATCCAACTCATTCTTAATAGGCATTTTTCCTTCAAATCTTTTTCTTTTTCTTTGCTTTTCTAATCTTGCATAAACATTACTTTGTTTACTGCCTTGAATTATAGATTTTAAAGATAGAATAGCATCTTTTATTTCTTCTGCATCTCCAATGATTCCTACTTCATTATTATCTAAAGCTATATCACATTTAGTTAGATTGTGTAAAGTTTTCAAAGTTCCTCCTTGTTTTCCTATAATTCTTGCTCTAACTCTTTCTAAATCACTTCTTTTTGTTAGGTCTTTTATATCTAATCTTTGAAACATAATACCTTCTTTTTTTAATTGTAATGCTCTACTTATTGAAAATCCTGTTTTAATTGCTTCTAAAACTTCTATAGCTAAAAATTCATCTTCTGCTTTACCATCTACAAAGATGTTTTTACCTTTGTTTGAAAGTTTTATATTTAGTTCTTTTTCAAGTTTAGATTTGTTTTTTATAACTTCTGCTGTGTTTTCAACATATATTTCTTGCATGATTTTAATAGAAAAACTGAGAATATAAATGTTTTTAAAATGCTTTTTATTATTTAATATATGAGAGAGCATAGAGATGAAATGCAATTTAGAGAAGATGTTCAAAAACTAATTAATATGATGGGAGATTATAAGCCTGAGGTTATAGTCCCATTGTTAAGAGGAGGACAAGCTCCTTGTGTTTATGTAGCAGAACAATTAGGAGTAATGGATGTTAGGCCTATTAGTGTTGAAAGAAGAGGTGAAGAGTGTGGTATTGTTTTTCCTCCTAAAGGAGATATAGGGCTTGTTGATGATAAGAAAATCTTGTTATTAGAAGATGATATTCCAACAGGAAAAAGTCTGATATATGCAAAACAATTTTATGAAAAATTAGGAGGTCAAGTTAAAATTGGAGCAGTTTATGTATTACCTTTAACAAAACATATAGCTGATTTTTATGGTTTAGTTTCAGATCCTTTGCCTAATATGTATTTTAAACCTACTAGAACAGGGGATAGAATTGTTAATAGATAATACTAACTAATTTTTTTTATCCAATCTTTAAGGATTGTTTTTATTTCATTTAAATGTTTTGGATCTCTAAATGAGTGTGGAGCATTTTTTATTATATGCAATTCCTTAGGTTCTGGAAGTTTATCAAATAATATTTTCTGATGTTCAGGAGGTGTTGATTCATCTTTGTCTCCTACAATAAGTAAAACAGGCATTGTTAGTTTATTGATATTATCTAGTGTATCATACTTAAGACGATCTATTATGTGAGACCATTTTAATTTTTTTATTAAACCAGGTGTTGTTGAACTTTCACTAATTCTCCATCCTGTTTCTTCCCATTTTTTTAAAACATCATTATCTTTATACTGTGGAGATTCTAAACTTATTTTTCCTGAAACAACAGTTGAAATAGGTGCAAGAGC
>JBDRMT010000039.1:0-51841 GCA_043811855.1 archaeon | reverse complement strand
TTCTTTAATCATATAAGTTTTTTCTTTATCTAACTTATAACCTAGTTTTTTATAATACTCTCTAACACCTACTCCTGAAATAACTTTTAACTCCTTAACCTTTTCTTTCTTACAAATATCTTCAATTTCTTTCATAAGTTTTTTTCCTAAACCTGAATGTTGCCCAATCATCTTAGCTTTTTCACCAATTCCAAGAGCTTTTCCATAAACATGAACCTCTCTAACAAAAGCTATTTTTTTATTCTCAGTATTTTTACAGCTAACTCCTCTAACTTCAAGAGACTTACTTATCGTCTTATTTTTAAGATTACTAATATTTTTATCTATTAACCTCTTACCTCTCGTGTTATCTTTATTATTACTAAGACTCTCTCCAAATACCCTTAATCTAGCTAAACCAAATAAAATATCATCCTTATTAACAAATTCTAAAAAATATTCCTCACCACCAGAAGATTGATACTTACTAACTTTTAATTTTAACTTATTATTTACTTTTTTACCAGGCTTTAAATCTCTTATTGCAAAACCAATTTCTCTAAACCTTATCTCATTAATCTTAATTTTTTCTTTTTTTAATTCATCATCAATATCTTTTCTTAAATCAATTCTAGTTGTTCCTGAAACTAAATAGTCTGGAGGAATCTCTCTCATAATTCTCATAACCCTGCAATAATTTGGAATTATCTTCATTATTTTAATTATTAGCTTTTGAATATTAACCTTTGAGTAAGGTTTATATTTTCCTTTTTTATGCCAGTTACTTAAAACAGAACCCTCAATAACCTGGCAAGGATAAATTTTTAATTGATCAGGTTTAAATCTTTCATCTTTAAACAATTTTTTAAACATTTCAAGATCTTTTCTAGCATTACTTCCAGGCAAACCTAACATCATATGATAACCGACCTTGAAAGAATTATTCTTTAACATCTCTGTTGCTTCAATAACATCTTCAACTAGATGCCCTCTTTTAACTTTTTTATAAATTTTATCATCTAAACACTGAACCCCTAACTCAACCCTTGTGCAACCAAAACCTAATATTCTTTGAACAGATTTTTTATTAATACTATCTGGCCTTGTTTCAATACATAATGCAACACATCTATGCTTTGTTTTCTGGTTTCTATTTTTAGCTTCTTCTAAACTCTTGCTTTTCCTACAATTTAAAGCATCATAAATATTCTTAACAAATTTTTCTTGATATTTAACTGAAAACCCTAAAAAATCACCCCCCATTATGATAATTTCAATCTTGCCAGTTGGATGATTCATTAATTTAAATGCTTTTAGTCTGGACTTAACCTGCTCAAAAGCATCATAACTCAAACGGCTTGCACGTAATACAGGAGGACTCTTAGGTGTATAACTTTGAGGAACATTTAAACTAGGACAATAAACACAAGTACCATGTCTACATTTTTTAGGCCTACACATAACTGCAATCGGAGTTACACCTGCTAATGTCTTTGAAGGCTTTCTAATCTCATTTGGTTGTGGAATTTTCATAAAATAACAACCCTTTTTAACCTTTAAAATCTATTCTTTTTAAGATTAAACATATTAATAACTTACATAACTACAAGATAAGCCTATTAAATTTAAGCAAAAGAAGTCTCGCATCTTAGGTTAAGAGTATACAAATATGCTAAAATAAAAACTATAACATGACAAACAATAAACCAATAAATAAAAATAGTAAAAAAAGATCAAGTTTAAATAAAGATTTATTGATAAAGTTAATTAAAGGACTAGAAGATATAAGAGCTGGTAGGGTAAAATCTTGGGATAAAATTAAAAATAAGTAAGACTTAAATATAATTGTTTACTCTTAATAATATGCCATTCATTAAAAGCAACCTTTCAATAAAAGAAAAAATAATTTATTTAGTAATTGGAATAGTTATAGCATTAATAGTTCTTGGAGGTTTTTATTTAATATTATCATGAAAAGAAAATCAAAAATTAGAGAAAGTATAGGATGGATTTTACTAGGAATTGGGATTATACTATTAATTGTAGGAATTGCAGTCATAGTAAACTCTTTAATCTAAAATGGATATATTTGATATTCTTAAATTATTTGGAATAACCTCTAGCTTTATTGTGATAATCATAATCTTATTAACAACTTATCAGACTACATGTTTTAGTTCTTTTCAAATATTTATATCATATTTCCTATTAATTTACACAATAATTGTAGAGATTTTTTCTCTAAATCTTAAATAAAAAATGACAATCAAAATAATCTCAAAAAAAGAATTCCTTGAAAAAAACAAAAAACCAGAACAAGAACAAGTTTGGAACTCCATTGCAAAGACCTGGAATCAATATGTTGTAAAAAAAATACCAATAGTTGTTGACTTTTTAAAAAATAAAAAAGGAAACATAATTGATTTAGGTTGTGGAGATGGAAGAAACATGATTTCAAATTCAAACATAACTTATTACGGAGTTGATTTTTCACAGGACTCTTTAAACCACGCAGAAAAAAGAGCAAAAAAAGAAAAAATAAACATAAAACTTTTTAAAAAACAAACAGACAATCTTTCAGAATTTAAAGATGATTTTTTTGATTATGGGTTATTTATAGCAACTTTACATTGTTTAGAAACAAAACAAAAAAGACAAGAAACATTAAAAGAGTTTTTTAGAGTTTTAAAACCAAATGCACAAGCACTAATCACAACCTGGGATTCAGAAGATAAAAGATTTAAATCTGTTAATCATCAAGGAGATATTTATATGTCTTGGAAAGAAAACAATCAAGCACATATGAGATATTACTATCTTTTTAAAAAACAAGAACTAATAGACTTATTAAAACAAACAGGATTTAAAATATTAGAATTTTACAAACCTCAGGAAAAAGACAGGTTTTCTAAAAAAAACTGGATAATAAGAATAAAAAAACCAAAATAACATTTAAGGCCTCTTAAATAGTACTAATAAAATATAAGCTCTCCCATCCCTCCCCTAATTCTAGTATCTTATCAAAACAACGCGTGTAAAACTCCACTGAAAGCAAGTTTGGAGCAGTTTAATTTTAAAAACATTATTAAACTAAAAACCCATTAATTATTCATGGTAAATGTTTACTTTAAAATATTTATTTTCTTTGTAATTTTAGTAGGCCTTAGCTTTGTCCCTATTTTTGTAAAATTTAGTGTTGCTGAATCAGTTTATGAGCAAGAAACAGAAACAAAATACTTTTTTGATGCAGATTATGAACTTGCTAATTTTTATAAAGCTGTTTCAAACAAAGAACTTATAGAAAAAACACCTCCTTATTACCTTGCTCCAATCCTAAATGTAGTCTTACTTATAATCTATCCAATAATAATTTTTGCTATTTTAAATACAATAATGAACATAGCAAGAAAAAGAAGAGACAATCCTGAAAGACTTTTTGAAAATTATAATTAATATATATTTTTAACAGACTACAATATTTATAAGTGAAAAAGACATATTAGGTTATGGCAGAATTGCTAGCTGAAAACGGGAATCGTTATGATTTTAGAGAAGGATTTCTTAGAACAAAAGATGGAAGAAAATTTAAAATAAGAAAAGGAAGTTATATGTCTCTTGCTAAATCAGTAGGGTTTTATAATGAACTAGAAAAACTAACAGAAAAAAATTCCAATGGAATTCCCGTAGGAGAAATAGAAGCTTTAATTGATAGATATTCAGAAGAATATACTGGAGCAGAGGATGGTATTGCTGCTTGTACATACATCTCAGGAAAAAATGTATTCTTAAGAAAAAGTGATAAAATTCCAAAAATAAGTCTTGAAACTGAAAGGGCATTAGATGACATGGATTTAGGTACAAAACCAGAATAATCAAACAACCTTTAAAATCTCTATTAAACCTTTCTCGCTAACTGATTCTTCTTTTCCAGAATTCATATTTTTAAGTTTAAACTTTTTCTTTTTAACTTCTTCATCACCAACAAAAACAACTAGCGGAATATTATTTGAATTAGCATAATCTAAAGCTTTTCCAGGTTTTCCATAAAATACTTCGCAAGGAATATTATTACTTCTAATATTATCTGCAAACTCAACAGCTTTTTTATCCTGCCCTAAACTTATTACTAAAACCTTTTTAATATCATCTCCAATCTTAGAAATTAATTCTAACCTATCTAAACCAAATGAAATACCACTTGCCTGAACCCCATTAACCAAATAACTACCTCCGGCAGTAATTGATTCTTTCATCTCACCCTTAATTTCAAAAACAATCCAGTTATAATAACTTAAACCTCTAGCTAAAAAAGGAGAAAACTCAGTTTTAATCTTATAAAAATTACAAATCTTTTTCAACTCTTTAATATCTTCATAATTTTTAAACTTTTCAAAATATTTTTCAGGTTTCTTAAAAATAGAAATAATTCCATCAGCATTGTATTTTTTTAAATTCCTCTTAACTTCTGATTCACTTAATCTATCTATCTTATCAATCTCTTTAATAACTTCAGATCTATTTTTTTCCTTAACCCCAATACTATCTAATATTTCATTTAATAATTTCCTATTATTAATATTAATTGTAAACTTAACTCCCAACTTCTTTAAAATTTCAGAAGTTAATTTTAATATCTCTCCAACATCTTTTAAATTTACTCCAATAATATCTGCATCACATTGAGTAAACTGCCTCCACCTATTTCCTGTAACAGGCTCATCTCTAAAAACAGGACCCATATTATAAACCTTGTAAGGAAGTTTCTTATTTTTAGCAAGTCTTTTCAATTGAAATGTAAATTCATATCTTAAAGCCAGCTTTCTATCTCCCCTATCTTTTAATTTAAAAATATCTGAAACAGCTTCATCACTTGCATTTTCTCCTTTAACAAACTTTTCATATTCTATAACAGGAGTCTCAACTGGGATAAAACCATATAATTTAAACACATTTTCAATTATGTTTCTAATTGCAATTCTTTTTGATGCATTTTCTACATCTTTAAATCCTTTTACTGTATCCATTTTATTATTCCTTTGTTTTATTTTGAAGCGGAAGGAGGGAATCGAACCCTCGCTGCTCGGACCACAACCGAGTATTCTGCCACTGAATTACATCCGCCATTTAAGTTAAATAAACAAGAATAATTTGGTATAAAAAACTTGTCATAACACAAATCATATGAGAAATCTCTATTAAAAGCTAAGCTAGAATTATTTTCTTTTATTCTAGTGATGGGGATAACCCCTAATTAATTTAGCTTTCATCGTACTAATTAATGAAAACAGTAACTTTTAAATCTTTCTATCAACAAATTTAAAAAACCTAGCCCAAATTTATAAGTAATCTTAAACATATTATGCACAAGAGTAGGCTCAAGTGTTTATATTAAGAGATTACTAAAACCTTACTTAAAAAATACTTGTCTCCAATATAATAATTACTAAAAAGTAAAAAATTACAAACGAAACCTATAAAAAGCAAAATATCCTTTAAATTATAAGATATTTAAAAATAAACTTTAAAAAAGAGGACTGAAAGGAGGTTAAGAAACATGGCAAAAAAAACTAATAATACCCTTGGAAGTTGGGCGTTTTTAATTGGTCTTGTATTAGCAGTTGTAGTAGGTTTATTAGGTGGTTTAAACTCAACAACATCGTTGATTCTAGTAATAATAGGATTAATAGTTGGATTATTAAATATTGCAGATAAAGAAACAAATGCTTTCTTAATGGCTGGAGCAGTATTAATAATTGCTAGTGCATTCGGAGGTAATGTTTTAGGAGCAGTTCCATACATAGGTACAATATTTGATGCATTACTAGTATTATTTGTTCCTGCAACAATTGTAGTAGCAATTAAAAGTGTATTTATACTAGCAAAGAACTAAACTTATTTTTATTTTTTTTTATTTATATTTTTTTATTAACCCTACTAGTAACTAACATATCTATATGATAAGTCAACTGCTATAAACCTAGAAGATTCTCACACTTTAAGTTTACAAAATACTTATATAACTCAACTATATTTTTTTTTTATTTTTTTAATAAACTCTTTAAAATTATTTTTTTTAATTTCTTCTTTAGCTTGTCTTAATAAATTCTGCAAATAATAAATATTATGATAACTTGCTAATTCTTTTCCAACAGATTCTTCTTCTTTTAATAAAAACCTAACATAAGCTCTTGAATAATTTTTACAAACAAAACATTTACAATTTTTATCTATTGGACTTTTATCTATTTCAAATTTCTTATTTAATATTTTTAATTTACCATTTGATGTAAACAAAGTTCCTCTTCTAGCATTCTGGGTTGGCATTTTTGAATCAAAAATATCAAAACCATAACCAATAGCTTCTAAAATCTCAATAGGATTTCCAATACCCATTAAATAAACAGGTTTATTTTCTGGAATAATTTCTTTCTGATGTTTAACAATCTTCATCTTCTCATTAAAAGTTTCTCCCATTCCAAAACCTCCTACTGCATAACCCTCAAAATTCATTTCAACCAAACCCCTAATGCTCTCCTCCCGAAGATCCTTATAAATCCCTCCTTGACTTATTCCAAACAACAATTGCCTTTTTTCTTTCTTAATATTTTTTTGCAACAAGTCGTGTTCTTTTTTACATCTTCTAGCCCATTTACTAGTTAATTCAACTGCTTTTTTAATTTCCTTTTTAGATTCTTCATAAAGAGGCATCCTATCTAAACACATTGCAACATCACCACCCAAATTAATTTGAATTTTCATATTTTCTTCAGGTGTCATAAAAACCTTACTTCCATTTATAGGATTTCTAAATAAAACTCCTGTATCTCCTGATTTAATATAAATAGAATCAGAATACATTTGAAAACCTCCTGAATCACTAAAATTAATTCCATTAAAATTCATAAACTTTCCAATACCTCCTAACTTCTTAACAACATCAACACCTGGTCTAAAAGATAAAATCAATGCATTTGAAATAATAACCCTTATTCCTATCTCACTTAATCTTTTACTATCAATAAATTTAACAGCTGTTTTTGTTGCAACAGGCATAAAAAACGGAGTTTCCACACTTCCAGACTTAGTTTTCAAAATTCCAACTCTTGCATCACTCTTCTTATCCTTATATTTTATTTTAAATACCATAAAAATACTAATTTCCAAGTATTTTTAAACTTCACCTTCTTGTTTTTTCCATGAAAAAAAATAAAATGAAACTTTACTTTCTATGGTTAGCAGGAATAATAGTTTTATTTTTCTTACTTCAATTAATAATTCCTAGTTTTACAGATACTCTTATATTAAATGAAAAAGCACTAATAAATTTTGAATACTGGAGATTTCTATCATCAATTTTTTTACATGGTTCAGTAACTCACTTATTTTTTAATTTATTTGCACTTTTGTTTTTTGGAATCCTTCTTGAAAAAAAAGTAGGCTCTAACAAATTCTTAATTATTTTCCTAGCTTCAGGAATAATAGCAAATATAATATCTGTAAATTTCTACACCTCTAGCTTAGGTGCAAGTGGAGCAATATATGGGATTATGGGTGCTTTAACAATCATGGCACCTTTTATTATGGTATGGGCATTTGGATTAATGATGCCAATGTTTATTGCATCAATTATCTGGGTAATAGCAGATGTATTAAGAACTTTAGGAGCTTTAGGAGACACAAACATAGGTTCAATTGCTCATCTTTCTGGAATTGCAATTGGAATCATAGCTGGAATTTACTTAAGATATAAATTCCCTAAGACAAAATCAAATAAAAAACAAATAAAATTTAATGAAAATCAAATAAGAATCTGGGAAGATAATTATATGAAATAAATAATTATTTATACCATACTATTTTATTAAATACATGAAAAGAGGTTTAAATTTTAATAAAAAATCAAAGTTTACACTTAGTATAATAGCAATTTTTCTTGTACTAATAGTTATTCAACTAACATCAGCACTAGAATATAAAGTTGATTCAAGTGGAAAAGTTACTTCTATTGGAGAACAAACAGACCCTTTATTAGAATACCTTTTATCTGATACAACAGACCTAACTCCTGAAGAAATTAAAGTAATTAATACAGAGATAGAATCTTTTAATGAAGAGCTTAAAACTGGTGTTTCAAAAATATCTTCTTATACAAACCATAATCAAGTTAAATCTGGCCTTAGAATTGTAATTAGTTCTCACAGAGCAAGTTCAGATAAAGCTGCTTATTATTCAGAATTATTATCACAAAAAGGACTTGATAATCTTGCAAAATATGCAAAACAAAATCAAAGGGAATTCACAATAAAAATTCCTTCTGCTGAAACTCTTAAGGGAACTGCTGAAAAAAATAAAATAACTATAGAAGAAAATGGAAAAGAATTTCTTGTTATAACTGAACCTTACTCTATAAAGGAAAGTCCTGATGGAAAATTAAAGATTGTAAATTCAGACCCCTATAATAGGGGAAATATCTATCCAGTAAAACTTAGAGGTAATGAAATAGTACTTGTTCAAGGAAAAACATTAGAAATTTCTCATGTAAATGATATGGTAGTATTAAACTCTGATTATATTGATTCTTTTAAACAAAATGGAGGAAGAGAACTAAGAAAAATTGAACAAGCAGCCCTAAGACTTGATGAAAATGGAGAAATAACTTATGTAAAATTCACCTCAAAAGAAGGAGATAGATATCCTATTAAAAATAATGGAAAAATATATACCGTAGTAGTTAATAAAGGAGGAAAAGTTGAAATTGATTTCACTAAAGGAACTCTTGAACTTGAAAATATTAATGACTTTTCTATTGATGGAAAAACAACTAACAAATTCTGGTTAGGAGAAGATCCTGAATCTTATTTAAAAAAAGGATTAAAAAGCAATGGAAAAGTATCTTTAACTCTTAATAAAAATGGAGATATTTCATCAGCAACTTTTGAAAATATTGTTTTTTCTATAGAAGCAGGAAATTTTTATTCTATTAACGGACCAATGACAGTTATCTTTGGTGATAAAACAAAATATGACCAATTAAAATCAGAAGGAATAAAAAATTTAGTTTTCATAGATGACTCTCAAGTCTTATTAAATGGAAAAGTTAATGCTGATGATTTTAATTCTAATAGTCTTTTTTATAGAGGGCAGGAAGATGATACTTATGTTGAATTTGATAGAAAAGATAATTTCTTTGATGTAAAAAAAGGAGATGTTACATTTGGAGATGATTCTTACAAAATATCTATAAAAAATAATGAAGCTTTTTTTCATAAATCAAAAGAATCAGTTAAAGAGCATGAGTTTGGTTTTTCACATATAAACAATAAGGGATTAAAAGAAGAAGGATTTATAAAAACAAGTTTTTCAGGAGATGATCTTACCTTAAACTTATTTAATAAGGAAAATCAAAAAGTACTTTCATTTTCACTAGATACAAACTTATTAACAAAATCAGCTTCAGTTCCAGATTTAATAGTAAGTAATCAAATAAAAAATGTATTAAAAGGTCAAATAAAGTTTAGTGAAGCTAGATTAAAAACATTAGAAGCAGAAGGAAAAAAAGGAAGCAAAGAATGGTATGAAACAAAATTTAATATACTTAATGCGCAGGCAAATCTTAATCCTTTTGAAGGTAAAAAAGCAACAGATACCTTAAGTGAAGTTAAATCATTAATAACTGAGATTGAATCTAAAGCAGATAATCAAGAATACAAAGAAGTTTTAGGTAAATTTTATGATCAAGCTGGAAAATTAATAACTCAAAAAGTACTAGACTCAAAAGATTCAATGATTGGAACAATAACAGTTACACAAAGAGGAGGATTTAGTTCTAATCCTAATTTAGAAAATCTACAACCTGACATATCAAACACTTATCAACTAAAGCTCGGAAGCAATGGTGAAGTAAGAGCTTATTCAGATGACCAAGGAAAAACATGGAAACCAATAGATTCTCAATTACCTTATGATTTAAAGTTCTTAAAAAAAGACAGTTCTGTTTCTGCTCTAAAAAGCATTCAAAAAAGCAGTTCTTCAGAGATTAGTTATTCTGTTTTAATTCCAGAAAATTATAATGAAAATGTAAAACTTGCACAAGAAGCAAGAGAAGATTTTAAAAAAGCTGAATCAACAGGAATATATCAACCTGGTGAATTAGAATCAAAACAAATTTCCACAATGATTAGTTTAGGAGATAATATTGAAGCTGAAAGATTAGCTCAAAGAATAATTGACCTTAATAGCAGAGGAGAAAACATTAATGATGCATATGTTAAAGAAGCTTATGTTCAAAAAGCAAGAGCTTTGTTTTTAGATGGAAAATTTGCAGAAAGTAAAAAAACACTTGATAAATCCCTTTCTCTTTATAGTGATGATGTAGGTATTAAAAAAGTTTACAAAGATTTTACAACTACACAACTATCAACAATAAGTAATCTTGCAAATCAAGAAGATGAAAGAGTTTTTCAAAACCTTGGAGCTCTGACAACAGATTTAGGAGCAAGAAGTAGATCTCAAGGATTTTTTGATAGTTTAGCTGCTATTGCTTCTCCATATACTACTGGATATAAGGTTACAAACTTTGATTCCTATTTAACAGATGCTGAAAGCCAGATAGCTAGGGCAGGAAAAATAGGTCTTGGTTCAAAGCATATGCAACAATTAGTTGATAATGGAATAAATTTAAATGAATATTATGAATCAAATTATTTTGATAGATTCTTAGGAATATATAGTTCAGCAGGTTTAGATGATTTAGTTCCAACTAATGACTTAAGTGATATTTTTAATAATGATAAATTAAGAAATACAAATCCTTCACAAAGACAAGAAATAATTTTAAGTTTATTAGGGGAAAAAGGTTATAGCAGAGATAATCCTGAACTCCAAAGAAGATTTGATGATACAGTAAGAATAATGGGGTTAATTGATTATGCAACAAGTAAAGAACATGGAGATCCCACTCTTCGTTCATTTATGACAGGAGGAGATTTTGTTGAAATAGGAGATAGATTAGGAAAAGAAATAAAATTAAATACAGCAGAATATGCTTCTTTGTTTGCTGCAGACATATTTCTAAACCCTTTAAATTTAGTTGGTGCTGGTTTTGGTGCAAGAGGAGCTTCAGCTACAACAGAAGGATTAAGTTTAGGTCTAACAACAGGACTAAAAACAACTGCAAAAGCATGGTCTGGAATTACAGCAAGAGAATTAGCTAGTGCTTATTTAAAAGAAGTGATTGTTGATGCTGGAGTATCTTATTCTTTAGAAGGATTAGCTAATGTAGACCCAGAACTTGCAAAAACAATTGGATTAGGAATGGGATTATTAGTAGCAGGAGGATTTACAAAAGGAGTTCTTGATTCTTTAGGAAGTAATAAATTAGGTGTAAAGGTTTTTGGTGATCTTACAAGCACTAATAAATTTTTTGTTAGGACACAAAAAGACCTAGATACTTTAGCAAGTAAATTTGATGGTAAGATAGGAGAAGATGGAATATTTAAATATAATCTAGATGGAAATGAAATTAAAGTTTCAATTAATCCTCAATCAACTAATGAATTATTTGAAGTTAGTGCTTTAGATATTGCTTTAACACACTCACAAGCAAACTTAGGACAAAAAATCTTAAATGATGTTATAGAAGAACAATCAGCTAAAACCTCTGATGAACTTACTAGTACCGCTAGAGAGCGTCTCCAAGCAGATGAACAAAAATTCTTTGACGCAGGAAAAAACTATCCAACAGATGATCAGTCTGCTGCAAGAGGATTTATAGATTCAGATCATTATTTCCTTTATAGAGATATGATGGTAGGTCCTGATGGTTATGTAATACCTATCGAACTTAGAGGACAACCAGAACTAGCTTATGGTATTGATGATTGGATGGAATGGAAACGTGCTCATGATTATATTGAAGAAGTTACAAAAACTAATGATGGAAAAATTTCTGTGGATTTAATTAAAGAAATTGGAAGAAGAATTCCAAGTAAAACATTAAAAGGTCGTCTAGTAAATAGGCAATTAGATTTAGTTCCTTTAGAACAAACCCAATTCAGGATAACAGATACAATACCAGGAGCTGAGTTTCAACTTGGTCCTCTACTTATATATGATCAAGAAAATTTTTTAAGATACGCAGCTAATCCTTATCTTGATGTTTCTGGAAAAAAATTAACTGATTCACCAGAAATGATAGACTATCTCATTAGTAGAATTTATTCAGATCCAGAACTTAGGACGAATGCTGATTATATTAAATCTATTAATTATATTAAAGAAAATCCTGATAAATACTATACAGGGGTTGTTTCTTATCCTACTGCTAACAAAGTTCCAGAAATGATGGATAATTTAGTTGAAAAATATAATCCTTTTATAGAAAATGCAAAAACAGTTAGAGAAATAACAAATGTTGCTGCAGACTTGCAAAGAGAATATGTATCTATCCATCCTTTTGAAGATGGAAATGGAAGAACAAGCAGACTTTTAATGGACTATGTTTTAAGGTCTAAAGGCCTTCCTCCTGCACACTTGAAAAATCCTAATCTAGATATAACTGCAACTCCTGAAAAATGGAGAGAAGAGGTTTATCAAGGTGTTTTAAATGCTATAATGAATATGGAAAATGGGAGAATTGTTTATTAAACAGAAAGAAAAACTGGTTGAAGTTTTCCAAAACTATTGCTTACATCATGACAATCAACATTATTAATTCTTACATAATTTGGAATATGACTATGCCCACAAATAACAGCTCTTAATTTAAGATCTGAAAATGCAGCTTTGCTAAGTTCAGGACTTCCTTGATAAGCATTAAAAACACTCCATTGTATATCTTCAGGTTTTTCATATATAAATTCCTTAATAGGAACATGGTGACTTACATATACTAGTTTGTCAACCTTAGGTGATACTACTTCAATATCTTGTTTAAGTCTTTGAACTTGAGTATCTAAAAACTCTCTATCACTAAACCTCCATTTGACAAATCTTATATCATTCCAGATTGCAGAATAATCTCTAGAATCTGAACCTCTAAAAAAATAATGTTTATGTGAAAAATCAAAATCATCCATATCTCTAACTCTTATCTCATATATTCTACTTCCCCTTACTCCAAAAATAACTTCATCACTATCTTTTTGTGCAAATTGATAATCATACCACCCCATATTTCCAACAAATCCAACATCTCCAACAACAACAGGAGATTTATCTAAAAGATGAAAACCACAAGAATCACATATTTTTTCAAGTTCTCCAATTCTTTCATATGAATCTTCTCCATCAGAACAATAAACATCATGATTTCCTAAAACTGCAAGTTTTACTGCATCAACTCCTTTAAACCTATCTAAAACTCTTTTATATTTTAGAGGGTATGAAGATACATCTCCAGCTATTACTACAACATCGCATCTATGCATCTGTTCAATTGCTCTGTTTAAATTATCATCATTATAAGGATGATGAATATCTGATATTGCACAAATTTCCATAACAAACCTTAATAAAGAATACTTTTAAACCTTTTGTTTGTTACTATTTTTAAGTAATAATTAACCTCTAGAATGAGTACCTTCTATTGTTGCAACATGTTTTTTAAATTTCCAACCATCACCCTCTCTTTCCAATAAGATTATAGGACGTTGAGGAAGTCTTGAAATTGGTTCTCTTAAACCAATTAATGCTTCACCATCTGCAAGTTTTGCTGGCATATTAGGAATCTCTCCTTTAACATCACAAGGACCTTTTCTAAATCCCATTCTTTCATCAAACCAATATCCTTGATAACCAGGCATTGTAGTTAAACTTCTTACTATATCTTGTACTTCTCTTGAATCATAATTTCCTGTCATAATCTTAAAGAACTTAACAACTTTATAAATTTAACTAATCTTCATTATCTGTGTAAGACCATGACATATGTCACCAGTCTAATTATTATGTTAGATAACCTAAATCTAGTTGGTTAATTAGCTTCTTTTTTATTAATGAAAAAAGAAGAAATAAGAAAAGAATTTTTTAAATTAAGAATTAAAGGTCATTCCTATTCACAATGTAGAAAAATACTTCTCGCTTTATTAAGCTATGAAGTTAATGTAAGGACTCTAAAAAGATGGACTAAAAGAATAAATTCTGAAGAATGGGATTTGATGGATTCTTCAAGAAAGCCAAAAAATATTCTACTAAAATTACCGGAGATATAGAGAATAAGATAATCCATCTAAGGAGTAAGACTGGATGGGGAGCAGAAAAGATTAATTCAATTATAAATGAAGTATCAGTTTCTACAATAAAGAGGATATTAATAAAAAATAATCTATCTAATTCAAATCCAAATAAGAAGAAGAGAATAAAATATATTCGTTGGCAGAGAGAACATCCCAATTCATTATGGCAAGCAGATACAAGCGACCAGAAAGTCAAGGATAAATATGTTCTTTCAATTATTGATGATTGCTCGAGATACTCTCTTGCTATGACTCCTCTTAATAAAATATCTACTGAGATAATAACTAATGTGTTTGATAAAATAATAAAAATTCATGGAAAACCGCGAGAAATATTAACAGATAATGGTGCGGTTTTCGGATTAAAAAGTAAACATAGTAAGTTTGATAGGTGGTGTAGAAGAAGAGGAATTAAACATATCAGAAGTGCAATTCATAGTCCTACAACTTCTGGTAAAGTGGAAAGATTATTCCAAACAATGATTAATGAAATGCCTTTCTGTAATAATGATCCTGAACTATTCAGGATGAGATATAATCATTTTAGACCTCATACAAGTCTAAACAATAAAAATCCTTCAGAGGTTTATTTCGCTTTTCACAAACTATTCTAGCTAGTGACATATGTCCTGAACCAGGACACTAATCTTCATTATCCAATTTCTAAAGCAAACATAAAATTATAAATTGTTTCATCTACTTTTGATTCTTCATCATGTATAATATATACAATTGTTTCACTATCAATATAATCAAAAATAATTTTAGTTTCAATATTTGACAAGTAAGTTAAAGGAATATTATCTTCACTTTGTTTTTGTTTCTCAATAATTTGATTTGCAATATTTATTATTTTTCCAAGTCTTATTGGTATTTCATAATTATACTTTTCATCAAACTCATAAGTTGCTTCACCTTTTGTAAGAACAACAGGCATATAAACCTCAATTTCAACAGAATTGTCTTTTATTTTAACTCTTGTTTCTGAATCTTTAAAATCTGTTTGAATATCATATGTTTCTTCAAGAAAATCTTTATCTAAACAATATGTGCTTGAAAAATCTATATAACCTGAAATCTCATTTTCAACTTCTAAAACTGTTGGTAATTTATTTTGATTATCTTTTAATCCATATGCAACATCAGATAAGTCTGTTGTTACATAATCATCTGGAATATTTACATAGCCTCCTTGAAGTCCTAGCAAGTAAATCACATCAATTGCCCTTTGTTCAATACAATAATATATTTGTTTATTAATTTGATTTATCTGAGTATCATCATAACTATTAAATTTTGGAGATGTTTTTATATTAATTGCATAAATTGCTAAAATCACACCCACTATAACTATTGCAACTATAATTATAATTGTAACTTGTGCCTTAACCTTCCTCTTTCTCATTGTTCTAAAAAGAAAAAGATATATTTAAAGTTGGTGTTTGAATTTTAATTATATCAAACCCTCTCACTATCTCTAACATCAAACTTCCCAACCCTAGTTCTTTTCAAACTTAATAACAAACCACCAACATCTTCTGCAATTGCTCTAATATAAGTTCCTGATGAACAACTAATAGTAACATCAACTACAACAAACCTCTTATCACCCTCATCCTTTCCATCTAAAACCTTCTTCCATCTATCAACAATTTCATCCTGCCTAAACTTACCATCAACCTTACTAATCTTCTCAACAACATAACGAAGCAATTTATTGCTTCCTATATTATATATAGAATTTATCTTTACACTTTTTATCTCAA
Source organism: archaeon (assembly GCA_043811855.1). Lineage (GTDB taxonomy): Archaea > Nanobdellota > Nanobdellia > Pacearchaeales > GW2011-AR1 > ARS1285. The sequence continues at coordinate 35,862 of JBDRMT010000039.1, read as the reverse complement.
CTTCCTTTTTAATCTCCTTAACCTTCTTCCCTTTTAAAGCATAATAAAACATTGGCTTTCCCTTAATTCTATATGAAGAATATTTTGGAATTTTTTGTTCATATTTTCCTTTTAAACTTTTAATTTTTTTCTTTAGTTCTTTAACCTTAGTATCTAACAAACCTTTTAAATTACTATCTCTCTCGCTTGAAGACCCCTCATCCTTGTCAGTTTGTAAATTACTAATATTCTTACAACTCTTAGTATCTGATAAACTTCTAGGACTCTCTCCTTTATTGCTAACTTCTGCCTGACCTTGCATATCCTTTTGTAAATTACCAATACCAACCTTCTCAACAACACCTAAAACATCATTAGTATCACTTTTTAAACCTAACAAAATCTCAGCTTTATATTCTTTATCAAATCTCATATACTGCCCAATCTTTTTATTCTCATCTCCAACCAAACAAATCAAAACTCCTTCAGCCATTGGGTCTAATCTTCCTGCATAACCTATTTTTACTTTCTTATATTCTCTATGTTTAATTTTAAACTTTTCAATAGCTTGTAATGGACTTAATCCAATAGGCTTATATATATTAACAATAGGTTTCATGTTTTTAGATAAATTTATAAGTATAATTATCTTTTGTTGTTCATGAAAAAGGGGCAGACAACAGTATTTATCATAATAGCAATAGTTATTTTTGCAGCTGTTGCAGGAACAAGCTATATTATTGTTCAAAATAAAAAAACAGATGTTGCTAAAGAATTCTTTTCAAGTTCAGAAATTAAATCATCTCTAAACTCTGTTCAAATAAATATACAAAATTGCCTTGAATCTGCTTCTAAAGAATCTTTACAAACAATAGGAATTCAAGGAGGACTTTATGAAAGACCATTAAATTCAAAAGATTACTTTGATTTAGGATGGACATTTATCCCTTATTATTATAATCAAGGACGATATCTAATGCCTTCAAAACAAGAAGTTGAAATTGAACTTTCAAAATTTAATGAAAAAGAAATAACAAACTGTATAAAATCAGTTTCATCAGAAGGATTTGAATTAGAATATACAAAGGCAAGATCAAAAACAACTATTGAAGATGAGCAAGTTTTATTTGAAATAGATCTTCCTATAAAAATTAAAAAAGATAAACACTCTATTGTTTACGAAACAGCAGATTATCCAGTAATAATACCATCAGAACTATCTGCTATATTAAATATTGCAGATTATATAACAGAAACCCATAAACAAGATCCTTCAATGTATTGTATTACTTGTGTTAGTGAAATGGCAGAAGAAAATGAGCTTTATGTAGATATAATAAATTTCCAAGAAAATGAAATGCTAATTGTAATATCAGAAAATCATATCTCATCAGAACCTTATAGTTTTGAGTTTTTAAATAGATACACAGGAAACGAAGTAACACCTTTATCTGAAACTCAAGGAAATACTCCTACTCCACCACCACTAGTATGATAAAAAGAATTTTTTTAATAACCATAATATCTCTAATACTTTTAACTAGCTTTGTAGTTGTTAATAGCGAGACAAATCCTAATTTTAATCTAGATGATTCTAATACCTGGCTTGTTAATGGTGAATTATCTCAGACAAATTTAGAATTAATTGTTAGTAAAGTTAAGAATAATGCTCCTCAAGATGTTTATTGGTTAGATGATCAATTTGCACAAATCAGCCATCAAAAAAAACATGACCTTTTTCAAGAAGTTATAAATAATAAAGAACTAACTCTTAAAGATAAAACTGCCTTTTATACTGCAATAGGAAAAGATTATAAAAAAATAATAATTCAACAAATGAAAGAATCTGGAAATATTGAAAATGCAGGAAATAATCTAAAAAAAATACTTGAAATAACAAAAGAATCTGATAAAGGAATATCTTCAGACCCTTTTGCAGTTTCAAGAACTCAAGAATTTCTAGAAATTCTAGAAAGTGAACAATTATTAAACAAAATAGATAATGTACAAAAACAAGAATTCTTATCATCATTAATGGATAAAAATGTTTATCTCCTAAATCCTGATGGAAGTCAAATATCAAAAAACATAAAATTACAATATAAGAATGATAATGATTTTGAAAGAATGATTATAACAGATTCTTCAGGAAAAGAACATATTCTTCCATTAAAAAATGTCCCAATGAATATAAAACGTATTGGTCTTGTAGATGCTTCTGAAGGTTCTTATATGACTTACGAAATAGACAATGATAGATATATGGCAGCTAATCCTGGAACTTATCTTGAAATGAAAGAAAACAAAGACTGGGTTGCAAAAGGAAACATAGGTAAAGATGGCATAGAAAGAGATATAAGGGTTGATTTAGGAGCAAAAGGTATAGTCTTTATTGAAAAAAATAGTATAAAAGGATGGGGAGATGCAATAATAGATTTAGATAATTCTTTTATCACTGCTAAAAAACAAGGATTTTTTGAGGTTAGTATGATAGAAGATGGAATAATGAGGGTTAGAGGTAAAAATGCAGCACTAAGAAGCACTATAGAGGGTGTTAAAATACCAGATATAGAACTTGATGGAATAGCAACTTTAGATTTAAATGGAAAATATCTAACAGGAGATTACATAGCTCAGGATGGTGAAAGAGTTATAAGTATTACAGATAAATCAATATATGAAGATGGGGTAGCTATCAAAGGAATAGTCAGTACAAAGATAGATGAAAGATTAGCAAGTAAAGGTATAAAATTTAATGTTGGAAAAGAAAATAGTTTAAGTGTTGGTGAAAATGATGTAACCATCAAAAAAAATCAAGAACCAATAATTACTCTTTATGATGAAGATATAGATGAAGAAGATTATGTTAATGTAGATAGAACTGAAGAATTTACTCTTGTTACTAATCAAGAAGATGCACCATCTGAAGAACCTAGAAAAACAATATCAACAGGAGGCAGTGAAAGATCAATCAGCCCAGAAGTAAGAGAGGTTATGGATAGTAGCCCTCAAAAAATGCAAGAACAAACAGAAATTCCTACAACTCTGGGAGAAACAAGAATAGCACTAGAAAGTACAACTTCAGGTGTTCAGCTTGAAACTGTTTCTGAAACAGGAATAAAAAAAGAAATAAAAAATTCAATAATTACTAGTGGTGAAAAAATAAAACAAAGCGAAATGTTAAAAACATATTATGGACAAGTTATAGGAGAAGATCTTTCAACATCTTTAGAAACTCATGAAAATATTAAAGTTAAAGTTAGGGAAAATGGAAAGACAGAAACTAAAAATTTAGGTAATGCAGATTATTCATATACTCTAACTAGTGGAACAAGAGTAGCATTTATAAAAGGTCAATTTTTTAAATATCGTGAAAGTCAAGACATTTGGATGCCTGTTAAAGATATAAATAGTGTGATGACAAATAACTTCCAACTTAAAGAATATGAACCTGTTTATGAATATTAAATTATTTCTAACTAATTCATTAAATTTATATAATCCTTTTATTTATTTACTTTATGAAAAAGGGGCAGACAACAATATTCATAATAATAGCAATTGTCATAGTAGCTGTTATAGTATTTTTTATTATATATAATAATTCTAATCCAGATGACATTTCAACCCTTAGTTTTAAAAAACAAACAGAAATTATTGATAATCAAGTAAGAGATTGTTTTGAAGAATTACATAAAGAAGCAATAAATACAGTTTCTTTACAAGGAGGTTATTTTTATGAACCATTAAGTATGTATTTGAAAAATGATTTAAATTCTATTCCATTTTATTATTTTGGAGAATTAGAATATATTCCAGAAATTATTCTAATACAAGAACAAATAGCTCTATATATAGATTCTAAAAAAAATAATTGTTTTGAATTAATAGATACAGACATTGTTGAATATGATTATTCTTATTCATTATCTAATATAAGTATTTCAGAAGGTAACATAAACATAATTAATAATTTAAATTTAATACTAACTCAAGATAATTCAACAAACATAATAGACTTTAGTGATTCAACAATAAATATTAAATCTAAATTATATGGTATAAATTCCCTTGCATCTTATATTGCATTTTCTTATGATATTAATAAAGAATCAGTCTGTATAAGTTGCATTCAAGAAATAGCAATAGACTATGAACTAATTGTAGAATTTGATGACTCACTAAATAACATGTTGATTGTTACAATTTATGATATAAAAGAAGAAAATTATCCAAGATTTTATAATTTTGCATTAAGTGCTACTAAGGATCTTGAAGAAATAAATATGCTACCTGTTGAAAATAACATAAACTATGAAAATGATCCATCTGACTTTGAATTAAATTTTAATGTATCAAGTTTCAATGAACAATAAAAATATTCTAGTATTAATTGCAATAAGCATAATCTTATGTTTAAGTTTAGTTAATGCAACTTATGATGATGAAGATCTTAGAGATGGATTACTTACTTTAGAAGATAATGGAGTTTTAAGTCCAGAATTAATAAAGAATCTTGAAAACCTATCTCCAGAACAAAAATCACAAATTATTTCTAATATTAACTCTGACACAAAAGAATTTTGGAATCAATGGAAAAAGGATTTAACTACAGATCAAAAAAGAGCACTTTTAGAAGGATTAAGTGAACAAGATAAAAACTCATTTATGCAAAATTATGGAAAACATTATAATGTAGATTTTAAAAATATGGGTAATGAAGCAGTTCTTTTTGGAGATAAAAATGTCATTGGAAATAGCAAGGGATTTTTCCAAATGGATAAGGTTGTAGAGTTCAATAAAAAGAATCCGAATAACAAAATAACCTCAATTGAATATAAAAAAGAAGGAAGCACGAGTTCTTTAGTTTTCAAAAAACAAAATGGAAACACTCTAGACCTAACAGTTGATCAATCTCAAAAAGGTTTTTATTTTAATCCAGACTCAGGGCAAATTGGAAGAGTAGGAGAAAATGGATTAGTAGATCAAAAAGATCCTTTTTCAGGAAAATGGAATGGATTAGGAAGTTTAAAAATAGATGCATCAACTAATGAAGTTAAATTAAGTTTTGAATATGGTAAAAACAAAGATGGTATTGCAAATGATAATACAAACTTTGCAGAATTTACTAACTCGAAAAAAGAATCTTATTCAGTTTTTAGACATCCTAATGGAGAGTATGACAATAAAGGGAATCTATTATATGCTCTTAAAGATGGTGAACTTACTTTTGATTCAAAGGGTAAATTAACAAAAATAAATAATATGTATAAAAATAAAGAAGGTTCAAAATATTTTTTTGGAAAAGACTTTACAGTAACTTATGATAGCGAAAGTTATGATAAAGCAAAAGGATCAAAAATCATGATTGATTTAGAAACTAATCTAATAACTAAAGCTGATGTAGAAAGAGTTTCTGGAGGAGCTTTAGGAGATACTAAAACAAAATTTAATGAAATTAATTCTTATATGGGTAAATTAAATGAAAAAATTTCAGGTATTAGTGGCAAAATTCAGCTTGCTAAATCAAGCCTAACTACTGCTCGAAATGCAGTTGCAACTGCAGAAAGGCTTGGATTTGGAATTGATTTAGCAAAAAGTGCTTTAGAAACAATAGAAGGAAAAATAAAATCAGAATTTGCTTCAGAACTTGGCCTGCCTCAAGAACATCCCCTTATCAAATCACTAACCTCTGAAGGTGGATTATTTGTAATAGATAAAGTCTTAAGACATGCAAACATAGGAGTGGGTGCTACAGGAGATTTAGCAAATACATTTAGCAATACTGTTGACTCTATTTCAAAAAATTTAAACAATCCATTATTAAGTAGTTTAAATCAACATCCTGAAGCAATATTATATATTCAATTAAATAATCAAGATGCAAAAAAATTAAAAAATATTGAAATGTATGGTGGAAGTTTACAAATTACTGATTCGTATGGAAAACTAGTTAATATCGCCCAAGCAAATTCATATGGATATGTTCTGCCTGCAAAAATTAATAATAAAGAAACTTCATTTCAGGATATTAATTTTAATCTTCTTAATAAAAATTTCAATGAAATGCAAGCAATTAATATTTTTTCAGACCAATATGGAAACCTTAATGTAGTGGGAGTAAATATGAATTCTAATGGTAAATGGATTAGGGGTTTAACTGATCTTCAAAGTGTAAAAGGAGAATATAAAGTTGATGCTGGAGGAGGAGTAAGTTATGGTTACAGGTTTTTATTTTGGGGTGATAGTGGTTATAAAGGAAGTTATGAAAATGTATTAACTGCAGATTATAAGGTTGATAGTAATTCTATTGCATTAGCTAAAGCTTATGAAGCACAAGCTAATGAAGAATATAGAAAATTATATTATCAATATCAACAAGATGGATGGTCAGACAAAGAAAGAAAAGAATTAACCCAACTTAGAGATAGTCTTTATGTAAAATATAATCAAGTATTAAATTCAGGAAATATAGATTTATCAGTTACATCAAGCAGATTAAGCAGTTCTTTAAGTTCTTTTTCAGGAGGACAAACACAATTTAATAATGATATAATAAGACAAATTACAACAGATACAGTATTAAATAATAAAAATTTGCAAGGACAACTAGCAGAACAAGGGATTGGATTATCAGATGTAAGTTCATTTGTTAAACAAGAACTAAGCAATATTGGAAGTTTTATTAAAGCTAACCCGAGTAATTATCTGCAATTTACAAAAGATGCAAGCAACAATGTATACCAAATAAGAGCAGGTGGAAATACTTATAATATTAATCCTATTGCAGGACCTCTTATTGGAAATGTCTTGCCTGTTATTGCAGGTTCAGGTGGAATAGATAATAATGGTAATTTTTATATTAACCCTCGTGATACTAGATTTGGGAGATCTATTGGAATTAATGTTTATGGAGGATATTACCAAGGAATAAGTCAAAGTTTATATGCAAAAAGAAATGCAGATGCAATCAAATATGGAATTGAATCTACTGTTAAAACATTAGTAAAACAAAAAATATCTAATCCCTCCTCACCCTCAGGATACCAGGTTTATTCACCTAATTATTATATGCATTAAAATTATTTTTTATTACAATTGCTAGAAGCCTTTTTTTGATTTTTTAAAAATTGCTCACCTGCATTAAATATTCCGTTAAGAAGCTCGATACTTATTTTACCTGATTCTGCTTCAATTTGAGATCTTTGAAGTGATTTAAACTTCAATCTTACTTTTGAAGAAGTACCTGGATTTTTAGAATTTGATTTTTTCTTTTTATTTCCTTGTTTTGGCCCTTTAATTGGCTCATACAATTCTTTATATAAATCAGGAGCATGTTCTCTAACGTATTCTTTCTCTTCTAAAGTAGTTTTCCAATCTTCACCTATTCTTGTCATTATAGCAAGATGTTTAAAACTTTTATACAATTCTCTAAGTTCTATATTTTCTGGAGTAATAATCACATAACCTTTCTTAGAATTATAACTAATCCCTTTTTCTTTAACTAATAAGTTTAATCTTTTTTCATCTTTTTCACTAAATTTTCCAGTATAAAGCCTAACTTCATCTAAATCAGGTGTTTTTCCAGGAACATAATCAATAGAAGGACTTTTTTCTGTTTCTTTAACAGGAACAGGTCTACCTTCTTGGGCAGAATAAGAACTAGCACAATAATTACTACCAAATACACCTAACAAAGCTAAACCAGTAAGACCATCACGTACAATCCTTCCTGCTTTTCTATTACTTAATCTATCAATTAATCTCATATTATAATTAATACTATTTACTATATAAATTTCTATATATCTACATTTATAAATCTTTCTATTTGTTATCACTAAACAGTTTATACAAACAAAGAGTTTATAAGGTATAATTCCCCCTATAAATTAAGAAAATAACACATAAAACAACAAAAAATGAGAGAAAGTTTAGAAGAAATAGCAAATGAAAAACAAGGTAATATTACTCGTAGAGATGTTCTTAAAAGAGCAGTTGGAGTCTTAACAGCTGGTTATGTTGGATCTTCAGCTTTAGGTTGTAATGATAATAGTTCTTATAAACCTTCATTTTATGAAAGATATGAAGCTGGCGAAAAACCAGAATTAGAGCATTTTAAACAAGTTTTAGGTGAAGAAAAACTTGCTAAAATGAGTAAAAAAGACAAAGAAAACCTTGATGCTTATTGGAAAAATGCAAGTCCTGCACTTAAACAAATAACTACCTGTACTTATGAATGTGGACCTGAAATGCAAGAACAATATCCTAAAGATGATTTAAAAATAAAAATACCTAATAAAGATACCCATTCAATAGCAGGAGTAAAACTAACTGATTTAGATGTTGAAATTAAAAAACAATATCCTTGGATAGATTTTAATAAACTTACAGAAAAAGACTTAGTTTATTTTAATCTTTTAGAAAAACATGATTCTAATCAAGGGTTATTTAGTTTTTGATACCATTCTTCTTTTTTAGAAATTTTTGTATCTGGATCAACATATGAAGTGCCTAATCTCAGATATTCTGTAAAAACTCTTTTCTCGTTTTCATCTAAAATTTTTACTGCACTAGGTTTTTGAAACTGATTTTCTTCATAAACAACATGACTAAATACCCAACCTTTTTCTATATTAGTTCCAATATATCTTCTAATACTCACTAAAGGATTATCAAAATAACCTTTATCTAAACTATAATCTCCTGTTTTTAAGATAATCTCAGTATAGGGGGGATAATCTGAATCTGTAAATGTTTTAGTTAAAACTTCTCTTAAAACTTTTCTATCTAATTCACTTAACTTATATTTTACTGCATTCTCAATATGCCCATCTATTAAATCTTTTTTCAGGATATAACCATGTGCTTTATAAACAATCTGATCTTTGGTTGATAAATAAGATTCACTTTTTCCAGTTATTTCATCAATCTTTTCTAAATCTCCCCCTAATAATGTAATAGTCTTTATTTCCTTGGGATATTTATCTATTTCTTGCTTAAACTCTTCTAAGGATAATTTCTTAAGTTTTTTATGATCTTCATGAACCCCTATTTCAGCATTAATAACCCTTGCACCAGTATTCAAAATACAATCAGGACCATAACAATGATACTCCCCCTTACTAGAAATAACTCTTATAACGCCATCTGTTGTTTCAATAACTTTATCAGAACTAACCTTATAAACAGTATCAATATCTGTTTTTTTATAAACACGTTCATAATTCCATATTTGATTGCCTTTATCATCACTTTTCCTAACAGTTACAGCTTCTCCATTAATTATCTTTACTCCTTTTCCTTTTCCTTCACCCTCAATATAAACCTTGTTATCTCCCATTCCTTCTTTTTTTAATTTAATATCAATATCTTCGCCATTAAAATTTAAATATTTTTTAATTTCGTCTCCTTCTTTAATTTCAGAATCAAAAACTTGAACATAACTATCAAGTTTTTTATAATCTCCTTCTTTAAAAATCAAATCAGTTGATTTTCCAGCAGGAGTTTTAATATCAACAACATCAGTACTAACTAATAAATTATCTCCTCTAAAATAACTTCCCTCAACAACCTCAATTGAACTTGATTCAGATTTATCATTTACCAAAAACTCCCTATTTCCAACTATCACTTTATCATCCTTACTAAAGGAAATTTTTCCTTCAAAATCAATATCAATATTTCCACCTTCTCCAATCATAAGCAACATTTTACCTTTATCTTCTAAACTTGTTGGAACATTTTTATTTGTATATCTTAAATCCTTATCTACTTCTCCAGAACCTATTGAAATTTTTCCTTTATCAAACTCATAAACTAACCTGCTTTCACTATCAATAGTTTTTGTAACATAAGTAATAGAAACAATATTTTCATTTAATTTATCTCTATTCAAATTAATCTTGATATTTCCATCGCTAATACTTGCATAACTCCCAACAATATCATATTCAAATTTAAGGTCATTACTTCCAAAATCTACAAATGTTTTCCCAGACAAGTCACTTAAAAATTTTGTTCTTGTTTCACTTGAAAATCCCTTCCAATTAGTAATTATAAAACTTTGATCATTAGGATCATTACTATTATATTTAGTTAACAATTCTTCAGGAGTTGTTGCAGCATACTCACCTGTTGTTTCCTGAGCTATTAAAAAACTGCTTAACAAGATAACCACTACTAAAAAAACCAATATAAATGCTATTATATTTTTACTCCTCTTTTTCTCCATATTAATAATTACATAATCTACTTATTTAAAAGTTACTAAATTCTGACGCTTCTTATAGTTCTCATACAACGGATCTGAAATTGATGGTTCAGCTACTCTTAAATTAATAAACTTATTTAATGCAGCTATTTGCACTGCACTAGCTTCTCTTTGCTGATAATTAGGTTGCATACCTTTAAAATATGAAACAGACTCAACTTTCTCTACAGGATTTTCAGCAAATTGAATAACATTAGGAGCACTTGTTCCTAAATATGAAGAACCAATTACTGTAGGAGAATTACCTGTTCCTGATATCATTAAAAGACTCTCTGTTTTATAATTCTTAAAAGGAATTGCTGTTGGAAGAAATGCAACAAGTTCATCTGCCTCACTTTTACTTAATAAGCCCTGAGTCTGATAAGTTTCCACTTTCTTAACCAAACTACCAACTATATGCTCTTCATTTAAACCTATTATTGGACCAAATTCAATTAAAAGTCCTTTTGAAAGAGGTGCTATTTGAGTTAAAAAATCTTCTCTACTAAGTCCAGAAGGTAAATTTGCATACTCATTATCTAATAAAACATGCCCTGCATATATTTTTATTGTTTTTCCTTCTTTTTCATAGTCTTTACTAATTCCAACAACAGGAACAAGCTCATATCTCCCATTAGCAGATTTAACACCCTGGTCTTCAACACCCTGGTCCGGAGTTGATGTAGTTAAAGTATAATAATCTTTATTCTCAATCCTAGGCCTTATTCTATATACACTAGCATCTTCATTTTGTAGATTAATTACATCCATATTATGTCCTTTTTCAGGAACATGATTAAAAGAAATCTGAGATACCCATTCACCCTTAGCATTTTCAGCACCTTTTATTTCATAAGTAACACCTTGATTTTTTATTATAATATTTTCTCCATTAACTTTAGCTTCTTTATTAGGACTATCTGTTAAAAATTCTAAACTTATATCTTCACCAACTATTTCTAATTTAATATCTTCATCAACAAAATTATTATAACGATTTAATGAATCTTCTGAAAATAAATTTCCCTTTGAAACTACTTTAGGATTTCCTCTTTCATCATTAACAAGAAATTCTTCTCTTCCTGTCTTTGGTGAATCTATCTTAACATAAGATTCTTTTGCCTCAATTGGCAAACCAGGTCCAACAAAAAACTCAGTTTCTACACCCTCTGGAAAAGAAACTTTTGAAATCTCATCAAATTTTATATCTAGATTAGTTCCAAGAACATGAAGATCTCCAAAATCAGAAGTAAAAAATTTAACACTTCCACTTTCTTTATTTAAATCAACATCTAAATTACCAACATTAAATTTTGCATCTCCACTTAATTCAAAAGTATTTTTTCCTGTTTGTTTAACTTCTCCTAATCCATTCCATTTAACATCAACCATCCTATCTTCTGTTTTATCGTCTGGTAAATGAAGAGTTCCAGTATTAACAGTATAACTCATATCCTCATTTAAAGTACCTTGTTTTACTTCCATTGACCCTTTTTCAGTTTTAAATGTAAAAGCCTTTTCTTTTTCATTATAAATAACCTCATTAACACCATTTGGGATATTTCTTAAATCTAATTTAGAATTTCCATTTGTTAAAAAACCATCTTTATCAAATAAAAGATCAGATGAACCAAAACCTACTATATTAATTTTTGATTCTCTACCTTGATTTACAATATTATAAGATAAACTATTTTTCTGCTCTACAGATGCTTGAGCTAAAACACTATTAACCTTATTAGAATCTTTTTTAACTTCTTCAATAACCTTACCCCCATTATCAGGCCAAGTATTAATATCATTAACATCAAAATTTGAAGTAGTTTCTGCTGCCTGATTCATAACTATAAATCCAGCTAACAAAACAACCACCATACAAATAATCAAAATAATCTTATTCATTTACAAATCCTCTTCTTTAAATTTATTTAAAAACATTAACAATTGCTGTTGTTCTGTATATTCTTCATAAATTGTAACAAGTGTTGTAACTTCATCAAAATTTGTAACTTCAATATAAAGGTTTTTTTCTTCTGCAACATCTGCAATACAACTAACACAATCTTTATTTGGTTCTTCTTTACGAGATTCAGTCATATAATCAGCAAGTTCTAAAATATCTTTTAATCCCGACTCTAAAACAATAGGATTATCTTCTAACCTATAAGTTGTTGTATGTTCTTCTCTCTGAATTTTAATATCTTGTTTAATAGTAATAATTACTTCTTTATCTTTAATTTCAACCAAACTCTTTGAATTACCATAACTAAAATCAAGCTCAGAATCAATATTATCTAAACAATCCCTTAATTCTGAATCAATTGCTTTTGAAAGTTCATTTTCAACATTATTTCTTGTTGGAACTAAAATCTGTCCTTCATAATAATAATATGGAATAAAATCCAAAATCTCTAATTCATCAGGATCACTTACTTCAAAAGCTTTTTCAGGTTTATTATAATAACCTCCTTGAAACCCAATAGTATCTAAAGCATTTATTGAAGTTTCTTCAGCACATCCTTGTACTTCCACTATTAAAGAATCCATCATTGCTTTAACTTCAGAACTTAAAAAATAATCATCAACAGTTTTTTCTTTATTATTAATAACAAAAATCAAAACTACAACTACTGCTATAATAACAATACTTAAAATAATAAAAATAGTAGTTTGTCCTCTTTTCATAATAAACCTAACAAAAACCCATATTTAAGTTTATTTAAAAATAACAAAATCCTCCAAAAAACCTTAATTTAAGTTTATTTAAAAATAACAAAATCCTCCAAAAAACCTTAAATACTCTATATTCTTTATTAAAAAATGAAAAAGGGGCAGACAACAATCTTCATAATAATAGCAGTTATTATAGTAGTAATAGTGCTTTTATTTGTATTTCTAAAATCAGATAAAGAAGAACATAATTTAAATTACTTTAAAGAGCATGGACTTCAACCTACTGTTAATAATATACAAGGTTTTATAATTGACTGCCTTGAAACAACATCTAAAGATGCACTAATAAGAACTGGAATTCAAGGCGGATATTATAACAAACCAAAATACTACTACGACATGGAATGGACTTTTGTACCTTATTATTATCATGTAGGAGAATTTCTTCAACCTTCAGCTCAAGAAATTGAATCTGAATTATCTAATTTTATTGATAATGAAATAGGCTCATGCATTAGAGATATTAAATTTTCAGATTTTGAAGTAACTTTTTCAGAACCCCAAACAACAACAACAATAAAACAATCAGAAATAACCTTTAAAACATCACTTTCAACAAAAATAAACCATGATAATAATGTAGTTGTTTTTGAACTTTCAGAACATTCACTAACAATAGATTCAAAACTAAGTGATATAATTAAATTAGCAACTTACATAACAGATTCTCATAAAGAAGATGCAGATTTAATGTGTATCAACTGTATAACTGAAATGGCAAAACAAGATAATCTTTATGTTGATTTCATAGCTTTTGAAGAAGATTCTACTTTAGTAATGATACTTGAAAATAAGACAATGGAACAACCTTACTTATTTGAATTTTTAAATAAATATCCTCTTCCAACAGAAGAGCTCCTAACACCATAATTAATAAAAGTAAATAAAATTTAATAAAAAAGAATAATGATGAAAAAAATAAATGCAATAATTATTACAACAATATTATCAATATCCCTAATAATAATAATTAATCAGATATCTGTTATTTCAACAACATCAAGTGGTTCAGCTGATTCAAGTGACTTAAGAACTTTTGGAAAAGGAGTTTATACAGATGGAAAAGAGTATTATGATAGCCCTGGATGTAATGGAGAAGAACCTTGTACAAAAGAATCAGGAGAGAATTTAGCAAAAAATCCAAAAAAAGCATTTGAACATCAAAAACCAATGGATGATGAACAAGCAGGAGAATATAATACTGAATTGTTAGCTAAAAAAGATATTAAATTGTCAGGAGAAGGAAAAGGCCTTGGAACTTTTCCAAATAATGATTTTAAAACTCTTAAAGTTGGAGATGAAAACATAGAGCTTGATAAGATACCCAAAGGCTCTAAAATAAGTATTGATAGTTCTGGAAATAATCAAATAAGAAACCCTGAGGGAGGTCTATTAGATATTAAGCAAGGAAGTGTAAATAATGTTAAAGGTTGTGCAGGAGGAAGTTGTCAGGTAAGTGGTGGAAGTGGTGGAATTTCAAGTGGAGCTACAGGAAGTGGAAGTGGGGGCGGTTCGTCAGGTGGTGGTGCAGGAGGAGCTGGAGCTGCAGCAGGTTCTGGTTTAGGCACTGCAGCAGGAGGATTATTTGGAGGAATTGGAGCAGGAGCAGAACAATTTGTTAGACAATTTGGAAACGATATGGGTCTTATTTCTACGTTTTCTGCCCCTTTTATGCAAGCTTACCAAAGTATTGCAACTAATGCAAAAGGACAAACAAATGTAAATCAACAAGGAATAGGTCTTAGTGAGGGAGGTGGAGGATTACTTCAAGGAGGAGGTGTTCCTGATGTAGCAATAGCTGCAAACAAACCTCAACAAGATGGAACATTAACCAATACAGGAGATGCTAAAAATATTGCATTTGTAGCTCCAAATCTAGCTGCAGGAAAAACACCTCCGGGAACAATAACTAATCTTAAATTTGCAGATGCAACAATTGGGAATGATCCTAATAATCTACCAAAATCAGAATCAGAAAAACAAACATCTATACCCACTGCAAATGCACTCTCTCTCCCACTCCTTAAATCCTTCCTAAACATATTTTCAATAATCCCATTTATAGATGCAGAAGAGGTTCTTAATGAAGTAATTGGAAGTCCTTCAGGACAATATGTAAAATTCATAGAACATGATGTTGAATTTAATGGAAGAGATATAGAAATCTATGCACTTAAAACCTTTAACAAACTAAGCGCAGGAGGTCAAGACTTAGATTTTTATTCAGGAGATATTCAAATTAAATTTAATCAACAAAAAACCTACTATCCAAGATTAGTTAAAAATGCTCCATTTGGAGTAAAACAAATTCAAAATAAACTAGATCAAAACAATGAATTTAACTTACAACATTATACAAACAGAAAATCTCAACTTACTGATACTGAAGAAAGAATATCAGTAACAGATGTAACTGCAAATCATCCTAAGGAAAAACTAATAATCTCTAAAATAAGAAAAGAAATGTGGGAATAATCCTTTCTAAAACACAAGACTCCTTAATAACCTTTAAACAATTATACACCAGAGTAGCTCAAGCGTTTATATTAGAAAGTTACTAAACTGCTCTCAAAACCTCATTTCTCCAATCATAACCTTTAAATACGTATAAATACTAATTAATACTATATTGTACGTACAAAAAGAGGTTAGTTAAAAGCAAATATGAAAGAAGGTAATGATAAGTTAACTATTTCTATAAATAAAAAAACCAAAGACAAATATAAAGAACTTTGTGAAAAAAAAGGTCTAAAAATTGGTAAACAATTAGAATTATTCATGTCAGAAGAACTAGAAAAAGAAAACAAAGGAGGTGAAAATAAAAAATGATAGAATTTATAGCTCAAATTTACTACAACATTATATATTTTATTGATTTGTCTTTAAATACAGATGTCTTATGGGTAATTATGCCTCTTATTATTGCAACAATAATCATGTTGTTTTACTTTGAAAAATATAAAGATGAACAACGTGGATGGAATACTCATGTAGGAAATTCTTTAGTTTTATTATTTATATCTGTAATGTTGTTAAGATATCTATACAGTATTGAAAATCAAGGTGTTTTTAATTTTATTGACTATCCAATTAAATTTTTCATAGCTTTAGGATTGCTTATAATTGGAATTATAGTCTTATTTATGAATTTTGAACATTTTTTACCTGAAAAAATTGCAAAATATATTAGCTCACCTCTAACTTTAAACTTATTAGCTTATGCAGTCATACTTTATGTTTTTGCTGGAACAGAAAATATAAGAATCTTTTTATCACCAGGAACAGGAACTTCTTATCTTGAAATATCTTTATTTGTATATTTTGTAGTCTTAATAATCATACTTAACTTAGCAAAAATTCCAATTAGAAATCTTTTTTCATATGTTCAAAAATTAAAAGAACAAGAAGAAAGAGAGATTTTACTAAATGAAAAAAAAGATTTCCAAAAAAAGAAAAAAATCATTGAAAAACAAGAAAAATTATTAAAAAAAGCAAAAAAAGAAATAAGTCAAAAAGAAAAACAAGAAGAAAAAACAAAACTAAAAAAATTTGAAAAGCAAAAAAAGCAAGCTATTAAATTAAAAAAAGTTGTGAAAAAAACATTACCAATTAAAAATCATAAGGGTAAAAAGAGATGAAAATAAAACAATTAAGAAAAATAAACCTTAAAAACCTTCAAAACCCAAATTAATCAAAATACTTTTTATCTCATTTATTGTTTGTTGTTGATGCTTTTTATCAGACATTCTAACAAACTTTATTAATAAATCAGTTAAATATTCCTTACCTATGCACCTTAATTTATATCCATCAGTAACAAAATAAAACCTAAAAGACTTATATTTTATCTCCTTAATTAAAATCCCTCCAACACTTCCCAATAACTTACCTTTTTTTGGATTTTTTTCAAGGGATTCCATTAAATCAATAATTTTATGAGATTCTCCTTTAAACTTTTTTTGAATCTCCTGAAATAAAGAATCAATTATTTTGACCTTGGCCATTTTTTATCTAACTCTTTCCTAGCATCCTCAATAGAAATAAAACCTTCATCATCCATAAAAAACTGTCTTAATTGCTCTTTAACAGCTAAAGCATAAATCCTTTTAAGAATAACATCATAACTTTCTCCTTTCATACCAAATGATGAAATCTTATCTCTCATTTCCTTGCTTAATTGAATTGTTGTTATATCCATTTTAATCTTACATCCCATAGATACTATAGTTACTATAGATACCATAGTTTATAAATGTTTTGATTAAAAAGTCATAAAAAGAAAAACTAATTATTATTGATTAAACTTAATCCCCTTCATTTCTCCAAAAATCTCACCATAACCCCTACGTTCAAAATTGTCTTCTGTTATTCCAAGAGATTTTAAAAAATTAGATAATCTTTCTATAGCAGATTCTTTGTCATCAGATATTAACTCACATTCAATATGTGGTCCAATTATATTTAAATCATCAATACAAACTTCCATATCATCAATCTTACCTTTTATTCTTTTTTTATTTATAACCATGTCTTCTACAAAACCTGCTTTAAGTAAAATCTTCCTAATACTTTCTACATCAGAAATCTCAGTTTCATACTCTTCCCAAACCCCTCTTGTATCAGTAAATGCCTTAAATGTAAGAAAATTACCTTTTGAAGAACTTCTTACTCTTAAAATAAAATCACCAGGTCCCCTCACTCTACCTATAACATCCTTAGATACATGATAAATATCATTTTCTTCAATTTCCTCTCCAGCCTCCCACCCCAACTCTTTAAGTTTTTTTAGAATTTCTTCCTTATTATCTAATTTAGCCTTTATTTCAATTTCCATTTTCCTCACCACCATCACCATTCTCAACAACTTCTTTATCTTCCATTAACTTTGAAATAGCACTTACTCTATCTCCTTGCTGAAGCTTAATTATTCTAACACCAGATGTTGCTCTTCCCATAATCCTAATATCTTTAACACTTGTTTTTATAACAATTCCTTTTTTAGTTGAAACAACAAACTTTTCTTTATCAATAACATCAATAGTTCCAACAACATTTCCTGTTTTTTCTCCTATCTTAAGATTAATAACTCCCTTACCAGCTCTTCCTGTTAATCTATAATCTTCAATCCTGCTTCTTTTACCATACCCTTTTTGAGTAATTGTTAAAATAGAATCTTTAACATCTTCAACAATTTCCAAACTAACAACCTTATCGTCCTTTCCTAACTTAATTCCTGTAACACCATAGCTTGCTCTTCCCATATCTCTAACATCATCTGAATTAAATCTAATAGCCTGACCTTTCTCACTTATTAACATTACTTCTTGCTTACCCTTAACTTCTTTAATCCCAACAACTTCATCACTATTATCATTTGGAAGATTAATTATTCTAACACCTGCATTTCTTGGTTTAGAAAACAATTCTAACTTAATTTTCTTAACCTGTCCTTTCCTAGTAGCCATAAACAAATAATCTTTAAACTCCTTAACAGCAATTACATTAGTAATACTATCATCCTTAATACTTAACAGATTAACAATTGCCTGTCCTTTACCATATCTCTGAGTTTCAGGAACTTTATATGCTTTTAACCAAAATACTCTTCCACGAGCTGTAAATAATAATAAATAATCATGAGTTGAGCAACTAATTAATTTTTTAACAAAATCCTCACTTGTCAACTCAGCTCCTATAACTCCTCTTCCTCCTCTCTTTTGCTCATTATAAGCTCTAAATGGCATTCTTTTAATATAACCTTTCTCTGTAATTGTTATAATGACATCTTTCTTCTGAACTAAATCTTTTTCATTAATTTCCTTAATAGTCTTGATTATAGTGCTTCTTCTATTATCTCCATAATTTCTTTTTAACTCACTTAAGTCAAGTTTAATTATTTTTAAAATCTCTCCTTCATCAGCTAAAATCTTTTTTAACTTTTCAATTAATTCTTTTAAGTCTTTTTCTTCTTTTTGCAGTCTTTCTCTTTCTAAAGATGTTAGTTGCTTCAAAGTAATCTCTAAAATAGCTTCAGCCTGCTTTTTAGAAAGTTTAAATTTCTTTTGCAAAGCTTCAGATGCTTCTAATGTTGTTCTGCTTTTTTTAATAGTTTCAATAATAGCATCTAATTGTTTTAGTGCCATAAGCAAGCCCTCAACAATATGCAACCTATCTTCTGCTTTTCTTAAATCAAACTCTGTTCTTTTTCTAATAATCCTTCTTCTATATTTAATATAAGAATCAATTATTTTTCTTAATGTGAAAGTTTTAGGAATTCCTGCTTCTAATGCAACTAAAACAGCATCAAATCTAGTTTGTAATTTAGTGGATTTATATAACCTATTTATTGTAAACTGACTATTAGCTCCTTTTTTTACCTCAATAACAATTCTAACATTTCCCTTACTACTTTCATCTCTAAGATCTGAAATCTCAGAAAGCTTCTTATCTCTAACAAGTTCAGCAATCTGCTTAACTAAATCTGATTTATTAACTTGATAAGGAATTTCAGTTATAACAATTAATTCTTTATTCTTTTTTTCTTCTGTTGTAACTTTTCCCCTAATAACAAAACCAGCCTTTCCTTTTTCATAAAGATCTTTTAGATTTTCAGCAACAATTTTTCCTCCAGTAGGAAAATCAGGACCTTTAACTATATCCATTAACTCATCTGTTGTAATTTTAGGCTTATTTATAACAGCAGTTATTGCATCACAAACTTCAACTAAATTATGAGGTGGAATATTTGTAGTCATACCAACTGCAATTCCTGAACTTCCATTTATTAGTAAATTTGGTAATTTTCCAGGCAAAACAACAGGTTCTTTTAGTGAATTATCAAAATTAGGAACAAATTTAACAGTTTCTTTATCAATATCTTGTAATAATTCAATAGAAATTTTTGCAAGTTTAGCTTCTGTATATCTTGATGCTGCAGCACTATCTCCATCCATTGAATTATGAACAAAAACTCCTGAAGCAAGAGCAAAATTATGACTATTATCAATTGTTAAATCATAAACATCTGTAAATTCATTTAAAAATTCAATACTTACAACCTTATGATTTTTGTTTATTTCACATAATAATAAATTTTTATCATCTTCATAATATTTCTCTAATCCAAAATCCCAAGTTGTAAAATTCTTTCCTCCAAAAACCTCAACCCTCACTTTCTCATAATTTTCTTTAGTTAATAAAAGATTATTACTTTTCATATAATTACATATATTCAAAAACTTCCTTTTTCCTGTAAGATTAGTTTTTCGTCTTTTATTACTTGCAACAATCTTCTTATTAAACAAATCTCTATACTTAGAAATCTTCCACATCTTACTAAAAGTAATTGAAGCTGTTCTTCTAATCTCTTCAATTCTTTCAGGATGTTCTTCTAAATATTTTCTATTAACTTCACTTAAAGTTATTTTCATCTTATCTCTATAATCCTTTTTTTTCCAATTTTTAAGATTTCTCTCTGACATCCTTTTAGAATAAGC
Organism: archaeon; assembly: GCA_043811855.1. Classification (GTDB taxonomy): domain Archaea; phylum Nanobdellota; class Nanobdellia; order Pacearchaeales; family GW2011-AR1; genus ARS1285. The sequence goes on along the minus strand of JBDRMT010000039.1, from coordinate 15,402 downwards.
TTCTCTATTATCATTATTATTCCAAAATTCTTCCCTACCTTTTGCTAGTTTTTTTCTATATTCTGGATCATTTTTATGTTTTTCAGAAGTAAAATTATAATGAGTTTGCCAATGCTCTTTCCAATTCATTCTCCTAATATTATCGGGATTATTATTTAATTTATTAAAATCTATATGATGTCTAATTCTACCTGTTGATTTTTGATAGATATTATCATTAAGATTCCATTGATCAGATAAAATATGAGTAAAATCCCATGAATCTGATTGAGGTTGAAACACCATATTATATCCCACTGCCTTATGACTATCCTCTTTAGTAGATAATCTAAAATAAGCAGGCATTAGAGAATTTCCAGATTTTAAAAACTGAGCTTCTTTATAACTACCCTCCTTTAACATGAATTTATGATTGGGAGTACACTTAATTTCCTCTCCATTATCTAAAATAACCTTAATAATCTCTGTATTAATCTTAGTTTTTCTTGGATTTTTTATTTCAGCAATACAAACTCTTTTATCTGCATTAATAGTATAAGTAAAATTTCTTTTACCTTCTTTATTCTCTTTTATCAAATCTATAAAAGATAAATTTCTTCCATCAACAAGTTTAACCTTTGTATCTGCTGTAAAACAACCAAAATTACCCTGTCCATGAACCAAAGGATATCTTAATGAAAAAGGTTGAGCCATTCTAACCATTGAATCATAAATAGCCATATCACCATGAGGATGAAACTTACCCATTGTATCTCCAACAATTCTAGCACTTTTCTTAGTCATTCCCTTTTCCAACCCCATAGCCTTCATTGCATATAATATTCTTCTATGGACTGGTTTTAATCCATCTTCAACACTAGGCAATGCACGACTAACAATTACACTCATAGCATAATCAATATATGCTTTTTTCATTTCATGAGTAATCTCACTTCCTAAAACTCTATTTTCATCTAAATCTTTTAAATTTAAATCTGTTCTTTCTAAATGTTCTATTTCAACCCCATTTCCTTTTCCATTACCATTTCCATTTCCATTAGAATCTCCATTATTTTCATTTTCTTCTTCAATTATTTCATCTTCTTTATCCTCTTCTAATGTTTCTTGTTCTTCTTCATCTACCATTTTTAATTATTATAACTACATTGAACACATTCATGTTCCTCATAAGTTTGATCACAAAAACAACCACCTTTTTCACAATAAGGTCCAACCCTTTCAGTTATAGGTACCCAAGTCCCATCTGCCATTAAAAATTTCTTAAAGGGACCTAATTCTCTCACTGCTAATTGAAATCTTAAATCTTCTATGCTCATTTTATTCTAATACCTCCAAATCTAATTCACTTAAATCTACACTACCACTTTCAGTATCTCTATAACTATCATCATCTTCATGATGACTTGAAAACTCTATTATTTTTGAATCCTCTAAACCAGTAAATCTATGTTTAACTCCAGGTTCAACTAAAATAACATCCCCTTGAACCATAATTGCTTTCTCATCTCCTAACTCAAATAAAACTTTTCCACTTAAAATATAAAAAGTTTCATCTTTATTTTTATGATAGTGAATACTACATCTAAATCCCTTTTTCAAAAGCATAATCTTCCCACAATAATCTCTATTTGCAACCCATTCTTCAAATCCCCAAGCTTTTTCATGTACTTCTGGTTTTATTATTTCCATTTAATATTTTTTCTTAACTTTAACTCCAAGTTTATTTAATGCTTCAACAGCTTTATCTAAATCCTTTTTCTTAACAAGAACATGGTCTGTAAAATACGAAGATAAAACAAAAATACTCATTTTTTCTTTTGCTAAAACCTCTGATATTTTAGCTACAAAACCAACTAAACTAAGTCCTAAAATAGTATCAAAAGTAATAAGCTTCCAATCTTTTTCAATTTCAATTATATCTTCTTCATGAATCTTAGTTTGATCAATAATAACTGTAATCTCTTTCTTATGTTTAATATTAGCAAATGCATCTGAATAAATCTTATTAGTCCTTACAACAGCATAATCTTCTTCATCTATTCTTATTTTTAATTTATTAAAATCTTCTTTCATTTTATATATCCACCTCCTTTAATTTTTTATATAAATTATCAATATTATTAAACTCAATAACCTGGTTAGCTAACTCTCTTAAGTGTGTCTGTTTAACACAATCCCAAATAGCTGTAACAACTTTCTTATCTTTTCCCATAGCATAACCTATCTCCATTAACATACCTTCACTTTTATCATCAGATTTAATAATAGCTAATAAAACATCAGCACTATCTAGTTTTCTTAATGTATCTAGATAAAGTTCTTTCTTAGTTTTAGGTCTATCTGGATTTAACTCAGGAACATAAACTTCATTGCTTTTTTCTTCTAAAATACTCTTTATCTCCTTAAGCATTTCAATTACTTCTTCTCTATTTTCTCCAGTCATTTTATAAGCTAATTGTATTTTCATATATCCACCTCTGCAATATTAGCATTTGTTTCAATAAACTTCCTTCTAGGACCTACCACATCTCCCATTAACATTGTAAATGTCTCATCAGCAATAACAGCATCATCAATATGGATTTTCTTTAAAATTCTTTTCTTAGGATCCATAGTAGTATCCCATAACTGCTGAGCATTCATCTCTCCTAAACCTTTAAATCTTTGAACATCAGCTTTACCACCTAACTTTGCTAATAATCTTTTTAACTCATCATCACTATAAACATAATAATCTTTTTTCTTTCTAACTCTAAACAACGGACTTACAGCAACATAAATATTTCCATTTTCAATTAATTCTGGAATATATCTATAAAAAAATGTTAATAACAAAGTCATAATATGCTGACCATCAACATCTGCATCTGTCATAATTATTACTTTATTATATCTTAACCTCTTTAAATCAAAATTTTCCTTAACACCAGTTCCAATAGCAGTAATTAAGTTAATTATTTCCTCACTACTCAAGGCTTTAGTTGGGTTTGATTTTTCAACATTTAAAATCTTACCTTTCAAAGGTAAAATAGCTTGAAATTCTTTATCTCTTGCCATTTTTGAACTATTATGAACAAAAACCCCTGATGCAAGTGCAAAATTATGAGTATCTTCAACCTCTAAATCATATACATCAATCTTCTCATTTAACTTAAAAATATTTTTTATTTTATGATTATAGTTTTTAACTGATTCTAACATATCTAAAGGACTATCTTCAAAAAACCTTGAAGAAAATGTTTTCATACTTAAAATAGTTCTATCGCCTTTATTTATTCTAATCTCATCAAAATTATTTAAATCTCCAAACTCTTCTACAACTTCTTTCATTAATTTAATTGTCTTTTTATAATAAGTTTTATTATAAGCAATCTTCCGTTTCTCTCTAAACTCTGGAGTCCACTGCTCTCTAGTTTTTTCCCTTCTCCAAATAATCAAAGCCTCATCTTTCCATTGCTCTTTTGCAAGACTTGATAAATATTCCTTAGCATCAGGATTCTCCTCAAAAAACTTTCTTACTTTTTCAGATGCTTTTTTTATATTCTCAGATTCTGACCAATATTTTTTCTGAGCATCATTTAATCTTTTATTATTAGCTTTTCTATACTCTTCATCAGAATTATAAAAATTAATATAATTTTTCATTAAATTCTTTTTATATTTTTCATCTTTCATTAAATTTTTAGAAATATTAGAAAACATTTCCTTAACTTCTGGTTGCCTTCTCCAATTTTTAATTTTTTCTCTATACTCCGGAGTTTTATGAGCTTGTCTGGCTTTTTCTTTAACATCATCTCTATGTAATACTTTTTCCAAGTGCTCAGCATGATGTAATAAATGATCTTCTCTCTTTATTCTAACTATATTATTAGGATTATTATTAAGTTTGTTATAATTAATATGATGCCTTGAATCTCCCTGTTTTTTATCATAAACCTCATTTTCCAAATTATAATCATCTGCTAATAAATGTGTAAAAATCCATAATTTCTTTTTATTATCCCATACCATTTCATAACCATCAATAGTAATCCTTCCACCAATCTTAGATATTTTTCTATTTAAAGGCATAAGTGAATCTTCTTTTGTTAAATCTTTTGCTTCTTTATATTTTCCATCCCTAAGCATAAACTTATGATTAGGTGTACAGATTATCTCCTTATTATTATCTAAAACAATTTTAATTACATCAGTATTTTCTTTAGTTACTCTAGGATATTTTATTTTCCCAATTCCAATAGTTCCATTATTTTTTATAGTGTAACAAAAATTATCTTTTCCTTCACTATCCTCTTTAACAAGTTGTTTAAAAGATATACTCCTTCCATCAACTAATACTACTTCAGTCTCTCCTGAAAAACAACCAGCTGCTGAATCTCCCTCAACAATATAAAGTTCTGTTCTTTCAAATTTCTTTGATGAACAATCAGATAATTTACCAGGCAAACCAGACAACCCTCCCATTGCATTCTTCCTTCTAACTAAGTCTCTAGCCTTTCTAGCAGCACTTCTAGCTTTTGCACTAGCAACAACCTTTTGTCCAATCTTATTTGAAACACTTGGATTTTCTTCTAAAAACTCAGAAAAAGCAACATAAACTAAAGAATCTACAAGCCCTTTCATCTCACTATTACCAAGTTTAGTTTTAGTTTGCCCTTCAAACTGAGGTTCACTCATCTTAATATTAATAATAGCAGTTAAACCTTCCCTAGTATCATCTCCAGACAACTTTTCATTTTTTAATAATCCTTTTTTTGCAACATAATCATTAATTGCTCTTGTCAATGCAGTTTTAAATCCAGAAACATGAGTTCCTCCTTCTGTTGTGTTAATTGTATTAACAAATCCAAAAATATTTTCATTATAACTATCTGTATATTGAAGAGCAACTTCAACAATAGTAGAATTTTCCTGTCTTTTAAAATAAATAGGTTTATGCAAAACTCCCTTACTTTTATTTATATGATTAATAAACTCAATTAATCCTCCTGTATAATGAAAAACTTCTTTTTTTCCATGTTTCTCATCTTTTAATGTAATTTTAACAGGATTTAAAAATGCAATCTCTTGTATTCTTTTTCTTAAAACAGCAAAATCAAAATCAAGAGTTGAAAAAATATCTTTATCAGGATAAAAAGTTATTTCAGTTCCTGTTTCATCCTTACCACATTTTCCAACAACTTTTAATGAATAATTTGGTTTTCCAATCTTATACTCTTGTTGATGGATCTTTCCATCCCTACAAACTTTAACACTTAATTTTATTGATAATGCATTTACAACACTAACCCCTACACCATGCAAACCACCAGAAATTTGATAAGCACTCTTTTCAAACTTACCTCCTGCATGCAATTTAGTTAATGCAACTTCAACTGCAGATTTCTTATAAGTAGAATGCATATCAACAGGAATACCTCTTCCATTATCCTTAACAGTAACACTCCCATCCTTGTTTATAGTAACCTCAACAATAGTACAAAAACCTGCTAAACACTCATCAATAGAATTATCAACAACTTCATAAACTAAATGATGCAAACCATCTTTGCCAGTAGATCCTATATACATACTTGGTCTCTGCCTTACCGCCTCCAATCCTTGAAGAACTTTAATATTCTTAGCAGTATAATCTGTTTTTTTATCTACCATTCTCTCCTCCAATTTTATATTGCATACAATTAGGTATAAAAGGTTTTATAATCTTAATTAGTTTCTCTGAATCTTCTTTTTTAAATCTTAAATAATAATATTTTTTATCTCTAAAACCAATTGTTGGATCCAATCCAAATCTATCATTAAAAAATTCTTTCATCAATTCATGTTCTTCTAAACTAAAAGAATTTGTACATAAAATAATATATCCTTGAGTTCTACTATAACTTCCATCATCACAAACCCAAAAAGCCAAACTTCTAGGATTTAACTGATTTAATAATTCCTTACTAACAACCTTCCTTCTATCTTTATAAAATAAATTTCTATAATAATTAAAAGCAGGATGGGTTCTAGTAGAAAAATCAATAGCATAGATAAAATTATCTTTTATTTTTCTCTTAACTTCTCTAAACTCTGTTATTCCAAATTTCTTTAAAATGTCTCTCTTATGTTCTGAATAATATTTTTGTTTGATTGAATGAGAAAATCGAAAACAAGAATTCTTCTCTCTTTGTCTTATACTTGCATCTCCTAACAAACTACCAATAATCAAATCATGTTCTTCTTGACTAAGGAATATTAAAGGGTTATTCTGAATATCCTTGTTCCATTCATTAATTAATTTTATTAAATCTCGAACAGATATATTATAAATATCATATTTTTTAGAAAATTTAATTAATTCTCTATCTGTTCTCAATCTAGCCAAAACCCCTGCTTTACTCTTATGAATACCTGAAAAAAGAGATAAGATTCTTCCCTCATCAACAGCTAAGCTCATAACTCTCGGTTTAATTTTTAGCTCATTAGAAAGGATTAAAACGTCTCCTTGCTTCTTTATTTTTCTTGATAGCTCAACTACATCAAACTTCTCCCTAACTTCTCCTAAGCTCTTTATATCATATATTTTCTCTGCCATTTATTCACTTTTCCCCATACTCTTAAATCTGATAGTTCTGACTAATTATCATCAATTTTTAATTAATTTTCTAGGTCAGAAACTACCTATTCTTACTATTTTCAAGGCAGTTTCCTTTATAAAGTTTTCTATATTAAAATCCATTTTATCGACGATAAAAATAACTAGTAACAATTATGTGCAAAAATCACACAAAATATTATAAATATGTCAAAACTTGCTAATCAATGGAAAATCTACTTAAAAATACCTTTTTTAAACCACTAGAATTATCAATAGTTCTCCCATGCAGAAATGAAGAAAAAGCATTACCTTATGTTCTTGACCAGATTAACAAGACCTTATCTTCAAAAAACATAAATGCAGAAATAATAATCTCTGATTCTTCAACAGATAATAGCATAGAAGTAATAAGAGAGTTTGCAAAAAAACATCCAAGGCAATTAAATATTAAAATTATTAAACATGATAAAGTAGGTTATGGAAATGCTTATCTTGAAGCATTTAAACATGTAAAATCACCTTACATTTTTATGGCAGATTGTGATGGAACTTATAATTTTGCTGAAATTCCTAATTTTCTAAATCAATTAAAAAAAGATTATGATTTTATTATTGGTAACAGGTTTGCATACAAACTAGAAAAAGATATAATGCCCTGGTCTCATAAATATATAGGAAATCCTCTTCTTTCCTGGCTTTTAAGACTTTTTTATAAAACAAAAATAAAAGATTCTCATTGTGGAATGCGAGCAATTAAAACCAGCTGTCTTAACAAACTTAAACTTCAAGCAGTTGGAATGGAATTTGCATCTGAAATGGTTATTAAAGCTTTAAAAAATAACTTAAAAATAAAACAACTTCCAATTCATTACAATCCAAGAATTGGAAAATCAAAATTAAACACAATGGCAGATGGATGGAGACACTTAAGATTTATGCTGCTTTATTCTCCTTTATTTTTATTCTTTATTCCCGGATTTATTATATTCTTAATAGGAATAATAACAATGATTTTATTTTCAATTAAAAACCCTACATTATTTGGGATAACTCTTTACACTCATCCTATATTTATATCTTCCATGTTAGTCATAGTGGGTTATCAATTAATCATATTTTCAATATTTGCAAAAACATACGCAATAACTCATTTAAATGAAAAATCACCTTTAGAAAAATATTTTAAATATATAACTATAAAAAACGCAAGCATACTAGGAATAATAATAACTTTAATTGGTGCAATAATTTACATTGCAGTTTTAATTAAATGGATAAACCTGGATTTTAGTTCTTTAGATGAAATAAAAACACTAGTTATTGGATTAACTCTAGGAGTAATTGGAATTCAAACTATCTTCTCATCATTTATGCTAAGTATATTAGGTATTAAAGAAAAATGAAAAAATATGCAAATCTAGGAGGGTTGCATCTAGGGAACCTAGGTTCCCTGGATTAAAGAAAAATGAAAATAGCAATAACAACCGATGCTATATGGCCTTTTACACTAGGGGGTTCTGAAATAAGAAACCATGAAGTAGCAAAAAGACTAGTAAAAAAAGGTCATGAAGTTCATATTTATGGTGCAAAACTCTGGAAAGGACCTAATGACATTAAAATAGATAATGTAACAATACACGGAGTAGCAGAAGCAAAAAGTTTATATGACTCTTCTGGAACTAGAAAACCTGTAGATCCTTTAAAAATATCAATAAAAATACTTCCTAAACTAATAAAAAACAATTATGATATAATTGACAATGCAGCATTTAGTTTTTTTAACTGCTATTCAACAAAGTTCATATCTTTAATAAAAAAAACACCCTTAGTTTTAACTTGGCATCAATATTTTGGAGATTATCTAATAGATACTTTAGGAAAAAGAACAGGAAAAATAGCAATGATACTTGAAAAAACATCTACAAAACTAACAAAAAATAATTTAGCAGTTTCAAATCATGTAAAAAATGAATTAATAAAAAGAAATATCAAACAAAAAAACATACAAGTTATTTATAATGGTGCAGATATAAAAGAAATAAAAAAAACAAAACCTCTAAAAGAAAAATTTGACTTAATTTTTGTAGGAAGGCTATGCTATCAAAAAAACCTTTCCTTACTCATTGATTCAATAAACTTAACAAAAAAACAATTTCCAAAAATAAAAATATGCATTATAGGAGACGGAGATGAAAAAAACAAATTATTAACTAAAATAAAAAAACTAAATTTAAAAGATAATTTTAAATTTACAGGCAATTTAACTAATAAAAACCTAGTATATGCTTATTTAAAATCTTCAAAAATATTTGTCTTACCATCTAGATTAGAAGGATTTCCTTTAACAATCATTGAAGCAAATGCAGCAGGCCTTCCAATTATAACTACAAAAACAAAATATAACAATACAACAGAATATATTAAAAACAACATAAATGGACTTGTTGTAAAGCCAAATCCAAAAGATTTTTCACAAGCAATAAAAACCTTACTTAAAAATAAAAAACTAAGAAGCAATTTATCAAAAAAAGGCTTAGAAAAATCAAAAGATTTTGATTGGAATAAAATTACAGAACAACAAGAAAAATATTATAAAAAAATATTAAACATTAACTGATTTAAGATAAGCATCTGTAACTTCTTCTGGATTTCCTTCCATAACAACCTTTCCTTTTTCTAACCAAATAACTCTATCACAATATTCTTTAACTGCTTCTAAATTATGACTTACAAAAACAACACTTGCTCCACCTTTTAACAACTCTTCCATTTTTCTCAGTGCTTTTTCCTGATAATTAGTATCTGCTCCAGCACCAAGAACTTCATCAATTAATAAAATATCTGGGTTTCTATGAACAACACAATGTAATACAATAGAACTAGCCAATCTAATTTGCATCCCTGTTGAAAATTTAAATAATTTTGTATCTAAATAATCTTTTAATCCTGAAAATTCAACAATCTCATCAAATCTCTGTTTTATTGAGTCCTGACCTAAACCCATTAAAGAACCACTTAAAAAAATATTTTCAGTCATTGTTAATTTAGGTTTTAATCCATATCCAAAACCAGTTAAATAAACTAACTCACCAGAAACTTCAACTTCTCCTTTATCAATCCTATAGATTCCTGCAATAACTCTCAACAAAGTACTTTTTCCAGAACCATTTTTACCAATAAGTCCAATATTTTCTCCAGGTTTAACTTCAAGATTTATGTCATTCAAAACTACAAACTTATTTTTTTCTTTTTTTCCTAAAAAAGACAAAGTATTTTCTAATGCACTTTTATTAGCTTTTGAATTTAAATCAAAAACCTTTACAACTTCCTTTAATCTAATTCTTACATCTTCCATTATACTAATTCTGGGAACTTATATTTAAATTTTTCAAAAATATAAACTCCGACTAAAAAAGTAACCAAACTAATCCCAATCAAAACACTAATCATCCATAAATCTGGAATTTTATTATAAATAATTAAATCTCTTGAAATAGTTATAAAATAATACATAGGATTAACTAAATTTGCTTTATATATTAAACTTCCGACTGCAATAACATAAAATAATGGTGTTGCAAAAAATAAGAACCTTGTTATAACTCTCCATATATTGTTCAAATCATTAATATAAACCCCAATTGTGGATAAGATAAATCCTATTCCTAAGACAAATAAGAAAAATAAAATAAAAATTAAAGGATAAAATAAAATACCTATAACAGATAATTTATAAAGAATCATAAATAATATAAATAAGATTATCTCAAAAAAATGAGCAAAAACACCTTCTAAAACCTGTGAAATAACAAGAGATTCATAATTAATTTTCATGGATTTAATAAAACTAGAATTAGCAGTTATCAGATTAGTGCATTTTGAAGTAATTCCTGTAAAAAAATTAAACATAATTAAACCCATTAACAAGTATAAAGGGTAATTTGCTATACCTTCAATTGAAAAAGTAGCTTTTATTAAAAGTATAATTAAGAACAATAAAAAAGGTTCTAATAAATACCAAAAAATACCTAAATAACTACCTTCATTTCTTAATTTAAAATTAGCCTTTGCTAACTGAAAACCCAAACCTAAAATACTCTTTAAATGTTGAAAATACCCTCTTAATTTCATTATTATTCAAAATCTTTTAGATTTTTAAGTTTATAGTAACTAACTATCTTCTTTTCTTAAATAAAAATAATTCCTAACTTCTTCATGAAAATTAGGTTTGTTGCTTGCCCATTCAAAAGAAAGATTAGAACTAAGTTTTAAATCAGAAGAAGGTTTAAAATCATATTTTTTATAAAGTTTACTAATCAAGTTATATTTCCTATTTTCTTTTTCTCCATGATATAATACTCTTACCTTATGATCAATAAATCCAACCTTGCAGTTTATCAATGACCCCCATATCTTTGCCCAATGTTTGTAATGTGACAAAAAACTAGGATAAAACACCTTAAAGGTATTTGATTTATTAAAGTTTGAAAAAAGTTTAGGATTATTATAAAAACATCCAAAAAACATTAAAACATCATTCTCTCCAGCAATAATAGCTAGATCAAATAATAAAACTCTTCTTAAAACTTCTGCTCTTGCTGCCCACCCCCCACCTGGTTTTGTATGATTAATTATTAAGGTTCCATTATCATAATAGTTTTTTACAGACCCTGGATGATTTTCACCCCCTGATAAAGATTCTATAAAAACTTCACTAAAAACCTGACAAATTAAATACCTATCCAATTCTTCTGATAAATCCTCAACCCATTTATCATCTTCAAAAATAATATCTGCATCTAGCCATGCAATTTTCTCATATCCTTCATCAATTAACTTTATTATACCAATATTAAGCAATCTTTCCTTTTGCCACATAATATTTTCCTTTTCAGTTCTTAACTGAATAACTTCTGGAAACTCACTTAATTCATAATCCTCATCTCCAAAAGCTAATTCAACTGTTAAGAATCTTACTCCGGTCCTTATAATTCCTTTTCTAAATATCTTATAATTTTCAAATTTAGATTTGTAATGGCATGGATTAAAATAACAAGAAACAACTGCTAAATCTGATTTCTTATTAAATCCTCTTTTTAATTCTTCTAATTTATTCCTTAATTGAATCATATCACAATCCTCCCCCAACCTTCTTTATTTCTCTTTAGAGTATTTATTTCCTTTAAATATCTTCTATTATTCTTAATTTGCTCTTTATCCTCCTCGGTCAATCCTTCATATTTTGGATGCCATTGATGTAAATGAGATGTTTTATCATCCATATTCTTTATAAACAAACCTAACATTTCAAATCTTTTGATAATATCATCATCTTCAGCCCCCCATGCACAATATTTTTCATCATACCCATTTATCTTAAAAAAGAACTTCTTTAAAATAAAAATTATGCTCTTTCCATAAATGTAACTATAACAGTTTTCAACAACATTTTGAAAAACAGATCTCTTTATTAATTTATCAAAATCTTTAATAACATCAAACTCTCTTAACACTCTTTCAGAAAGAAGATGTCTCATACTACAAAACAAAACCTGATTAGGAAATCTTTTTAATTCCTTAACACATTCACTAATAAAATTTTTTCTAAATATAATATCAATATCAGAGCATAATACATATTTTGTTTCAGCCATTTTAATTCCTATATTAAGTGCATGAGATCTATTCCACACATCCACATTATCAACCCTTATATGAGATACATTATACTTTCTAGAAAGATTTTTCATACTAGGAATAAATTCCCCTTTACTACCATAATCAACAAGTAATATTTTAATTAAATCCTGATTATAATCCTGATTTCGAAGGGTTTTGAATGCGTTTTCCAATCTATAATCTAACCTGTTTCTTACCCCAATTATAACTGAAACATCATCCTTAGATGAAAAATAAGAATCCTTAATATTAGAAATCTTATTAATAACTTCCAAAGAATCAGGAGCGTTTAATTCTTCATTTTTTATCAACTCTTTATATCTTTCAGAAACAACTAAAAAACCATTTAAAATCAAATCTTTAACACTGATTAATTCCTTAGAGTTATCATTTACCAACTTTAATGAATTACGAAACTTTAATTTTTTATAATAACCTTTATATTCACTAGAATTATCATAATGATATTCTTTTTCAACAGCATCTTTGACATAATCAAAAAAATCATCAGTAAACTTATAATGTAATAAAACAGCACTAAAATCTGCTATGGCTCCCTTGTTTAAAAGATGGCCAAACTTATCTCTCTTTGTAATTTGATTATTAAAAAAAAGTGCATGTTTTGTCAAAGTAGGATTTACATTAAAAATAGTCTTTCGTACCCCTCCAAGATGTATCTTAATATTATTTTTAATTCTTTTTTTTAATAAATCATTAAAATAATAATCTTTCTTCTCTATATTAAATATTTCATAATATCTATGTTCTTTCCTAATAAACCTATTTTTTCTTCCATCAACTATCTCTTCAGGAAACATATCAAGCATCTGAGTTACAACTGAGGTATATTTATTATCATTTAGATATTTAATAAGTTTTTTTAGACTTATAAAATCTGAATAAGGATAATCAAAAAACTCATCAATATCAAGACATAAACTCCACTTATTTTTAGCAAATCTATTAATAAGATAATCTCTCATCCTCATATCATTATTATCACCAAAATAAAAATCAGTCTGCAAAATTGTAACCCTTTCTTTTCCTATTTGTTTGATTAAATCAATTGTTTTATCAGAGCTTCCATTATCTAAAAAAACCATATGTTTAATTCCTAATTTTAAATAATAGGTAATAAACTCTTCAATATATTTTTCCCCATTTTTAACCAAACAAAGAAGAATGACTTCTTCATCTGATAATTCTACCTTTTCAATTCCATAAAGATGTCTAACACTTAAATGTATCAAATCTTCATTTATCTTTTCTTCTTTGAACAAATCATCATTATAATTCATATTCTTTAGATAAAAAATCTTTATTTATTGTTTATTATACTATGATAATATATAAAAATAAGCTAAATTAAAGTAAGTTATGGATAAAAATAAGAAAATAATTATTATCACACATGGAAGAAGCGGAAGCACTTCATTATTACTATCTCTGAACCAACATCCAAAAATAAATATAATTAATGAGCCTTTTAATTCTGAACATCAACATAAGAATAAACAGCATTTAATACCAAAAATAAAGAATATAAAAGACATTGAATCGCTTGAATGGTATTTGAAAGAAATCTATAAAGATTATAATGGATTAAAGACACTTTTTCATCATCTGCAGGAAAATCTATACAAATATCTGTTATCTAAGGTAGATTATAAGGTAATATTCCTAACAAGAAAGAACCTTTTGAAGGCAGCTGTTTCAGAAAATCTATCAAGAGAAACAAGGATATGGAATCCAAGAGGAGAAAATCTTAAAGAATACAATGAAGAAATAAAAGAGATGAAGTTTAAAAATATGGATATTATTAGCCTAAAAAAAATAATTAATTATAATAAAAATAAAATTAATCTTTATAGAAGGTTTCTAGAACAAAATAATATCCCTTTCTTTAACCTATATCATGAAGACTTATTTGATTATAGGTTAAAATCAAACAATCAGATAAAGATGATAAACAATATAATAAAATTTATTGGTCTAGATATTATCTCTGACTCCAAGATTCTCAAAAAGACAAAAGATATACTAGATTATAATAAAAATAAAATAAATGATGAAGAAGTTTACAAAAAAATTCCTAACATTGGATTTGTTGAAGAAAAACTAGGAAACAATGAAAATGGATTCTTGTTTAAATTTTCTTCTGATCAAAGAGATGTTGATAATAAACTAAATGATTTAAAAAGCAGACTTATTTCTATAAAAAATAAGATTGATAATGGATGAAATATATGACCAATTAGAGATACCTGAGAGCAAGACTCCAATCTCAAAAAAACAAGGTAAATTCATCCATGACTTTCTATCAGACAAGAATATCAATCAAACGCTTGAGGTGGGCTTTGCATATGGATGTTCGGCTGCATATATAGTCTCGACGACAAAAAAAAACCATATTATAATTGACCCCTGTCAGAAGAGCAATTTCATGGGTATTGGCATAAAAAATCTTAAAAAACTAAAGTTAGACAAATACATAAATTTTTTCCAAGACCATTCACACAATGTCCTTCCAGGACTGTATAAAAAAGGGATAAAGATTGATTTTGCATTTATTGATGGGGGCCATAAGTTTGATGAGATATTTGTTGATTTCTTTTATATTGACCTGTTGTTAGATGATAAAGGCTATGTGCTTTTTGATGATATTTGGATGCCTTCAATAAGCTCTGTTGTTTCATGGATTGATTCAAACAAAAAGAATTATAAAAGGATCAATGTGCCTATTGAGAGCTTGATATTATTTCAGAAGATTGGAGTGGATAAAAGAGACTGGAGGCATTTTAATAATTTTTATTCATATGGTGGAGATGTAAAAAAGAGCATTGTCAATCCAAGATGGGAGGATATAAAACATCATATCTACAATATAAAAGGAAGACTTAATAACAAGTGATGTAGAATCCACAGACATATGTCGTAAGTAATCACTTATGTTTTATCACCTAAATAAACTTGTGATAACATAGTCTCTTTTTTCTATGAAAAAGGAAGAAATAAGAAAGATATTCTTTAAGTTAAAGAATAAAGGACATTCATACTCTCAATGCAGTAAGATAATATATGCTAAATATAATTATGAGGTAAATCCTAGAACACTACAAAGGTGGATGAATAGACTAGATAAC
>JBDRMT010000038.1:0-2021 GCA_043811855.1 archaeon | reverse complement strand
AACCCTCATCAGGGATTGAAAGAGAAAACTCCTGCAATTAAAGCTGGAATAAAATTAAAGTTAGGTAGAATGAAATTATTTGGACTCATAAAATTTATAACCAAAACCTCAAGAGACGATTAGTTGTTAATATCCTATAATCTACAGAATCTCACCAAAACCAATCAACCGCCAGTGTCCATGAATATTTCTAGCTAATCCAACACCATCTCCTTTAATTGGAATAACAGGAATATTTAATCCTAGTTCTATTTCACCTTTACCAATTTTAGTAATTTTACCAACACTAGTTGTAGTATTAATAGAAATCATTATTGTTTCACTTAGTTTTAAATCTTCAACTTTACTTTTTTCTTCTTCACCTAAAACTTCTGGAAATAATTCATATTTTAGCTTAATACTCTCACTTATTTCAGGCAAAGTTCCAGGTTTAGATGCAATATTTCCAGATAAAGAATCTGTTTTTGTTAAAACATTATCTAATTCAGTTTCAAAAGCTAAACTTCCACCAGGACCTGCTTCTTTAATTTCATAATTTCCTCTATAAATTGAAACAATCTTTGTTTTAACAGATTTATGAAAAATTTGATTTGCATGTTTTTCAGTTATCCCTGGCTTAATCTCCACTTCATCTCCTACTTTTAAAGTTCCTTTTTTCAAAACACCAGCTAAAACTCCTCCGTGTAATTTACTAATCTCAGTTCCTGGCCTATTAATATCAAAACTTCTTGCAATTAAAAACTCAGCATCTGAATTAGTATCTCTCTTAGGAATTTCTATTTCTAATAACAAATCTTTAATTTTTTCAATATTAATATTTTGCTGAGCAGAAACAGGGATAATAGGTGCACATTCTGCTATTGTTCCTTTAACAAATTTCTTAATAACTTCATAACTTTTAACAGCTTCTTCTTTACTAACAAGATCTATCTTATTCTGAACTATTATTATTTTATCAACACCTTTTGCTTGTAAAGCAATTAAATGTTCTCTTGTCTGAGGTTTAATCCCTTCATTTGTAGCAATAACTAAAACAGCAGCATCAATTAAAGCTGCACCAGATAACATAGTTGCCATTAACATCTCATGACCAGGACAATCAACAAAACTAATATATCTTTTTTTACCTGCTTTTTCAATAATAATATCTGCATAACCTAGTTTAATTGTAATCCCTCTTTTTAACTCCTCACTATGAGTATCTGCAAACTTACCAGTAATTTTAGAAAGTAAAGTTGTCTTACCATGATCAATATGTCCAACTATTCCAACATTTAACATCTCAGGAATCTTAACAAGTTTAGATTCCTGACGATCATCCAAATCTTTCGATTTGGAGATATCAATTCCAGTAATATCAATCTTTTCAGACTTCTTATCTTGTTTTTCTTTAGCCATAAAATCTTAAGAATTAAAGGGTTTTTAAGGATGTTGGTTTATTCTTTTTTTTCTTCTTCTTTCTTACCAACTAAATCATCAAACTTCTTACCACCTTCTTTAACAACAATCATATTAATCTGATGTATTTTCAAACTAATTTCTTCTCCTCTATTTGTTTTTCTTAATCTCATACCTTTTCTTCTATCTTTCATTCCAGGTCCATAAGTTAATAATCTTCTATGATACTGAGTTCCTTCTAAACCTTTAAAACCAGGTATTCCAGACAAATCACTAATACCTGTAATTTTTAATTCATAACCTTTTAAATTATCATCTACCTCTTCACCTTTTACACTCTCTCCTATCTTTCTCCTAACTAAAAATTCACTTTCAGTTTCAACTTTGTATGCTTTTCCTTTATGTGATATATTAATTTTAAATGCCATTTTAATAATAATCCATGAGAATTAAGGTTTAAAAAGCTATTGATTTAATGGTGTTGTGTGTTATCCCAAAACTATTTCCTAAGGCTGTTATAATTACATATATGAAATTAACAAAAAAGAAGTTAATTGAGACTTTAAAGCAACTTAATAATGGTAAAACTGTTTATCAAGTTAGAAAAGTTGCTGGAATAACTG
>JBDRMT010000037.1:0-12914 GCA_043811855.1 archaeon | reverse complement strand
AAATTTTATTATTAAAAGAAAAGATAAAATGACCTGGGTTATGCTCTTTATATTTGGAATAATATCCTGGGCAGGATTACTAACAACAACAATTTTATTTAAAAACTGGTTATTAATAATTTTATCTTTAATTGGATGGATAGTATTTGTAATTGGAATGCTTATGCCAATTAGTTATTATTTAGAAAAAAGCTATAGAGAATATTAAAAAAAATCAATAATTAATCTAGTAATCTTTTCATTAACTAATCTAACTTCTGAAATTAACACATTATCTGAATCAAGAACCTTAACCTTATTATCTTCTTTTTCCAATGTAACAGGCTCTTTAATAATACACTTTTTCATCTCAATAAAATTTCTTCCTTTAAAATAACAGTTTCTTTTCTGAATTCCACTATAAAATATTTTTCCTTTAATAAATTCATCAATATTATAATTTGTCTTACAATCATTCCATTCCTTGCAAATATCATTTTTATCAATTCCTAATTTATCTACTTCTCTTTCTACTAAACAACTTTTTCCACATGCACCTTCTTCTAAATCTTCAGGTTCAATATCAGAATCAGAAACAATGCCTGTTGAATCATACTCAACAATCTCCTTACAACCCTCTGCTCCACAAACATATTTAATAGTATTTCCACTAATTGAACCATTAACAAACCCAAACCCTACTATAACTAACAAAATAACTAATAAAACTAATAATATAACCTTCTTATTTAGTAAATTTAATTTGGTTTGTGTTTTTTTCATTTTTAGGTATCTCCTCAATGTAATAGATTGAACTGCTCTACTTTATCTAACCTACTCTCTCACCTAATTGTTTAAAGGTTACTAATACCTTAGATTTATTTATATTCTCTTAAAAAAAATCCACATCCAACTTTTTAATTACATCTCCAATTAAAGATAATCTTGAAACAACCCTGCCATCTTTATCTGAAACTTCTATAACAGAAACAGGAGGTTGTAAAGGATCATCAGGAGGTGAAGGAAAAAATTGAGCTTTACCAACAACTACATCTTCTTTTTCAAGAGTACATATTTTTTCCTGAACTTTGATTTCATCTCCTTTTCTACAAACCTTTTTTTGAACTCCTTCTAGTTTATTAATATCTTTATTTAAAAGATTAAAACTATAAACCCTCTTACATAGCCCCCATTCTTCACATTCAAAATATTTATCAACTAAAAATTCAGGGCTTAATAATAATTCAGCTATACAATCTTGTGCACAATTTACTACTTCTTCGCCTATTTCTGTTTCACAAACTTTATTACCACAATAACTACAATCTTTTTCACAATTTTCTGTATTTTCACTAAACTCGCACTTACCATCACCACATCTAACACAATCAACAGGACAATTCAATGTGTTTTCATTAGACTCGCAAACCTTATTTCCACAAGAAGCAGGACAATCTTTAATACAATTATTTATATTTTCATTAAAATAACATAATCCATCTCCACAATAACTACAATCACCAGGACAAGTTAGTGAAGTTTCTTTCGCATCACAAATATTATTACCACAAACAGCACAATCAATAGAACAAGTTAATGAATTTTCATTACTATCACAAACTTTATCACCACAATAACTACAATCAATAGGGCAATTTGCCTTACTCTCACTAACTTCACAATCTCCATTTCCACAAGAAGCAGGACAATCTTTAATACAATTATTTATATTTTCATTAAGATAACATAAACCATCACCACAATAACCACAATCCCCAATACAATTATCAATATTTTCATTTGATTCACAAATTCCATCACCACAAACAGCACAATCAGAAGCACAATTCAAATTATTTTCATCACCTTCACAAATTCCATCACCACAAACAGCACAATCAATAGAACAACTTTCTGCATTTTCATTTATATCGCATACTCCATCTCCACACACAGCACAATCAACTACACAATTTATTCTGTTTTCTTCAACATTACAATTTCCATCTCCACAAAAACTACAATCTTGTACACAGTTAATAATATCTTCATCACTTTCACAAACTCCATTTCCACAAAAACTACAATCATCAGGACAATTTATTGAATTTTCTCCAACATCACAAAGACCATTTCCACAAATAGGAAAACAATCCAAGGAACAAGTCTCAAACGTTTCATCACCATCACAAACACCATCTCCACAAGTCCAATCACAATCCTCAGGACAGAATTCCCCTATAGAACAGATTCCATCACCACATAAAATACAATCTCCAGGACAATTATCTAAGGTCTCATCAAAATCACAAATTCCATTTCCACAAAAATTCTCTCCAAGTTCACAAACTGCCCCATTCCAAAAACACTCATTCCCTAAACATTCTTGTTCAGTCAGACAATCAGAACAAAAACCATCTGCACATGTTTTTCCTATACACTGAAGACCATGCCATTTACAATAATCTCCCATTATAACTGTACAATTAGTTTGATCCAAACAAAGTGAACAATCACTACTGCCTCCACACTCTCCTTCTAAAAATGCAAAACCAATCAAACTAATTTTATTACTATAATAAATTCCTAAAAAAATCATTGCAATTAACAACAAAGCAACAAACAAATATATAAACAAAAACTTTTTTCCTTTAAAAATTTTTCTTACTTTATCTCCTTTTTTAGGTCCAGAAACAAATCTTGTCCTTACCTTACCATCTTCTCTATAGCTTTCATAATAATAAGGACCAAAAACTTTTCCATTCCTCTTTATATATTTTTTATACACCATTTTTGATTTGATTTTTTAAACTCTTTTTATTAGTAACTCATTAGTAACCTCATAACTTACACGCATGAACCACCCATACTCTAGCTTGAAGACTCTCTTCTCTTAATCTTTATAATATTCCTAAGACCTCTCTCCATTTTTTTATACACCATTTTTATTCTTAATAATCTCTAAACATACATCTGGGTAGTCCTACTTTGATCAAACCTCTAGCTAAACACTGTTTATAGATTACTAATGTTTTATTTTTATATATCTTCATTTTAATTTTTTCTCCTTTTTGCTTTCCAAAAGTTTTATATAGTATTAATACTTCTATACTTTGTAAGGGTTGCCTGGAGGAGCTGTGTGGATGTCTATGACTTTAAAGCATAGCATAATCGGGATTTGCATTTTAGGATGCCCACCCTTACAATTTTATTTACCTTTAAATTTAAATAATTGTTCTTCTATCATCTCCTTTTTAATTATTAATTCAGCAAATTTTTTCTTTCTAAATGTTCTTAATGCAATGTTATGCCCAAGAGACTGATTCTCACTTCCACTTCTGGGTTTTATTTCAATTTCATTAAAATAATCTATTTCCTTGAATAAAAAAGGAAGCAGTTTTTTAACTCTCCTAAAATTTACATCTCTACAGACCTTAATTTCTCTAACACATTCTAAAGAATCTTTAATACAATAATAAATAAGAATACAATGTATCTTCTCAATTAAATCAGTAACTTGCCCTTGATATTTTTTTATTATTTCTTTCTTATCTTTACTTCTTAAAAAAACACTTTTTTCTAAACCATTATCCCTTCTAAAACCAAGTGCAGAATCGTAATTAAGCTGTTGAATTTGCCCACTTATATCAACTTCAATTTTCTTTTCAACCATTTTTATTTAATTATCTTACACAACTTTTTTTAATAACCTCATAACTTACACGCTTGAACTACCTATACTCTAGCTTGAAGACTCTCCTTTTAATCTTTATAATATTCCTAAGACCTCTCCAATGTTTTTTCATACGCCATCTAATACCTTCTATTTCTTCTTCTTTCTTTTATATTTATTTTTATGCCTTTCTTTATGCAAACCCTTATGTCCTTCTTTCTTATGCTTATTTCTACTCAACAAATAATAAAGTAAAAATGCTAATACTATTACTATTATTGCTAAAATTATATATAAAAACTTTTTACTAACCTTTTCTTCAGCAATAACTTTAAAATCTTCACTTGAAACTGTTGTAGAACCAGAATCTAGCGGGGTTGCAGCTAATGTCAAAATATATTCACCAGGTTCAAGAGTAACATCAAATTCCTTGCTAAGTCTTTCATTTCCTTGAACAAATAATTCTTCTGATTCTTCAAAATAAACATTTCCATCAAAATCTTTAATCTTATATATCAATCTAACATTTGCACCTTCTAAATCTCCAAAAGGCAAAATAATAACATCAAACTTTAATTTTTCACCTGAAACAAATATCTTTTCAAACATAACAGTATCTGTATAAAACATCTGCTCACCTTCCTGAACATTTAAAGTAACTAGTACTTCCTTACTATTTACTTTTATTTTTCCAGTATAAGTTCCTGCTTCTTCAGGAGCATTAAAAATTATATCCTTAACTGCACTCCGACCAGAATCTAAATAAAACATTAAATCATCTTCTTTAATTAAAATATTATCTCTTAGATTTTCAACATTAAGTTTTACATTAATGCCATCTCCACTATTAATTATCTTAATATTTCTCTTGTTTGTCTCTCCAACACCACTATCTACTACTAATTTCTCAGGTGTAACAACCAATCCTCCAATAGGTTGTAGTTGTGTTATCACACCCCCTTCTTCACCATTATCCTCATCTCCACTTAAACAACTTCCATCTTCGCAGCCTTCTTGACACTCAAATAATAATAAAGGATTAACACTATTTTCTGTACAAACACCTACTAAACACTTAAAATCCCTTTTATAACGATAAACATCTCCTGCTGAACAATAAGGATCAGAAAAATAATCAGTACAATCATCATCAGATGTACATGTTGGAGGCTCTGTAACACAAGCATTATTTTCACATCCATATTCACAAGCTTGAACTAGTTCAGAAACTGTTTGAGAATTTGCACATATTCCTAGCTGACAAGAAAAATCATAATGATCTCTATAAACATCTCCTACTAAACAATAATTAGCAGAATATGAATCAATACAGTCATTATCTGTTGAACATCCAGATCCCTTACAAACTCCATTTTCACAACCATTTGGACAACTATATTGTTCAGATTGAGGAAGAGAATTTCCATCTTCACAATAACCTTCAACCAACACATCACTACTTCCTACCAGACAACTATCTACAATTGCTAAATCACCATCAGTTGCAGTTCCTTTAACATAATAATTCTTACCACCATCACTATCTATACAAAACTCTCCACAATCACTAAAACAACTAATCTCATCTTCATCAGATTCGCAAAAATTATTTCCACAAACAGAACCACAAAAATCAGGTATTATAACTGATTCTTCCTGATTATTTAAAGCACTATTTTTATTACCAAATAAATCTCTGCAAGAAAAATATAAAGTATCAATACTATAACTTAAATCATAAAATTGGCACTGATGATTTAAGCTTCCATCGCCTATACAATCTATATCATTTAACATCTGATCATAACTTTCATCATTTACAGAACCTCTACAATCAGCTGGTTCATCTGTTGTTATTTCAGCCAAAGGTGAACAATCTGAATTTGAATAACTATTAAGAGGAACATCTGCAATAACAAAACAAAAGCTCAAAACCACAATCATAAACAAAACAACAGCTAACATAAACATTTTATTATGATTAATATAATTAAATCTATATCTCTTATCATCTCCCATTTTCAAATAAAATTCTTTTTTATTCATTTTTATCTCCTCTTTCATTATCTTTTTTATTCATTTTAATTTTTTCCTCATTCTTTATCATTTTTTCATATCTTTCATTTATCCATCTTATTTTAGTAATATTACAGCTTACACTCTTGAGCTACTCCTGTTCTTGCTTGACCTACTCTTTCTCTAGCTTGGACTACCCTAACTAAGCATTGTTTATATATTACTGATATTTCTTTTTTATCCATTTTCTAGTTCCTACTTTCATCTTTTTTATTAATAACCTTTAAATCCAACACGCGATTCTTCTCTAACTTGATTATAGTAAACTTATCTTGTAGTTGTATAAATTACTAATACTTTTTATCTTTAGCCCCCTTTTATTTTTATTTCTCATTTTAATCTCTTTTTCTTTTATATATCTCATCTTCTTTAATTATTTATCTTTAATTTCAACAACTTCCCAATAACCTCCTTTTGCAGGACCTACTCTTTTTAGTAATCCTAATTTTACTAATTTGTTTAGATTATACTTAATTCCATCTTCTGTAATATTTAGAATTCTTTCACCTAGTTCTCTTCTTGAGATTCTAGGATTTTCTCTTATCAACTCTAGGATTTTCTGGGTAGTTTTCTGGGTAGTTCCAAATGCCATTTTTAAATATTCTAGATTTTGCTTAAATTCAATATAAAAATGTGTATCTGTAAACTTAATCTTAAACCTCCATTCTTTAACTAACTTATTCATCCTATTAATCCCACTAACAGCTTTTTCAACCAAAAACCTTAAATAATTATTAATTCTTATTGTATTAATTAAAATAGCACAAATATCTATAGATATTCCAGATGAATTAAAACAAAAAGCAGAAGAATCAAACTTAGACTTGCCTAACTTAATCAAACAGTTTATCTTATTAAAACTATTTGAAAAGCAACTTTCAGAATCATCTGCACTACAAAGGGTAGTTTTTGAATCACTTGCATCAAAATCTAAATTAACAGAAAAAGATGCAAAAGAATTAGCAGATAAGATAGATATGGGAGCATATAAATCTCTAAAAAGTAAATATCCTGAACTATAAATGACATTATTTCTGATTGTTGATGCTAATGAGATTTTTTCTGCAATCATTGCTAAAGGTAGGGAAATACAAACAAAAAAACTAGATATATTATTCTCTGACAAAGTCAAACTTTTTGCTCCAAAATTAATACTTGATGAATTAAATAAACCGAAAAACAGAGAAGATATTAAATTTAAATCAGGGTTTTCAGATTTTAAGAGGTAATCATCAATTTCATCAATTATTCTATTCCATCCCTCTCCCATCTCTTCAATATACTTAATTTTATTTAAAACCATACTTTTTTGCACGCAAGATTGCACGCAAGATTGCACGCAAGATTTATTTGAATTCATAACGAACATATTTTCCTCCTCCTATTTTTTTAATAATTTTTTTATTTAGGAGATCATTTAGGTCATTAAAAGCTGTTCTTAAAGAACATCTAACTAGTTTAGAGTATTCTTTTCTTGAAATGTTTTTAATCCCTGATTTAATAAATTCAGTTTGTCTTTTATTCAGTTTGTCTTTAATTTTAATTACTGTTTTTTGATAAGGACCAGTAAACTTAATTATAAAATAATTGCTATCTTCTTTAAATTTGGGAATAGACAAACCATGTTTTTTCATTGCTTGCTCCATTCTTAATATTCCTGAACCTCTTTTATCCATTAATTCCTCTCTTAGTAAAACATCCACTATTCTCTTATTTCTGCTTTTAGGTTTATAATCAAGTTTTAGTAATTTTTCAATAGTCAAGGGTCTTAATAACTCTCCTGGACTAATGATCTCTATTCTATCATCAAACATCCTTATCATGATATTTTCTTTTTCAAAATAATCACGATGAACTAATGCATTTATAATTCCCTCTCTTAAAGCATTAATAGGATATTCTGTTTTATGTTCTGTTTTAAAACCAACAACTTTTGCTTCTGTTTTCATATTTCTCATAAAAAAGTTTTCACACTTTTTAATCAATTCAAAAATTGTACCAGTGAATTCATTTTTATCAATCCATTTTATCATATCAGTTCCCTGGTATCTATCAGCTAAAACCATACTGTGGGAAATATTTATTTGAGGATGTTTACCAAAAAGAAGGATTCCTGCATAAGTTGGAATATATTTCTTAATACTTTTGTCATAAGAAACCAAACCCTCTTTATCCATTATTTCAAATAAATATTTTCCCTTAAGTTGTTTAGTTAAATTACTCTTTTCTAAATACTTTTTAATAGATTCTATTTCTAAATCATTTATGTCAGATTTAGGAACAGCTTCAATATCAAATGATTTTGATGACCCTTCCCTATAAAGTCTAGCAATCTCTTCTTTATTTGCAGGCATATTAGAGGAGCCAACTCTTATTCTAGGAATATGTTCTCCTCTCACAAAATATGGAGAATCTTTTCCTTTTGGACAATCAACAACAATAAAATCTTTATTTTTATATTTAATAAAGTTTATTTTTGGTTCTTCATCTAACTTACACCAATGCCTTATTATTTGAACGAATTTATGCTCTACTTTCTGAGAATCTTTTAATCCAACTAATTCTTTAGTTTCATCAGCAATCCCTAATATAATCTTACCCCCATGAGAATTATAAAATGCAGTCACTAGCTGTGCAAGATTCTTAGACTCAGGCAATTCAGATTTAAAATCTAAATCATTATTCTCCTTTTCTTTCAACATTTTTTCAAATTCTTTTATATCCATTCTCTAGTTCCTATTTTCATCTTTTTTATTCTTATGCTCTAAACCAATAACACAATACTTCTCTAGCTTGATTATAGTAAACTTATCTTGTAGTTGTATAAGTTACTAATATTTTTTACATTTAACCTCCTTATTTCCATCTCTATCATCTTACTTATTTTATATTATTTAATTATTTATCTTTTAATAATCTCTTTCAATTCTCTTCATTTAATATTTCTGGTATATTATAACATGATTTTCTAGAATCACAAACCTTAACATAAACATCTTCAATATTTTCATTAATTTCAACACTAACAACATGAGAGGTTTGTGAGGTTGTTGAATAATCAAAAGCAAGACAGTTATCAGTCTTTCCATCAAATCTACATTTATTAAAATCCTTTTCATCCTTAACTACAAAGATTCCTATTTTTTCAACTTCTTGATTATAATTAACAGTGATAATAGTTTTATCAGTTTGTTCTGAAACTGTATAAACAAAAATATCATCCCCTGTTGATTCAACAGTTATAACAGGAGGAGTAGTATCTTGTTCAGGAACACATTGACAATTTTCACAAACTAGTCCAGGACCAAGATTAACACAATCTTCATCTATTTCACATTGTTCGCCATATTGTGGTTCGAGAAGATTATTTCCACAAAATTCTTCACATTCCGGATATACTCCTAAACCAGTAGTAATCCTAGTTCCTGTATCTGTACGAGCATCTAAACAAAGACTATCTAAACATTGAAAATGACAATCTCTATGATAATCCCAACACTCTTTATCTGAATCACATCTTATACAATCTCCAGGACAATTTATTTCATCTTCTCCTATTTCAGGTTCACAAATATTATTATTGTTACAATCTGTTTGACAATCCGGATATTCTCCTAATGAAGCAAATGTATCTATTGCAACACAACTTCCAAGCTGACATTCATAATAACATGATTCAAATTCATCCTGACATTCTTTATTAGTTGTGCAAACTCCCACATCTGCCTCACAAACACAACCATTACAATTAACATTACCAAATAATTCTGGTTTTAATTCACAACTACCACTTCCTAAAATACCACCCAAAACACCAGAAGGAAAGAAATTACATAATCCTATTGAATTACATTCATCTCTATCACAAATATCAAATAATCCTTCACCACATCTACTACATATTTCATTACAAGTACTATCTTCTTCACAATGCTCACTACCTGTTACATCTCCATCACCACAAACCTCTTCATCACACTTACCATCAGTACAACCAGCATCACACTTACTAACTAATACTTCTTCAGGTAAATCAGGAGCTGTACAAACACCCTCACCATCTACACAAGAATAATCAGTAAAAGATTTATAAACATCATTACCTGAACAATATGGTTCTGAATATTCAT
This sequence comes from archaeon, assembly GCA_043811855.1. Classification (GTDB taxonomy): domain Archaea; phylum Nanobdellota; class Nanobdellia; order Pacearchaeales; family GW2011-AR1; genus ARS1285. The sequence continues at coordinate 3,056 of JBDRMT010000037.1, read as the reverse complement.
CTTCACATTCATCATCACTAATACATTCTATAGTTATATCCTTACACTTACCATCTTCACAACCATATTCACAAGGAGGTTCAACTAATATTTTCTCAGGTTTTTTTGCTTCACAAACTCCTTCTAAATTACATGAAAAGTCTTTAAAATCATAATAAACATTTCCAGCTGAACAATAATTTTCAGATTTTTTATCTTCACAATCATCATTAACCTTACACTGTTCTTCATTAAGACATTCGCCATCTAAACAACCAGCTTCACATTCAATACATGCACCACTATTTGATTGTTGAGTATCTTCACAAAAACTATTTTCAGTTCCAAGATTTATACATGTAGGTACAATAGTCTGAGGACATTTATCCTCATCAGAACAATAATATTCTACTCTTTCTTCACCGCAATCACTATTCTCACTACATTTAATTACACCTTCACAATCTTGTGGACAATTACATCTATTTTCTCCTAAACCACACACATCATCAATTCCACATTTTGTACAAACTGCACTATCAGAAACTCGTATACACTCATTTCCACCACCTTCTTCTCCGAGGAAAAAAATACTTATTGAAGTTAATCCATCACAACATATTGAAGGTTCCATGCCAGGTCCTAAATATGTACCAAAAGTTTCTCCTTCTTTAACACAATCTTCAGGTTCATAACAACTTCCAAAACCTTCACAATCATCACAAGTTGGACAAGAAGCTACACATCTCTTTTCACAATCTTCAGGACAAGTAGAATATCTATAATCTTCACATTCCTTTTCTTCTTCACATTCAGGATAATCACCTAATGGTAATACAGTATTTATTGCTTGACACTCTCCAAGCTGACATTCGTAATAACATGATTCAAATTCATCTTGACATTCTTTATTTGTTGTACATTGATCACTCTCACATAATGTCCAACCTTCTGTTGGACCATCAACAAACATACAATCACATGCTGCACCAAATTGAGAATCATGCTTAGCATAGAGATCAGCACCCATATCTGAACATGTATTACCATATTCTGGAATACATTGTGCACATACATCACCTTCTTTACAATCATCAGGACAATTCTCTAATGTTTCATCACCTTCGCAAACCTCATCACCACAAAATGTCTGATCTTTACAAACTCCATTTTCACATCCTTTTTCACATAAGAAACATTCTCCTGTATCAGGTGTTTCTTTATCTTCACAATAACTTGATTCTGTTCCAGGATTCATACAAGTTGGAAATATTGTCTGAGGACACTTTTGCCAATCAGGAATTAATTTAAATCCTTCAGAAATCTGATCACAATAATACTCTGTTCTCTCATCACCACAATCAGCATCTTTATTACAATTAATTTTAACTTCGCAATCTTTAGGACAATTATCAACTGTTTCACCTAATTCAGGTTCACATGGACCATTACCACAACTTACTAAACAATCATCAACACAATTATTAACATCTTCTCCTTCTTCACAAACTCCATTTGGACAAACAGCAGGACAATCACTAGGACAACTACATTCATCTTCTCCTGCATCACATCTAAAATTACCACATTTTTCATCCCAATCATCAACACAAAATCCTTTTAAATTTTCATTTTCAACAACACAATTTCCATTTTCTTCAACCCATGGAGGTTTTATTCCTGAAGTTTTATCACAACATTCAGTTGGACCAAACCTTGCTTCATTATAAATTCCCTCACCTTCACCAGCACAACCACCTTTACAATCTTGTGGACAGTTATTTACAGTTTCATCACCTTCGCAAGGTCCATCTCCACATACCACAGCATCATAAATTATAATTCTTTCATCGCCTTTTTTTGTCTTTCCAGTCTTATCAGTTGATTCACAATTCCAAGTATATTTTCCATCTTTAGGCAAATTATAACCCCAATCAGCACTATCTTCTCCTTCTCCCAATAACTTTGTATTTGAATAAACTTCTTTTCCATCTTCATCAAAAATATGTAAAGTAACATCAGTTCCAGAACCTAAAATTATATCTCCAAGAAAATCAATAATTCCTCCAACAACATCTCCAATACCATCTATGATTCCTTCAATAAGATTATTTGCTTTACATAACTTATTCTGAGTTCCGCTTTCACATTCTCTTGATTGAATTCCTCTTGTCTCTCCAGTCTCTTCATTAACACTTTCAACACATTCTCCCCATTCACCACACCCTTCATTATCATCACTTAAAACACAACAATTACAATCTTCATCAGAACAAACAGCTTCACTACAACTAGAATCATCATGACATTCTTCATCTTTATCACAACTACCATCTCCACAAACAGGTTCATCACAATCACTAGGACAATTTGAAAATCCTTCTTCACCATCACAACCACCATCTCCACAACATGTTGGAGGCAATTCACATCCACATTCATCTTTTCCTCCAGGAATATAATTTCCATCAGGACATGGAGGAGGTTCCCAAGGAGGGCAGAATTTAGGACATTTTTGTTCTCCACAATTAGGATAATTACCTAATGGTAATATTTTATTTATTGCTTGGCAAATTCCAAGCTGACATTGATAATAACATGATTGAAATTTATCCTGACATTGTTGATCAGTTGAACATTCATCTACTCCGCTCTTTTTACAAGCACCTCTTCCATTACTATCTATACATCCCAATTCACAAGTAACAGTATTCTGTGCATTTACACTAGTTGTTGAAGGGCAATATTGCTCAGCAAGAGTGTTTTCATTAACACAAGTATCATAGTCCACATCATTTATACCTTCATTAGTATATCTTGTCTCACCAGGAGTAAAAAAGTCATCTTTTCCACCATCACTATCCACACACTCTCCTCCAAAATCCTCACAATTATCATTAGGACAATTTTCATATGTTTCTCCTTCATCACACTGCCCATTGTTATTGCAAACAGGTTCAACAGGAGGACTGCCCTGCCCACCTTCATACCCAACATATAAGATAAAATTACCCTCTTGCCTTTTACTGCATTGAGGTATCCAGTCCTCATCTTTAAAACTAGCACTTGAACCAAGA
>JBDRMT010000036.1:0-9459 GCA_043811855.1 archaeon | reverse complement strand
CAAAATTTTTATGATTTAATCCATAATCTTCTGAAATACCCTTCCACTCAGAATCCATTTTCCATTCTTCAGAATTAAAACTATCTGACAACTCATCAATAATTTCTAACTCCTGCGAAGTAAACTCTCCTTCATAAAGCTCTACTTCTGAATATTCTACATATTTCTGTATTATTTTCTCTCTTATTGAACTATCAAAACTATCATTAAAGTCTCTTAAATCTCCAAGTGAAGAAACATAATATTGTTTTATTTTTTCAACTAATGAGAAAGAGCTTACATCATCAGGAGCATCAACATACATAAAAAATATTAAATGATTGTTATTATCAACATCCATACGTCCTATCTGCTTTATTCTTAAACCATCAAAATAATAAAACAAATTATTTCCAGAATAAAATCTTTCTCTTTCAACATCTACTCCTTCTTCAGCCAAACTATCTTTAACTGCCCTATAAAACAAATTTTCATCTTCTTCAGTAATGTTTTCTTTATGCAATTCAATTACAAATGCTTCTCCATCACTAAGCATTACAGGACAACCTTTTTCACCTTCTGTCTTATATCTTATTATTGGATAATCTTTATTATTAAAATCACTTATACTTTCTTCAGCATACCTATTACCATAAAATACATAACCATTAGAACCTATATAAGTTCTTAATGTTGGAACAGAATCTCCATAACTAAAAACCCTATATCCTCCAGTCATCATAACAGGATTAACCACTCCCTGTTTAATATATCTTAAAGAACCCTTATTAACCAATTCTTCAGTATCCTTAACCTTAAAAAATGAAACATTTTTATTGTTCTTGTCAGAATAAGAAATATTAAATTCTCTTCCATCTATTAAGTTAAAATTAACACCATCCTCTCCAATACTTACCTCTCCTTCATCATTAATATCTCTTTCTATAACAAAGAATGGATCAAAACTAACATTAATTCCACTACAATTTCCTTTTGAACAAGTTATATTAACTGAAACATTAAAAAATTCATTCTGAGTAACATTAATATTTGTAGTAGGATAAACAACAGCTAAATCAATAGTAGGAATCACTATTCTAAATGTAACACTTGTCCAATTCAAATTATTAACACTATCATTTACATAAACAGTTACATTCCAACCACCATCTCCCCAAGTAATATTCGTTATATTTTCTGTACAACCTATTAAACTATAGTTATTAACTCCTGAATCATTTGACCACCATGCACTATCACAATTTGCATCTGTATAAGTAAAATTAATATCAACACTACCTGTTGAAAAGTTTGTATTATTTATTGGATATGTTATGTTTAAATCTGGAGTAATACTATCAATAAAAAACACAACACTTTCAGTCCAATTTAAATTATTACTTGTATCATTACAATAAAAAGTTACATTATTACTTCCTTGTGCAACACTACTATCTGTTGCATTCCAACTAGTAGGAGATGTTGAAGCATTTTTCATTGTAACATTATCAGTTCCACCATTCAAAGTATACAAACAACTACTTATTGCTGTTTCATCTAAAGCTGTTACATTAAATATAATTGTATTTGTATTATAAGTTTGATTAAGAGGAGTATTAACAGTTACATTTGGAGGAATTGAAGCTACAGTTATTGTTATAGTTCTAATCAAAGTCTGATTTTCACTTCCAGCATCATCTTTTGCACTTGCAAAATAAGTATATGTACCAAGAGGCAGACCATCTGTTGCATTTAAACTTTGATTAACATATAAACTCCAGTTTGCAGTATCATATTTTCTCAAATTACTAACATAAAGTTGATAAACTTCACTTTGTGATAATGATACATTCCAAATCATAACTTCATCTATTGTTCCATTAAATGGTCTTAAACTAGCTCCTGTCCATAGCTTACCTATTTTAATACTAGATACAGAACCATCACATATTGTTCCAACAGTATCAGTAGTAGCTCCTAAAACTCCATCTACATAAATTTTTAAACCACCATCATAGACTCCTACAACATGAGTCCATCTATTTAATACTACATTTGACTGACTAAACTTTGCATATTGCCAACCACCATCATATACATCAAATTCCCAATAATCTTCACCCACATCATATCTTAATTCAACTGCACAACTAGTTGTTCCTTGTCCAACAATATCTCTGTCACTTACTTTACTTTTTAAATAAACCCAACTAGAGATTGTAAACCTACTCATAGAAGATAAATCTAAATCAGTACTAACATTAACATAATTTCCACTTCCATTAAACTCTAAACCATATCCATATTTTCCACTAGTATAATTACAACCATAACCAGTCTGAATACAAGTTCCATTATTCTTACCATTACTAACATCAACAGTTATATTATCCTTAGTTCCTTCTCCTAGACTAGTAACATTATTAAAATTAAACATTAAAACCAAACTATCATTATACATAGTATAATTTGTTCCATTCCAATTATACTTAACTTCATTTAAATCTCCTGCCTTTTCAATACTAAAATTAAAAATTAATGAAGTGTTTGTAGTACTAGTTGCATTTACAGGAGTTAAAGTTGTAAAATTAATATCAGGAGCAACTGTTGGATCTACAATATAATCAAAAATCATTTGTCCAATAATTTTTAAATCAAAAGTACTATGACTTTCTCCATCTTCTAAACCTGTTAAATAGGTTTGATACAAACCTTCACTACTAATATTTTCAATAATTGCAATTGTTTTATTTCCATTTTCTCTATAAACCTCAATTTTTGCATTTGTTGCATTTGTTGAATTTTCAGGTCCTTGACCTGAACTAACATCTTTAGCAAAAACACTAATATCATTTTTATTTGTTAAATTTCTCTCAAAAGTAACTCTAACATATTCACTATTATTAATAATCTCACTCCAATTACCATCTAAAGCTTTAACATCCTCATAAATATCACTAATAAAATTTCTATTTTCATCCAAATGAACTGCTCTTTCAATCTCAATCAAAGTTGGGTCTAAATAAACAATATCCCCTACCTTATACAATTCTCCCTCTGGATTTTTTACATCTGTAAAATCTTTTTCAATAAAAATAGTTACTGTATTTTCATATTCTAAATCCTGAACCTCAATGTCTCCCTCTCCTAATCCAACAGCCCTTCCTGTAATACTAAAAGCTCTGATAATCCCTCCTGTAATTCCTGCTGTAATACCATATCCTGTTTGTTCTTTTTCTATTATTTCAACTATTTCCTCATTCTCACTAACCACTTCTTCTTGAATCTCCTCTTCAACAACTTCTGCCTGCTCTTCAACTATTCCTTCAATTGGCTGCTCAACTTCTGTTTCTTCTTCAACAACCTCTGCTTCTGATTCCTCACTAACAATATCTTCTTCATTTTCACCATAACCTGTTTGAGTTTCATTTTTTATTACTCTACTCTCATTATCAGTCTCATCTTCTTCAACTATTTTAATTATATTTTCAATTACCCTACTTTTATTTTCTTCAATTTCCAATGTAGGTTTTTCAATTCTTACTTTATAACCTTCATTAATTAAATCTTCAAAACTCAATAAATTATTTCCAATCATTAAACTATTATTATCAAAAATAAAAATCTCATTATCAGATGTAACATCAATTTTAGCCATAAAATTTAAGTCTTTTAACTTAACTTTATAGCCCCATTTATAATCTACGCCTTGTTCTTCAGCAGCTGTTTCATTTACTTCAACTTCAAATTCTTCATTTTCTAATTTAACAACAGCTCCTCTAGTAATTTCCTCAATATCACCATCTTCTAAATCTTCAATTTCTTGCTTAATTCTACTAAAATTCACATTCTTAGAACCAGTTTCTGTGTTCTCAACACCTTCTGAAACAACATTTGCAGTAATTAAACTGTTTCCTATTCCTTCTCCATAACCTGTTTGAGGTTCTTCTACTACTTCAGATTCTCCTTCAATCTGTTCCTCTGTCTCATTATTACTAATATTTTCTACATCAGTAAAATTAACTTCATTCTCAATTTCTTGAGCCTCACTCTCATTATCAAGTATAGTTTTATTAATTTCATTCTCAATTTCTTGAGCTTCACTCTCATTATCAAGTATAGTTTTATTAGTATCCTCTTCAACTACCTCACTTTTATTAATCAAATCTTCATTAACAAACCTTTCACCTACATTTTCAACAAACTCACTATAATTTAATAAATCAAAATATAATCTTAGTCCTCCATTAATATCAAAATCCATTCTTTTATTTTTATTCACACTTACTACCTGCTCTCCTAACTTAGGAGGATCTTTAATTTCCAAATCAATATCATTATCAAACTCCTCAACAATCTGCTCATTATCTCCAGCTATTTCAGAAACAACAAAACCAGATATACTTGAAAAAGGTAAAAAAACAGGATCTTGAAACATACTTACAACTTCACTATTTAAACCTCCAGAACTAATAAAAAATAATCCTAAAATAACTAGAACAAGAAGAATAATTGTAAATAATTTAGAATTAAACTGTGGTGTAAAGGAATAATTCTTTTTCAAAGAATTTTTTCTTATAATATTTTTCTTTTTATCTTTTGTAGGGTCAGTTATTCCAAGATATTTTTTCCTAACAATTCCATTTTTGTCTCTATAAGACTTATAATAATAAGGGCCATAGACTTTCCCACCTCTCTTTATATAACGCTTAAACACCATCTTTTAATAATATTAAACTATTAAGAAGATTTAGTTTATAAACATTATCCCTGTGTAAAAAGTTGTTACACCACAAAAAAATAAGCATAAGTTAAAAAAAATTTGCACAAAAAATTAATTTTTCTTTCCTTCTTTATATAATTTATTAAAAATATCACTATACTTAGACTTTCTTAAACTTCTTATAAACCTTGATTTTAATTGTTTTTGAGCAAATAATAGTTTTGTTGGAGGTAATTTTACTAAAACCCCTAAAAAATGCCTTAATAACTCATTTGTCCATAATTCATAATTATCAAAAACATAATTTTGTATTTTTCCTTCTTCTATTGCATTTATTATAAATCTTTCAAAACTATCTTTAGGAACATCAATAGTTTTCTTTCTTTTTAAGATTTTAATTGAAAAACTATGACAAAATCTTGAACAAACACCACAACCAATACACTTATCTGCATCTACCCATATTTTTTCATTTTTTAATTCTATAGCATCAACAGGACATTTCTTTATACAAACTTTACATTTAGTACAATTAGAATTATCAACTTTAGCAAAAAAATTACTATTAATCCTTTTCTTATATTTTAATCTTTTATATGCAAGTAATGGTTCACAACAACACCCACAACAATTACAAAGCCAGTTTACTTCTTCTTGTACATTATCTCCAAGCTGAACCAATCCTAGTTTTCTACACCTATCTAATATCTCCATAGCTTGTTTTTTTGATATTTCTTTAGCAATTCCATGTTTTACTAAACTTTTTGCTACATTATTAAAAGTCATACATGTTTCCTGAGGCATATCACAAGCTTTTCCTATATGAAACATTTTATGCCTGCAATAACAAATACCTAAAGTAATACAACTAGCTGTTTTTATTACATTTGAAGCTTTTTCATAATCTAAAATCTCTGATTTTATCTTATCCTCATGTACATAAGTCCTACTTGAAGGAGTTTTTAATCCAAAAAGTCCCTTGTCAAAAAAACCATCTTTTGTTATGTAATTATAAAATAACTCCGATAAAATTTTCCTATCAAACTTGCCATCTGTTCTCATTAAAGCAAATTCAAAAAATCCAGCCATTGGAGGAGCAAGAATATAAGCTTGTAAATCTCCTTTTGCAAAATCCAGTAAGATACCTTTATCAGCTAAGCTATTTAAGATCTCTTTTGTTTCACTAATACCTAACTTAAACCTTTTACAAGCATCTTTTACTGTAAAAAACTTAATTGGAAGTTTTGAAGCATATTTTGCTTCTTTTTCTGTAAATAAAATCTCTAATATTTTATACAAACTTTCTGATTCTGGAACTCCTTGTGCAGATTTATCTAATCTTTTCTGCAAATCATAATATGATTTTGATGTAATATGCCCCATGAAAAACCTAAAATATGATGCTTTATAAGATTTACCTAGGTAAATAACATATAAACACACAACCTCTTAGTAACTTATAAACTATTAATAAACTCTAACCACAGAACAGTCTAGCTTCTTAAATTAAATATTACTAAAAATTTCATTATAAATATAATCTTAAAAAACACATAAAAATAAATTAATAAAAAAATAAAAATAAAAAAATCATCTCTTAGCTCTAAAAGGAATTACTATTTCTTTTTCTTTCTAGCTGGTTTTCTCTTTGCAGCTTTTTTAGCTGGTTTCTTTTTTGCAGCTTTTTTCTTTCTTTTACCGCCTCTTGCCATTTTTGCTTCACATACATTTCCTTGTCCATCAACATAGTAAAGAAAACCTGACTTTCTTTTAACAATATTTTTTGCAATAACTTTTCCCATCTTAAATCTTGACCTCCTTTTTGTTGAATATTTATTTAGAAATTTTGTTATGGTATATAATCTTTAGATTTGTTGATTATATGCCATCCTGAATAATTTTGCATTAGCAAAATTTTCTTACCCTCGACAAAACTCCTGTTTTATATAAAATAAATGTTAAACTACTATTTAAACCTTTCTCTATCCGTCGATAAAAAATTAAATTCCTTACAACCTCTAGGAACCTCTAATAATTTATTAAACCTTTTATCAGGACCAATACTAAAAATCCAAGAATCAACAAATTTATCGTCGATAATCTTATCTTCATCAAACCAAATTGCATAAAAAGGTTTGCAAAAAAATGAGTGAATATTTCTTATTTTCTTATTTTTAAAAACAAAAAGCAAAGGCTTACTTCTATTTCTAAACATCAACCCCATTGCCTGAGAAAAGAAACTCTTACATTCTTTAACTTCTAATTCAACTTCCTCTTCTTTATACTTAAATTTAAACTTTACCACCATCTTCTCTTTTTTTCCATTTCAACTCTTTCTTCACTTTCAATATTTTTTTCAACTCCTACTCCAATATTTTTATTTTGTTTCAGATTAATATATCTTTGAAACTCCTTTTCAACATTTTCTTCATGAACATAGTCATGATGAACAAAACCTCCTCCAAATGTCTTAGGAATATGCATTAACTCATGAATTAAAGTCTTAACTTTATCCTTATCACTCATTTTATCAAATCTTTTACTAATCATTTCAATAACATAAAAACTTTTTTTCCTTCCCATCCCCAGCATCATTGCTTTTCCTAAAGCATGACACCTTGCAATAGTTCCTCGACTACTACTTCCATGACTTCTAATACACATAACAGAATCAATTCTAACATGAGGAAACAAAAGTAAAGCTATTTCATTCATAGTTTCTTGTAATTCTGGTGCTAATTCATATCTTATTGGCATTTATCACCTCAACAATCTTATTTCTACTCTTTAAACCTTTAATAATCTTTATATCATCCACCTTATATTTTTCTTTAAAATATCTTCTTAATAACTTTAACAACTCTATATTTGCTTTATTATCTTCAGCTCTTTCTTTTAAACTAACAACAAACTCTTCCTCATTCAATTTAACAACTTCCTGCTTTCCAGAACCAGGTTTTACTTTAACTTTTATAATCATAATAACAATAGTAAAAATCATGTATATAAAAAACTAACCAATAACCCTAACTAAATGACTGTATCTACTTCTAACAACCTCTGTAGAATAACTATTATTAGAATCTAATGTTTCTAAATATCTAACAGAATGTACTGGGATTCTATTTACATCAAGAAGACCATTTAATTCTCTAAAAGTGTTTCTTTTTTGACCATTAAGAGGAACAGCCCTCCCCATATGTTTTGCCCTTTCAAAAGCTCCTACAATCCTATGTAAAACTTCTATACCTTCTTCTCTATAATCACTAAAAACTGAACTAACAATAGTAATATCATGAACAGGTAAATACAAATGACTTTCCTTGCATCCAAAATAAAATAAACCACTTTCTAAATCAAGAGCAGAAACAGGATGATATTTCATTTGTCTTACTAGACCACTAAAACTTACAAATAAAGGAGGTTTTGTATTGCTCATTGATAAATACTAAAATCATTCTTTAAAAATCTTTTCATAAATAAAATACATCTTTTAAGTAATCACATAAGATTATTATACTCACTAATATAAAAAACAACAATCAACTTTAAAAACCCTTTTTTCATTTCTAAACTATGAAATTAATATTTATAGGACCCCAAGGGTCAGGAAAAGGAACTCAAGCAAAAATTTTAGCTGAAAAACTAAATATTCCTCATATTTCAACAGGAGATTTATTTAGAAGTTTAAAAGGAGAACTAAAACAACAAGTTGATAAAATAATTAATAAAGGAGATTTAGTCCCTGATGAACTAACTTTAGAAATTCTTAAAAAAAGACTAGAACAACCAGATGCACAAAAAGGATTCATCTTAGATGGTTTTCCAAGAAACTTAAATCAAGCAGAACTATTAAAAACAATTACGCATCCAGATAAAGTAATTGAAATTACCCTACCTGATGAAGAAGCAATAAGAAGAATTTCAGGAAGACAAAACTGCAAAGCATGTGGTTCTATTTTTAATAAGTTTACAAACCCTCCTAAACAACCAAATACTTGCAATAATTGTAATGATTCTTTATATCAAAGAGCAGATGATACAGAAGAAGCAGTTAAAAAAAGATTAAAAACTTATCATAATGAAACAGAACCAATCTTAGATTTTTACAAAGATAATTTAATACAAATAAATGGTCAACAAGCAATTGAAAAGATTGCAGAGGATATTAATGACAAGTTGAAATAAAACCTATTTCTTATAAATATTCTAAAAAACTACATATACTCTAACTTAAAATCTATTCCACCTTGATTATTAAGATCTCTAACAACTTCACTAACTACAGTTCGTAATGATTCATCATGAACTCTTACAACCATATCTCCACAAGTATTTAACGGAGCTACTTCAACTAATCTCCTCCCAAACCTTCCAAGTAAACCACCTCCAGTTATCCTATAGCTTTCTTCTTCCCAAAACATAAAAGGATTATAACATCTATATCCTGTAAGAGAATCAAGATTTGGATCAGACTCCTTAAGCGCTTCTAAAAGAGTTTCTCCAAAGACATATCTCTTAGTTCCTTTCTTAAACTTATCAATATCTCTCATAGGTGTTACACTGGCAACCATTTTTTTAATTAGAAATAAGTGTTTATAAATACTTGTATATTACGATATTAACAAGTTAACGTCACTTTTATATACTCAAGATTCCTCCCTTAGTAAAAGGGGGTGAAAGAAAGTGACTGTTAAATGTCCTAATTGCAAATCAGATAAGATTATCAAAAGAGGTTTTAGATACAACAGGGTTGA
>JBDRMT010000035.1:0-24715 GCA_043811855.1 archaeon | reverse complement strand
TTCATTTAAATTTCTTTCTAACCTACCATACTTCTTAATGCAATACTTGACAACATAGATAAAGCACCAATTGCCATAAATGCCATTACTAAATATAATAAACCTCCTCTTGATAAGTTCTTTCCAATATCATGGGTTCTTCTTAATCTATCCTCTCCAACATCAACTGTAACTAATGCTGTTGTTAAAATAAATATAATCTCAATAATATAAATTCCAATTGAAATCTGCATAAAATAAGGAGGAATCATCTGATTAACATCAAACAACTGAGTTATAGTTCCTAAATTACCTAATCCTGTCAAGACAGCATCACCTCCTACATCAGTCATAAGTTTTAATTGTCCTAAGATTCCAGTAATCATTGCTGATAAACCAACAACAATTCCTGCTAATAAAGGAGCTAAAAAAGTCATGTTGCTTTTCATATCACTAACAACTTCTGCTAATAAATCATTTAGCCTTTCATTAATCTTCTGAATATTTTTAACATATTCAGAAATACTCATCAAACTCTGAGCTGCAACTTTTAATCCTTTCTTAACACTCTCAATTAAAATTCTCATACTTGTTGCAATTAAATTACTAGGATAATAAACTAAAGCACCCCTTCTTGAATCAAAAATAGCACTTTCAATGCTCATGCCCATTGACCTAATATTAGTATTAACTATGTTAAAAAAATCTGCAGTCTTCTGTCCTTTAGTAGAATCAGCAACTTTAGCAAATGCAATTTCAGCAGGAGTTCCATCACCTAATCTATTACCTAATGTAAACAAACTATTATTAAACTCTTTTTCTAAACTTTCTGTATCATCTCTTGATTTAATAAGTTCTTTTGTTCTCATTTTAAAAGATATTATAAAAAACAAAGCTATTGAAAGAGGAATAAGTAAGCTCATCATTAAAGCAAAACCACTAAAAGGACCTATTAAACTTCCTCCTACATCTCTAAATTCAAATAATTGTTTTCCTAAAAAACTTAAAGGTGATTGTGGAATAACAAAATCTTTAGGTAAACCTAACCAACCAGGAATAGGAGTATAACCAAAAATTAAAGGTAAAAATCCAATAATTAAAAGTGGAATACAAATAAGACTTGCAAGAAAATAAGGCCTTTTACTTGCATACTGAGGATAATTTGGATTTTTCTCTAACAAATCTGTCTGACCATAACCTCCTGGCCTCCTTAACATAATTTCAGAAACTAAATAAAATACAAAAAATGGAACAATTAAATTAAACAAAACAAGAACATGTTGAAATTTAATTGCACCCCCTAATAATGTAGAAGCTAAAGGAAGTAAAGCTAAACCTAAAGTAGGAAGAACAATTCCTAACATATACAAATTAGTTAAAGGAGCTTTAATTGAATGAGTATACTTTAACATCTTTTCATAAACTCCATCTAAGATAACTTGTAATGATCTTTCTAAGGTCCTGATTCTTCTTGCATCATGAGGTTCATATAAACTACTCTCAATTAAATGAAAACTCTCAACAAATTCCATATTAAAATCTTTCCAAAAATCAAGATAATTATTCAAGCTATCCTTAATATTAGAAAATCTTCCAGTCTCAACATCCCATATAACTTTTTTAAAATCTAAAGAAAGAGGAGGTTCAACATGTTGCGCAACAAAACTAATTGCTCTTTCAAGATTACTTGTATGTTTCATATAAATAACAGTGTAAAGAACAGCAGGAACCATCTGACTACTTGCTTTTAATCTCCATTTTACAGCTAATCTTGTAGGAGCTGTATAAAGATAATAAGCTAAAAGACCACTAGCTAAAAAAATCAAAAAAATGAAAAATATTGGAAAAGTATCAATACCTCCTTCTTGAAAAAACCAAACCCCTATAGTTGCTGCTGAACCTAAAAAAAATACTAAAATAAAACTCATAATTGCCAAACCCACAACTTCACTAGGTTCAACATCAATATGAGCAACATTCAAATCTTTTCTAATTTTTGCTTCATCTTTTTGTGAAACTCTTATTTTTAATGATTTTCCAAGACCATTAACCCATTTTTCATATCTAGTAACTTCAGGCATCATATCTTCTTTAAACCTAACATATTCATTAGAAATCTGAGAAACATCAGGTCTAGCAACATCTCCTTGCATTTCTTTTCCCATTAATCTAGAATACTTAGCTAAAACATCCTTTACATCCATACCCATATATTTATCACCTTTTTTATAAAACAATATGGAAAAATCAATTAATAAAACTTTGTTTTAAAAAAGATTATTAGAGATAATTATTTAAAGGAGCTTTTATTTATTAATTTTAGAAAAAAGATGGTAAAATTAGATATTAAACTTGATAATAAAATATATTATTTATTAGTGTTAGTTTTAGTGGTCATCATTATAAATGGAGTGGTTATAGCTTTTACTAATGATGGTTCTGGTGATCCTACAAAAATGGGACATAGTTTAGATGAAATTGCATTACCAACTTGTACTGACAATCAAGTATTAAAATATACAGATGCAAGTGGATGGGGTTGTGGAGATGTTTCAGGAGGTATTACTGGAAATATTGAATATATAACAGGCACAGCAAATACTGATACTTTCACTACTCTACTTTGTTCGTCAGGTTATAAAGTTATTTCAGGAGGTTGGAACTATGATACTCTTGGTTGGGTTAATGGTGAAACATGGCGTTTTGTTCAAGTTAGTCAACCTATAGCTGATAGAAGTGGATGGGCTTTTAAATTTAGAGCCTTTAATGCAAATATTTATATATTATGTCATCAAGAAAGCTAATCCCTTTAAACTTTCCAACCTTTAATTTCTTTCATTAACCACTCTTGCCACAAAGGAAAAACTCTTTCACTAACAGGCAAACCAACTTCTTCATGAACTTCTTTAGAAAACTGATGAAACATATTATTACTTAAAGAATTAAACTCAGCTTCTAGTATTTTGGGTTTTTTTAATTTCTCAGCAACATCAACAATCTCTTGCTTAATCTTTCCTCTTAAAATAATATTATCATAAACAGCATCCCAATCACCAGCCCACCCTTTAACACCTGATGCAATTGATTTTATTACTTCTGAATCCCCATTAACTAAATCCTCAGTTGCTTCTATTTCATCTTTTTCAACATTATATTTTAATAAATCAACAAAACCTCCTTCTTGTTCAGGATCTTTTGTCCAATGTTTTCTAACTTCTGTCAACTGAATAACTCTTTTTATTGATTTCATACCATCAGGAGTTTTAACAGGATTAGCAACAATAATGCAATCAGTTGCTTTAAATGATGTAACAGGAACTCCTAAATCATTAACAACTCTATCAAAAACTCCATAAGGACTTGCACCATGAATTGTTCCTGCAACAACATTAGCTAGAGCACCAATCCTCATTGCTTCATAAAGAGCTTTTGCTTCTAATGACCTTACTTCACCAACTATTAAACTACTGTCTCCTAATCTTAAACTAGCTCTTATACCTTCATCAGCACCAATCTCTGCACTTTCTTTTAATAAACTACTTCTAACTTTCATCCTCTGGATATCATACTTCAATCTTCTAATCGCATCAACAGGCAACTCTAAAGTGTTATGAGCTAAAATATTTTCACAAATAAAATTTTCACAACTAGGAACAGAAATATCATAAACAAACTCTTCTCCAAAAACCCTCTTAACACTTTTAACTTTATCCCAAAAAATATCTGATTTAATAACATCTCTTAAAGGATCAACAGGATTCGTGTAAACACCAACTGGAATCTTCTCAAGAAACTTACCTAACTGAACTCTTCCAATATTATTCCCTCTTGTAATATAATCATACCTACTAAAATTCTTTCCTAAAATTTCATTTAACTCGTATTTAACTTCTAAAGATAAAGGAATTATATCTAAAGTATCATGAGTAGAAACTCTTAAACATAATCTCTCTAATTTTTCTTGTTTTGAATCAACCAAAAAACCAATATTTTCCTTAAAAAAATTAAGCATTTTTGTATTGCCTATTCTACAATTAATTGTTTTATCGCTCTCTCGAATAATATGAGAATTTCTTAAGAGAATATTAAATCTCAATAGCAAAGTAGAAATATCATCAATCAATTCTTTAGAACAAATTGAAAAAACCACTTCTTTATCTGAAACACAACCATCTCCACTAAAAAAACCTTTTAACAACCAACCCACTTGTTCATTAGATAAATTATAACCCCAATCAGGAACTTTCTTAGTATAAGAATTCCCTTTTAAACCTAAAACTTTCACCATAATCTCTTTTAACAATGTTGAATTCAACATTAAGGAAAAACCATCACTATGCTTCTTAACTGGAATCCCGAATTTCTCAGCAACATTCCTAACAACTTCTCTATTTTCTTCTTCTTGAACAGATATTATTACTGAACTTCTATCATAACAACCATCTGCTAACCACAAACCGACAAAATTTAAAAAATGCTCATCTAAATTAATTTTCGTAGAAATTGATCTTGAACATCCTTCTCCTTTAATGAACAATTCTTCTTTATTTATTTTATCTTTAACTTTCTCAAAAATTTCAACTGGCAAAATTTTCTTAACTGTCCAATTTTGTATTGTTGGTTTAATATAACCTAAAGAATATGCTAAGGAAAATAGCTCTTTCCTATTATCAATAATATATTCTTTAATCCCCTTACCAAAAATAAATATTTTCTTATCAAACTTATTCAAACTATCTAAAATATCAAAGTTATCTAGAACATTATCAAAAGGTAATTTAGAAGGAATAGATATAAAGCTACCCTCTTTCAAATTCTTACATTTAATAGGTTTAAAAATCTCTTTCTCATCTAAAGTAAAAAGCGAATGATCCTCTGTTACTTTTATTCTCTTTCCAGAAGTAGTTTTAACTTCATAAACTGGTTTATTAACCTTATGTTTAATAAATTTACTTGGTTTGGATAGGATAACCTTTCCATTCTTATCTATTGAAAAAATCTCAATTTTATCAGGATTCAAAGATTTTTCTCTTCCATCTATATCTATAAAACCATTTTCTTTAATTTGTTTATCTATTAATTCTCCAATAGTTGTTTTTCTAAATTTTCCATTCTCTTTAATAATCATTTTTGCATCTCCAGTAACACTATCCTCTATAACTATTATACGATACTTAGGCATAATTTCTAAAAGTAAAGAACCTAACAAAGAAGTTTTACCACTTGATCTTGTTCCTGCAATTAAAATAGTTCTACTTCCGTCAATTAAAAAACTAAACAAACCTGCTGTAAAACTATTAATCATTTTATTTTTAATAAACAAAGGTAAAGTCCACGGATTTTCTCTATGTCTTCTTATTGCATAAGCTAAACCAGTAGGAGATAAAGGTTGTTGAATAACTGCAACTCTTGCCCTTATGTTTCCTAAAGATAAATCAGTATCTAAAATAGGATTTGCTTCATCTAATGGCCTTCCAGAAATCATTCTAAATTTAGCAGCCCAAGAATCAGCATCTTCTCTACTAGGAATAATATTAGTAATACATTCATCAAACTCAACATGTCTTAAAAAAACAGGATTTGATGAAATAGGACTATTAAGAACAACATCATGAAGATTTTTATCATATAATAAAACTTCTATTAAACCAAAACCAATAGTATGTCTCACTAAAATCTTTGCAAGTTTATTTAAATTTTCATAACTTAATTTAGTATTTTTACTTTCAGCTAAATCTCTTATTAAATCTCTTGCAACATTAAAAAAAACCTGCCTTGTCTTATCAGGATCTGTAAACTCCTCAGCCTTAGGCTGATGTTCAATTAAAACATTTCTTGCTAAATTAACTAATTCCTGCATCTCTTCTTCTAAAGAATATTCAGGAGGCATTAAATGATACAAATGTTTAGCATCTCTTTTTCTTTTTAAAATAGTAACTGTAGACTTATCAAAATCATCACCTATATCATACTGATCAACAATTTCTGCATCTTCTGGAAGGGCACTAACCAATCTTGTAAAGGTAAAATTTGGAATTATTTCAGGTCTAAAAATCTTATGATAATGATCCCTTTCATAATTATAATCTTTTAAATAAACTTTAGCCTTTCTTATTAATTCAGTATTTTCTAATAAATTATAAAACTTCTCTAACATACCAATATAACTAAGCTGATCAATCTGCATACTCTCAGAAACATTTTTTAACTGACTTTTTTCATTTTCAATAAACCTTTCTAATTCAACAAAACACGCAACAGGATCACTTTTTAAAGTCATTAAAAGATATCCTACATCATTATATCTTCTTCCAAGATATTCTGAATTTAAAATTGACAATTTAGAAGGATTAAGAATTTTTTCTTGTTTTGATAAAAAAACATATAAGTTAGCAATCTCTTGCAACATAAAAGTATCTTGACTATCATAACTATAGTTTCTTTGCTGAACAAAAACAATACCTGAAATTCCAGGAGATTCAATCAATAAATCCATAGCTCTACTCATTACTTCAGGATTTTCAGCCATATTTGGAACATAATTTGCACCCATAAAATTAACATATAAAATTTTAGAGCCAGATTCCCTAATAACCTCATATGCAAACAACTGTGTTCCTGGTTTAAATAACATATTTCCCCTTTCTCTCAAACTTAGTTTCTTTCTTCTTGGTGTTCTTTCTTTTCTAAAGAAAGAAGTCAGCCTTATTAAAATTTATGTATGATAAAAAAACACAAACAATTTTAAACCCTTGCTAACTAATATTCATATAAAAAAGAAAATGAAACCTCAAACTCAACAAGACCCTATAAGTTCTTTACTAGCTGAATTTGGAACCAGGTTAAATGAAATTGAAGAAAAACAAAGACTTGTAAGAGATAGAGCACTGTTAATTGGAGAAAACCTAATTGAAACAAAAGAAACCTTAACAGAAGAAAATTTTGATATCCAAAAACAAATAAATCAGATAAATATGGAGATAAAAACCTTAAAACAACTTATGGCTAGAGTAATAAATGAAATCCCAAATTTTGCAAGAAAATCAGAATTACAAATTCTTGAAAATCAGGCAAAAATGTTCCAACCTCTTGAACTTGCAAGAATCAAAGATGTTAGAGAAATAGTAAAAGAAGAGCTTAAAAAAAGAAAATAAATCAAAAATTAAAGGAAGGATGCATCTAGAAATCAAGGTTTCCTGAATACGAAAACATATAAAAACACAATAATATTAATATTAAAATGGTAGTATTAGATCAAGTAATGCAAATGAAAAAACAAGGGGTACCTACTGGCAGAATAATCCAAAATTTAAAAGAACAAGGAATCTCTGCAAAAGAAATAAACGAAGCACTTTCTCAATCAGAAATTAAATCAGAACTAACAAGAGAATCTCAAAATTCAATGCCTCCTCAACAAAATTATCAAAATCAACAACCTCAAAATACGAATTTAAATCAACAAAATTTCCAAGATCCTAATACGAGGATGGCATCTACAAATACATTTGGATCTGCACCTCAAGATAGGATGAGCACTTTCCAAGATGCTCAACAACCTACAAATACTACTGGCATGCAACCTTCAATAGGAACTAATTCTTCTCAAATGCAAGGAGATCAATACCCTGGAGCTTATTCTCCATCTACAGTTCCTGAAGAATATTCTGAATATCCTCAAGAACAATATTATGATGAATATCAACAATATCCAGATCAGCAGTATCAAGAACAACAATATCCAGAATATGAATCACCTCAAGCAACAGACATTGAAACAATAAATGATATTTCAGAACAAATTGTCGAAGAAAAAATAAAACAACTAAAAAAAGAAATAACTCTTTTTGCAAGATTTAGGAGGGATTCACAAGAAAAAATAAATAACTTTGAAAAAAGATTAGAAAAAATTGAAAATACAATTGAAGAACTTGAACTTACAATTATAAAAAAAATAAGTGGTTATGGAGAAGATATTAAAAATTTATCAGGTGAAATGGAAGCAACACAAAAATCTTTTTCAAAAATGCTTAACCCTATGACAGATGATATTAGAGAAAGAGAAAAAACCAGTAGAAAAAAAGGTAAAGAAAAATCTAAATCTTCTAAAAGATCTGATGGTTTTGAAAGTTATTTAAGATAAAATGATCTATCAAGAAAAACCAAGTTTATTTAATTCTAAATTTGAAATTGTTAGCTGTTTTGTTGAACATAATGGAAAAATCCTTCTTCTTCACAGACAAAACCACAAACCAGAAGGAGACACATGGGGAGTTCCTGCAGGTAAATTAGATTCAGAAGAAAGTATAACAAAAGCTATAATAAGAGAAATTCAAGAAGAAACAGGTTTAATAATTCCTTTAAACCAAATAGTTTATTTTAAAAAAGTTTATGTAAAATATCCTAGTTATGATTTTGTTTATCATATTTTCCATACAAAATTAGATAATCAACAAAAAATAATAATAAATCATAATGAACATAAAGATTTTAATTGGATTTCTCCAAAAGAAGCTTTAAAAATACCTCTAATACAAGATTTAGATGCTTGCATTAAATTGTTCTATAAAACCTGCTAGCCCTTCGTCAGAACCCAAGCAACAACACCTGCTACAAGAATTAACAAAATTGCACCTATAACTCTTCCTTCTGCAGCTTCTGCAATCTGTTGAATTAAACTAGTACCTTCACCTGAAGTTATACCTAGGTCAGGATGAAATACAGGATTAAACACTTTTATTGCTGCAAGTAAAAAGATTATTACTAAAATAGCTATAACTATCCAACCAACTGCCTTATTTGATAAAATATTTGTTATTCCTCCACTA
Organism: archaeon; assembly: GCA_043811855.1. Lineage (GTDB taxonomy): Archaea > Nanobdellota > Nanobdellia > Pacearchaeales > GW2011-AR1 > ARS1285. The sequence goes on along the minus strand of JBDRMT010000035.1, from coordinate 15,911 downwards.
GAAAATCCAACTATCAACAAAACAAAAAAAACACAAATGACTAGTACTATAAACCAAGGAATAATTGTCTGAACATATAAATCTAATGAAGAAAAACTCATAAAAATTATAGCCATAATAAAACTAATTAAAACATTTACAAAACCACTTTCTCCTAAAACTTTAGTTTTAAGCAAAATAGCATATACTATAAAAAACACAAATAAAAAACTAAATACTGGCATAAAAAAATAAATTCCAGTTATATCTATCGCCATTTTAAATTATTAAGTATTTTAATGATGTGCGCCTCCACCACCAGCTGCAGGATAACCAGATTTTCCTCCTCCCCATATTATCAATGACATAAATCCTATTAATATTAAAATAGCAAATAATGCCGGAAGTGCTTCTGCAACTGTAAAGCCTCCTAAAAAGTAAGTATCTGAAAGTGCTCCTGCCATTACAAACAAGAATATTAATGCCCCAAGTCCAAACCAAATCCAGCTAGCAGCCTTACTTCCGTCTGGTGAAAGTAATCCCATTAAAATTAAACCTACTAACAACACAGCCATTCCCATACCTGCATAAGGAAAAATACTTGCATAAAATCCTGAAACATAATCAAACTGCAAAGATAACAAACCAACAGCAAGTGCAATTGTTGCATGAACTCCCTTGTTCTTTCCAAGAATCTCACTTTTAGTTAAAATTCCAAAAACCATAGCAAAAATCATTAAAAAAGGTAAAACATAAGCAAAAATACCCAGGTCTGCCCAGGTATTTAAAAGATCTGTAATATTATATCCCCAAGTTATTGCCATTTTACACCTTTTTATTTTTATAAAAGAGAATTAGTATTTATATATCTTTTGTTTGACTGCTGCAACAATAATTTAGAATATTTTGCGGCTTTTTGTATCAACTCTAAATTTTGAATCCTCTACACTTTTAATTTCTACAGTTAATTGAACAAGTCCATTTCTACATAAAGCTTCATAAGTTCCATCTTTCCCTGGCCTTAGTGCAGCAGAACTAGTCCCGCATCTAGCATGAAGGGTTTTCTTAACCCTGTCTAGACAAATAAGGTCTCCATTCTCATATCTACTTGGAACCCCTGCAGTTCTAAGAATTTTAACATCCTCAGGCAAAACTCTTAAATGTTTACATTGAAAAGGATTATTAGAAGTATCTAATTCTTCTAAATATTGTAAAAATTCCGGACATTCTTTTGCTTGTTCTGAATCATATCTAAATTCTTTCATTTTAATCTCTCAGAAATAAACTGAGGTTAATATCACCTCCCTAATTTAACAAAAAAACTATTTATATATCTTTTGCTTTAATCAGAACTAGATTTCTTTCGCTCTCCCCATAAAACTGCAAAAAGTGAAGCAATAATAATCACAATTAAAAGAAAGTTTACCCAGAAAAAACTAGAGCCACTTCCCCCAAACAAAGCATTAAAAAGAAAATCCCAAAATCCTGCAATAAAAATAAGATAAGCTACTAAAGCTATAAGAAGGATTGCTGCGAAAAAAATCTTCCACCCTTTATGTAAAAAATCTTCTCCTCCATCTTTCTTTCCCATAATAAAACCATACAATAACATGAAAACTAACAAAACAATTGCAAAAACTGCTAAAAAAGGCATTAACATAACAATAATCCCTCGAGGATAAGGAAATGCAAGTAATATAAGGCCAACAACCAAAGCAACTAAAGCATTAATTTGCTTTACATCATCACCTAATAATTTTGTCTTTTGTAAAATTGCAAATATTAAGACAAAAACCAAAACAAACGGCAATAAGTAATCTACAAAAATAGATGATACAATAAAAGGTTCTGCCATATTTAATTTATTTTACCTCGTTTCTTTTATGAATATTAATAGAATCATGCTTATTTAAAGTTTTTTAAAAAACAATTCACCTAAATGGAACATCAACTGTTTCATCACTTCCTTCTTCATCAGATAAATCTACAGTATCTTGAATTGTTTCTTCATCTCCTAAAGGCAAGCTCGCTCTACTAACTATAACCACATCGCCAATTGCTCTTACAAACTGATGTGGAATTATAACTCCTCTAGCTCCTCCAAGATAGTTTCCCATCGAACTAGAAATCCTTATTCTCCAACTTTCAACCTTATTTTCAATTAAATTTGATTCTTCTACCTCTCCAAAAAGTTCACCTGTATCTGTATAAACCTTTTTTCCAATTATATCAGTTATCTTTTTTATCTTAAGCATCATTAAGAAAAATGAATCTCATTTAAATACTTTTCTGTGATGTAAAATTCTATTTATAGTTCAAGAATTTTACAGATAGAAAGTGAACAATTTTCTAGATAGGAAATTCTTGTTTACTTATATAAGATGTTTAGTAAAAAACTCCATTAACTTTATATAAACAAATATCTTTTTATTTTTATACAAGAAACCCAGTTTATTAAAAAAAAGAGAAAATGAAACAAAGATATTGGGGGACAAAACCCCCAGAAAAAAGAGTATCTGAACCTGAAATAGGCATATATACTAAAAAAGAATTAGGATGGATGCTAATTGCAATGATAATTGCAACCTTTATTAGTTTCATACCATTAATCCCTCTAGTTCCTGAAGATACCGAAGCAATACTAACTAGATTCTTAATTTTCTTTTTAATAATATTTGTAAGTGTAACTGTAAAAAAACTAATAGCTCCTCATTATTCTATTAAAATAGAACATAGAGTATGGGAATTTCAAAGATGGGGTTACTACTTAAGATCTAAATTTAAAAAACCAATTCCAATGGGTTTAATTTTTTCTTTTTTCCTAGGTATTTTTTCATTAGGATATATTAAACCTTTTTTATATCTGCAATTTGATATAGAAGATGACCCTCATAGAAGAATGTTAAGTCACATAGGAGGTAGAAAAGCTGTAAGAAAAGACTACCTCAACCAAGAGGATTATGGATATACTGCTGCATGGGGATTTTATTCATTATTAGTCTTAGCAATAATTGGAGGAATAATAAGTTCTTTTTATAATCTTCAATTTGGAGCAGATCTTGCAAAATTATCTATATTTTATGGTTTATGGAATCTTGTTCCTTTTGGAAACCTTGATGGATCAAGATTATTTTATGGAGTATATTGGGGATGGATATTCATGCTCATATTCTATTTAATTGGATTAACCTTTATTTTAATCTAATCTGTAATAATATTAATAAACCCTTTTTTCTTATCAGTAAAAGATAATAAAACCCCTTAGTAATCTCTAAACAATTATACACAAGAGTAGTTCAAGTGTTTATGTTATAAAATTACTAATAAAAAATAAAATGCCAGATAAAATTCTTAAAACTATAAAACCTAGAAAATATCAGCAAGAAATTTATAATGCTTGTAAAGAAAAAAGCTGTTTAGTTGTACTTCCAACAGGTATTGGAAAAACCTTAATAGGATTAATGCTTTCAATCTACACTCAAAAAAAATATCCTGCAACAAAAACTCTTTTTCTTGCACCAACTCGTCCACTAGCAGAACAACACCTTGCTTATTTTAAAAAACATCTTCCAGAACTATTTGCAGAACTAACTCTTTTTACAGGAAAAATACATGCATCTCAAAGAAGAAAACTATGGGAAAGATCAGATATAATCTTTTCAACACCTCAATGTGTTTCAAATGATTTAAAAAATAATATATATAGCCTTGAAGATGTTACTCTTCTAATTGAAGATGAATGCCATAGATGTTTAAAAAATTATGCTTATACTTATGTTGCAAATAAATACAAAGAACAATCAAAAAATCCAAAAGTCTTAGGACTTACTGCATCTCCAGGAACTGATAAAGAAAAAATAAAGCAAATTGCTTCAAACTTAGGGATTGAAGCAATTGAACTTAGAACAAGAGAATCTGAAGATGTAAAAGAATATTTACAAGACTTGGAATTTAATATAATCAGATTAGAATTTCCAGAAAAATTTAAAGAAATAACCTCTATAATAAAAAAGCTATTTCAAAAAAGGGTTGAAGAATTAAAAAACAGAAAATTATTATTTAAACCTGCAAATAAAATAACTCTTTTAGAAACCCAGTCAAATATAATGAGAACAATTTCTTCAGGAAACAAACATTTTAATCTTTTAGTTGGAGCAAGTGTCTGTGCACAAGCAGTAAAACTATCTCATTTAATAGAATTACTAGAAACACAAACTCTTCATACTGCTCTTAATTATATTAAATCTATGCAAGAACAAGCATCTAATAATAAATCTAAAGCAGTAAAAAATATTTTAAAAAGTCCAGAATTTAATTCTGCATACATAAAAATAAATGAACTTATATCAAAAAAAATTGAACATCCTAAACTTTTAGAGTTAAAAACTATAATTGAAGATTCTATAATTAAAAATCCAAAAAACAAATCAATAGTTTTTTCACAATACAGAGATACTGCAATTAAAATATCCAAGGAACTTAATCTAATAAACGGTGTTAATGCTAAAGTTTTTATTGGACAGACAAAAAAATTAGGATCAGGATTATCTCAAAAAGAACAACAAGAAATAATGCAAGATTTTAGAGATGGAAAAATAAATATTATTTGTTCTACTTCAATTGGAGAAGAAGGACTTGATATTCCTGAAGTAAATTCTGTCATTTTTTATGAACCAATACCAAGTGCAATACGTTCAATTCAACGTAGAGGAAGAACTGCAAGACTAATAAAAGGAAAATTAACAATCCTAATTACTTTAGATACTTTAGATGAAATTTTTTATTATGCATCTATTTCAAAAGAGAAAAAGATGTATAAATCAATTGAATCAATTAAAAATGATTTAAGTAATGGAAAATCTATTGAACCAAAAAAACCAACCTCAAATATAGATAAAAAACAAAAAACTTTGTTTTAACAAGATGCTTTAATTTCTTTTTCACCAGCAAAACAACTTATCCTATTTCCAGAAACATACACCTTAACCTTATCCTGAACATCTAAATCTGGTGAATTAACATTAAAAACATAAGAAAATTCTTCTCCTCTTTCTAAAATATCACAATAACCTCCATATTCTCTATTTTCTAATCTTGCATCTGAACATTTTTCACCTGAAAGAACCCATAAACTATCTGATGGCAAAAATAAAAAATCTATTTCTCTTACTATTCCATCACCAAAACCTCCATTTTTTAAAACTACTTTAATTTCTTTATTCTCTCCCTCATTAATTAAATAACAAGCTTTTTCAACTGAGATTCCTACAAAATCTAAACAATTTTCATCAATAGGAGATTGTAAAATAACATTATTAAAAGTAGACCATAAAACAAAAACTGCAGAAATAGCTAAAAGTATTAAAATAATAGTAACAATCATACCTGCAATTGCTTTTTTACCTAACCCTACATTCTTTTTTACCAACATCATAAACCTCCTCTTCAAAAACTAAATTATTTTCTGAATCTAATATTCTAACTTTATCTCCATTTCTATTACTAGGAACTACAAGATAAAAATCAACATTCTCCATTTTAATAATTCCTCCATCTAATTCATCACCTTCATTAACTCCATCAGAATATAATTGTGTAGGATCAAAAGAATTTGTATAAATAATACTTTCATCATCTGATAAAAGATTAACCCTATAATCCTTATTTAAATCCTGATTAAGAGTTGGATAATAACCTTGTATTAAATCTCTTGATATTCTAGTAAAACTTTCTCCTTCTACATTACTTTCATAATGAATGCCAATCAAAACATATTCTTTTTCAATAAAAGAAGCACCGATTAATCCGACTAATACTAACAATCCTACTGCTGCAAATAAAAATATTTTATTATTCATATTTCTCTAAAATTTCCTTTAATAATATTATATTTAATTCTTTATAATCTTCAGTTCTTAAGGTTTTCATTACAGAATCTTCACTTGATCTATAATAATTTGATTTTGTACAACCTTCATAACAATCATTAACTCCATAATCCTTAAAACTATCACAATCTCTAACACAATTTTCTGCCCCTTTTGGAAATACTGAAGGAACATATTCATCAGCAAGATTACCAAAAATATGCCCAAATTCATGTAATACTACATTTTTATTATGATTAATATTTAAACTAATTACATTAATATAAGCACTGCTTCTTATTGAACTAACCTCATCTGCTAAAACAATAATATAATCATTAGGACAAATAGAAGATTTTTTTATTAGTTTTTTAGAATAACAATACAAAAATTCTCTTAATATATCACAATCAGTTTCTCCTGCATAATAAAAATTAAATTTATCCTTATTTTCTGAATAAGGTTCTGAACTTAATAAATAATCAATATAATTATCCACATTTTTTTCATTAACTTTGTCTGTTAAAAAAACAATATCAATTTTATTCTCTCCTTCACTTTCTACAATAATCTTACATTCTTCTTCTATAACAGGACTTGATAAAGGCTTGAAAATATTAAAAACAACAAAAAGAACAATTAACAAAATAACCACTATAATAATTATAACTAAAATAAGTATTTTTTTATTTTCCAAAACCATCTTTTTATGTCTTTTAAGATAAGACAAGCTTCTTTAAAAGATTTACTAAGATTTATCTATGATTAAATATAAAACCTTATATACACTTTTAATTAAGAAAGCTTAGGAAAAAATGAAAACCTTTGATAAAAAACTACTAAATACAAAACCTCTTTCAGAACGAGTTTCAAAATCAGACCTTTCTTTAATATTAGATATAAATACAAAACCTCCTGAAATAAACCAAGAACATTTAGAAAAAATAAAACATCTTGCAAAAGAAATAATAAATTCAAGAAAAAATAACAAACCTGTAATTATAACTTTTGGAGCTCATTTGATAAAAAGTGGACTTTCCATTATTATTAGAAAAATGATTGAAAAAAAATATATAACTCATCTTGCAACAAATGGAGCAGGTTCAATTCATGATTGGGAACTTTCTTTTTTAGGAAAAACAGAAGAAGATGTTAGAAAATATGTTCAAGAAGGGCAATTTGGATTATGGGAAGAAACAGGAAAATACATAAATTTAGCTATTATCAATGGAGCAAAAAATAACTTAGGATATGGTGAATCAGTAGGAAAATTAATTCATACTGAAAATTTAGATTATCAATGTATTTCTCATCCTAATAAACAATACTCAATGCAAGAATCTGCTTTTTCAAATAATATACCCTTTACAGTTCATCCTTGCTTAGGTCAAGATATAATCCATACTCATCCATTATGTAGTTTTGAAGCAATTGGAAAAACAGCAGAAGTTGATTTTTTAAGGTTTGTAAATTCAGTCTCTAACTTAGAAGGAGGAATCTATCTTTCAGTTGGTTCTGCAATAATGTCTCCAATGATTTTTGAAAAAGCTCTTTCAATGGCTCGTAACATAGCTCATCAAAATAATAAGACTATAACCAATTTTATGATTGTTGTTAATGATATTCAAAATTCAGGAGACTGGGATTGGACCTCTAATATTGATCCTCCAAAAACATCTCCTGCTTATTACCTCCGTTTCTGCAAAACATTCCATAGGATGGGTGCAAGAGAGATGCACTACCTTCAAATGAATAATAGTGCATTTTTACTAAACCTATTTAGTGAGTTAAATAAATTAGACAACTCAAATCAAAATGCCTATCTATAATATTTTCAAAAAAATAACAACTAGAAAAAAACCTAAACAAAAAACTCCTTTAATAGTTGCAGATATTCATGAAAAAAATTCTTTAGTTTTATCAGAACTCCATAAAAACCCTCATGCAAGATTAGAAATAAAATCATTAAAAATAGCAGATTATCTTATTGGAAATACAGCTATTGAAAGAAAAACAGTTTCAGATCTTATAAGCTCAATGATTAATAAGCGTCTGATTCAACAACTCCAACAAATGCAAAAATATCCTCAAAAATTATTAATTATTGAAGGAAATATAAATGAAGTCCTTGAAGAAGATACTAACATTTCAAAAGCTTTAAGAGGATTTTTATTATCAATAATAACTAACTACCAAACCCCTATAATCCAAACTCAAGATTATAAAGATACTGCAAAATATCTTATAACCTATGCAAAACAACAAATTAAACCTAAAACCCTTATTTCTTTTCATTCAAAAATTCCAAAAACAATAAAACAACAAAAACAATATGTTTTAGAATCTTTTCCAAACATTGGTCCTAAAAAAGCAGAACTTCTTTTAAAAAAGTTTAAAACAATTAAGAATACAATTAATGCTGATGAAGAAGAATTAAAAGATATTTTAAAATCAAAAACAAAAGATTTTAAGGATTTACTTGAGGGTTAGCTTGTCCATTAATATAATGTGAAACATTTATACTATAAGCACTACAATTTATATCACATCTATTCATTACTGGATTACATTCTTGACATTCTGCACTCCAATAAACCTCAGGTTTCTTACCATTATGAGATAATTCATCAACAAGTCTTGACCTAAAATAACCCCTCCTTGTCCTTCCCCTTAATTGCCATAATTCTAACAATCTTTTCATTGAAAAAACTCCACTAACTTCTTCTCCAGAGTTATAAAGAAAAATTATACTAAGATCTCTTTGTTCATGTTCTAAGTCTCTAACAATTAATCTAACAGAATCACCAATTCTTTCTTTTAATGATTTTCCATTTACCATTAAAATATAATTTACATTTATTTCTTTATAAACAAAATCCTACCCTGAGATATCTATTGCAATACAAAAATTTTATAAAGCCTGCTTTACTTTCCAAGTTATATTTTTATAAAGAATAGTTTATATTTTATTTTATCTCCATAAACAGAGACACAGAACATTTAGTAATCTTTTTATAAACTCAAATAAAGAACTAAATCTTCCTTAATCTTAATTCATCTTTTCTAAATTCTTTTGAACAATAATGGCATTTAAAAAGATTATCTTTAAAATTAATTAAAGAAATAACCATCTGATTAACATCATTTGAAATACAAGCTAAATTAGGGCATAAAACAATTCCCTTTAATACATTAGGAATCTCTGTTCTATATTTATCTGCAATTTTTCCTTCTTTTATTATAGAAACACTTGCATGTTCTGCAATTAAAGCTATTAAATTTATTTCATAATTTGATAAAACCATCCCCTCAACCTTTAAAATCCCTTTTTTTCCAATTTTCCCACTTTCATAACCTTCTCCTAAACTTACTCTTCCTTCCTGCGTTCCAAGATCTAATAAACTTGCAATCTCAAATACCTTTCCAAGAGAGATATGATCTATTACTATTCCATTTTCAATATATCCAATTATTTTATCATTCATTTTTTAACTAATAAATCCAATAAAGCCATTCTAATATAAAGTCCATTACCCAGCTGATCAAAATAATATGCATAAGGCATATCATCAATCTCTGGTTCAATTTCATGAACCTTTGGCAATGGATGCAATATCTTAAAATCACTATCAACCTCCTTTAACATTTGTTTTTTCAGATGATATTCTTTACAAACTTTATCATATTCTTCCTTACCTTCAGGACCTTCTGGAAATCTTTCCCTCTGAACCCTGGTCATGTATATAATATTAAATTCTTTATTTAAATTATTTAATCTTTCCAAACCATACTCAGAAAATTTTATTTTTGATTTTAATTTCTCAAGTAAATAAGCAGGCATTTTTAAAGAATCAGGAGAGATAAACTCAATTTCACAATCAGAATATCCTGATAATGCAAGAGCAAGAGAATGAACTGTCCTCCCATATTTTAAATCCCCTATTAAAGCAATCTTTGTCCCATTAATATTCTCTCTAATTTGTTTAATTGTATATAAATCTAAAAGTGTCTGTGTTGGATGCTGATTTTTACCATCTCCTGCGTTTATAACTGGAACCTTAACACTATCTGCTACTAAAATTGCAGAACCATCTAAATTATGCCTAACCACCATAATATCAGGTCTATACCTCTCAATAACTTTAACAGTATCTCTTAAAATTTCTCCTTTTTTAACAGAACTTTGTGAAACATCAAAATCTAAAATCCTTCCATTCATATGAATCATTGCAGCTTGAAAACTAGTATTTGTCCTTGTACTTCCCTCAAAAAACAAAGGAGCCATTAACTTCCTACTTAAATTATCCTTATAATCTTGAAAGTTATCCTCAATATGTTTAGCATGATTTAAAACAAAATTAATTTCATCAAAAGAAAAATCATCTATTGAAACAAAATCCCTCCCTATAAAATCCTCTTTTTTAACTGTTTTTTCCATTAAAATAACATATAATCTCCCTTCTTTATAAATAAAATTAGACTCCAAAACATATGTTTTATTACAAAAATTATATAAAACAGTGTTTACTTTCTAAATTATATTTTATAGGGATCATAATTTATACTTCATTATATCTTCATAAACAGGACCTTCTGAAAATAATTCAGATTTTTTTAAAATAAAATCTTCAACCTTAAATCTAATCTTTTTAGGTTTAATGCTTTCTAAATACTCATTAAAGCCTTTCTTATCTTCAACATATCTAACTCTTGCTATTGTAATATGACTCATAAATCTATGTTCAGGTTCAAATAAACCTCTTAAAACATCATCAATTTTCTCTTGTAATTCAAAAACAATCTTACCATTTAATTTAATCCATACTATTTTCGGCATTTTCTTAGAAAACATACCTATCTTTCCTAATTCTGCAAAAAAATCCCTAACTTCCTCCTGATTAATTTTTATCTTACTTAACTTATCCTTAATCTCCTTAATCTTACCTTCATCAATTTCTCCTAAAAACTTAAGTGTCAGATGCAAGTTCTCAACCTCAGTAAGCTTTCCTGTAAAAATAACTTTTTCTTTAATTAATTTCTGAATTCTTTTAATTTCATTAATTGCATTTCTTGGTAAATCAAGAGCAATAAAACATCTTTTTAATTCTCCCATATTATCAAATCATTTCACCCAACAACTTAGCACCTAATTTAATAGTCATATCATTAATATCTTTTTCAGGATTTATTTCAACAATATCCCCTCCTTTAAAATTATCTAATAAAGATAATCTCTTAATAAAATAGATTAATTCTCTTGAACTCAAACCTCCTGGTTCTATTTCTGTAACTCCAGGAGCAAATCCTGGATCAACACAATCTAAATCAATACTAACATAAAATCCTTCTGAATCTCTAACCCTCTCCATAACTAAATCACAAACTTCTTGTATGTCCTCTTGCAATAAATCCATTTTAATTAAAGTAACTTTATTTTCTTTTAAAAACCTTAATTCTTTTGAGCTTAAATTCCTACTTCCTATTAAAATAATCTTACTTCCTAAAAAACCCTGTTCAATTAATCTTCTTAACCAATTTTCACTATGAATCCCTCCTTCATCTAAACAATCTGCATGTGCTTCAAAAACAACTAATGAACTATTTTTATTAATTTTATCAAATGCTCTAACAATAGAATAACTAATACTATGATCTCCACCAATAAAAAAAGCTTTTGAATTTTTTTCAAAAATCTCTTTTGAATTTTCAAAAATTAAATCATGTGCTTCTTTTTGATTATCTAAATCAACATGAATCTCTTCTAAATTTAAATTATCAACATTAATTTCTTTCTTATTTTCATTAGTTTTAATATCTCTTAAAGCCTTAATAACCTGAATAGGTGCTTTTTCACAACCCTTTGTTTTTTCTGAACTAGTTAATCTGACTCTTATTATTTGCATGATATATAATAACAAAACCTATTTAAATAACTTTTTCCTCTATAAAACAATAAAAACATAAAAAGGAGGTCTAAAATGGGAAACGCACCTACAGGTGTAAAAGTAATTTCAGTACTTTATTATATTGCAGCCATAGTTTTTCTAATCTTAGGAATAGGGCTTATAATAGGCTCAAGTAGCATAGGAGAAAGCTTTCCAATGTTTGAAGTTCTTGCTGGATTTCTAATAATAGGAGGAATAGTCTCAATAGCAATTGCAATACTCTTCTTTTTTGTAGGAAGAGGATTATGGAAAACAAAAAACTGGGCTAGAATTACTGCAATAGTAATCTCTGTTTTAAGTATAATTGGAGCTATCATAGGAATGGTACAAGGAGATATTGGAGGAAACATAATATCACTGATTATACACCTAATAATAGGAGGATATTTATTATTTAGCAAATCTGTAAAAAAGTCTTTTAAATAAATTTTTTTATTTTTTTTTATTATATTTTTAAAATTATTCAGGAACAAGTGCAGCAAAACTAAATCCTTTTAATTTACTTACTTCTTTAACATCCTTTAATTTAACATTATTAATAGAATTTTCATAATCATAATAATTTCTAGCATCTCCTCCTAACTCCTCTTGTAATAGTTCAATCATAGTAGCATCACATTTCTCCTTACTAATATCTCTTAATCCAATTAATCTTTCTTTTGCTTCATTTAAATCTGTTTGTTTTAAATCTTTAAATTTTTTAATTTCTTTTAAAACTAACTCCTTAACTTTCTTAATTTTATCCTTAGTAGTCCCTACATAAATCAATTCATAAGAATAATCTCTCGATTGTTCTAAATTAGTTTTAACAGCATAACCCCATCCTCTTCTTTCCCTTATCTCTTGAAATAATCTACTACTCATACCACCACCTAATATACCATTAAAAACTTCTGCTGAATATCTTTTTTTATCAACTAAGGTAGGCATATGAAAACCAATAACTTCGTGAGCTTGATCAATTCCTTTTCTTTTCTGAACAAACTCTCCATTTTTTTGAAATATTTCAACAAATCTAATATCTTTTTTTATCTTAGGAAACTTTTTAGCTTCACCTAAAACATCCTTTAAATCAACATCACCTACCACACTAAAAATTATATTATTTGTTGAATAAATTGATTTAAATAAATCTACAACTTTTTTTCTGGATAATGAAGAAACAGTTTCTGAAGTTCCAGCTATAGACATTCCAAAGGGATTTTTATATAACATTTCTTTTATTTTTTCTAAGACAAAAGTAGTGGGATTGTCATGATACATTTTAATTTCTTCTAAAATAACTTTTCTTTCTCTTTCTAAAGCATTAATTTCAAAAACAGGATTTAAAACTAAATCTCGTGAAATATCAGAACCTAATTTAAAATGCTTATTAGGCATTTTATTCCAAAAACAGGTAACCTCTTCTGCAGTAAATGCATTAATAATCCCTCCCTTACCCTCTATTACCTTAGGAATCTCTCTTACACTTCTTTTTTTTGTTCCTTTAAAAACTAAATGTTCTAAAAAATGACTTATTCCCTTAACATCTGATTTTTCAAATTGAGCACCAAATTTAACACTACTTGCAATAGATACAACCGGTGTTTTCCTTTTTTCAAATATAACTGTAATCCCATTATCTAACTTTTTTCTATAAAAAATCTTACCTTTTCCAATTTCACTACTTTTTGCCATATTAACCTCTCTTTACTATCTCAAAGAAACAAAGTTAATAAAGGTATTTATTTAAAATAATAAAAAGTATAATTAAAATTATTTTACAGAAATATCCAAAACCCAACTATTTTTTTCTCCTTTTTTATGAGAATCCGCAACGTTTAGTCTTTTATTAAAAAGAGGACAATTAAGAACAAAACTTTCAAATTCTCCTCCTTCCCCATTAGGATTAATCCCATATTTTTCTTTTAATTTCTTAGTATCTTCAATAAATTTCTTATTAATTTTCCTTCCTAACCATTTTTCATCTAAAGGATATGCAAAAACTCCAATTATAATAACTTCAAATTTATTTTTCACCAACTCCTCAAGAAGTTCCATCTGTGGTTTTTGCCATAATGGATTAAAACACTCAATTCCAAGTTTATCACAAATCTTCTGAATTCTTGAAGACTGATAAACACTTTCAACAGCACCTGTAACAACTCCTTGAATTTTATATTTTTTAATAGCTTCTTTAATAGCTTTTTCTAAATCCTTTAATTCTTTTTCTTTTTCCCCCTTACTAGCAAACTTAATCAATGGAAGATTCATTACTTTAGCTTGTTTATCAACTCTTGAAATATTTGGAGTATGAAACATAAAACTTTCTTTGTTTTTACTAATAACTGTAATTAAACAAGTCAAGCTATGACTTTGCTTTTTTGCAAGCAAAGCTGCATAAGCACTATCTTTTCCTCCTGAAAATAAAACTCCTAATTTCATTTTATTTGAAATGATTTTGATTTAACTTTTATCAAAAAGGTTAGTTCTTTGATAAACCTTTCTTTCAAAGAAAGTTTTCCTGAAAATAAAACTCCTAATCTCATTTTACAACTAAAAAACATAACAACCCATACTTTCTTAAATAAAAGTATATTAATAAATATATGTAAAAATGCCAATCAATGCACATCCAGATTACTTAAATGCTGAAAAAAGATATCATGAAGCAACATCAGATGAAGAAAGATTAGTTGCACTTCAAGAAATGGTTAAAACTGCTCCAAAACATAAAGGAGGAGAAAAACTAAGAGAAAATCTAGGAAGAAGACTTAAAAAACTAAAACAAGAATTAGCAAAAGCAAAAAAGAGATCAAGTGGAAGAAAGGGAATAAAAAAAGCAGATATGCAAGCAGTTCTTGTAGGATTAACAAATTCAGGAAAGTCCTCTATTTTAAAATCTATAACAAACGCACAACCAAAAATAGCAAGTTACGGCTTTACAACAAAAGAGCCAGAAGTTGGAACTCTCCATCATCAAAATTGCAATATTCAAATTATAGATCTCCCACCAATAGCTTCTGAAAAATTTGATAAAAGTTTAGTAAATTCTGCAGATACTTTATTAATTATAGTAGAAAAGATAGATGAAATAAAATATATTTTAGATTCAATTAAAAGACTAAATAATAAAGCAGAAAAAATTATTGTTTTTAATAAAATAGATTTACATGATGCAAATGCAAGAAGAAAAATTTCAGAAAATCTTAAATCAAAAAAATATAACTTTGTTCTTGTTTCAACAATTACCAATGAAGGTTTAGAAGAGTTAAAACAAAAAATATTAGAGTCTTTTAAGATAATTAGAATCTATACAAGACAACCTGGGAAAAAACATGATGAAGTTCCAGTTATTCTTCCTCCAAAATCAACATTAGAAGAAGTTGCTGAAAAACTATTACATGGATACTCAAAAAAAGTAAAGTTTGCAAAAATATGGGGACCTTCTGCAAAATTCCAAGGACAACAAATAGGATTAAAACATGTTGTAAAAGATAAAGATGTTGTAGAGTTTTTTACAGAGTAAAATTATTCTTCATAGCAATAGAAAATTAAGAAAAAATCTAAGATATTTCACCTTGGACAATCATAAAAAACTATATCTCCTGTATTCTTATTAACATAAGCACCCCCTAAAATAACATCTGAAACAGGCTCTCTATCTAAAGATAGATGGTCAGGACCTCTTAATAAAACTTCTAATTCCAAACCATCTAAATGTCTTTGATAATCTTCCATCTTACTCCTTATAAGCTTTCTCAGCCAACTTTTTTAACTTCTTAACATCTACTTTTTTTAATAAATTATTAATCTCTTTAGCAACTGCCTGTTTTAAATCTTGAGGATGTAAATCTTTTTTAATAAAATCTTTTTCAATATCTTTAAAATTATTATACTCAACATTTCCACCATATTTTTCAGGTCTTTCAACTAAAAACTTTTCTTTTTTATCTTCTTTCATAACCATTATAACATATTTTAAAAAAGCCATAATCCCATTATCAGGATCTCCTTCAACCATATCTGCCTTATTGATTTTCTCTAAAACACTTTTTTCATCATCTGTTAAATCAATTTTACTTTTTTCATCACTAGAACTCATTTTCTTTCCAATTAAACCAGGAATCATTGGATTCAT
>JBDRMT010000034.1:0-2445 GCA_043811855.1 archaeon | reverse complement strand
ACATTCAATGAGAGAAAGAGAATTGGGCTGGCACATTATTTATTTTAACATAAAAAAGAATATTGTATTGTCTGATTCAAAAATAATTCAAACTTTTTTATTTTTCCAAGTTAGAATTTATTTCATTCCGGACAACACCATAAATACAAAAGATTTATAAACCTATAATTTTAAATATCTTTATCGGCTTCTAATATTATTATTAATTAGCTGGAGCCTAATAAGAGAATATGGAAGAAACAAAAGAACAACCAGTTCAAGAAAAACAAGAAGAAAATTCAGAAGGTAGTCACATCTTTATTATAAAAGTAACTACAAATAAAGAAGATAGAGCATTAGAATTAATTTCTGATAAAGTTCATAAAAAACAATTAAATGTATATTCTTTAGCTAGACCTCACGGACTTAGAGGATATATTTTTCTAGAAGCTGCAGATAGAGATTCAGCAGAAGAAGCTGCTTATAATCTTCCTTATGTAAAAGGGATTATTGGAAAAACAGTAAGTTATGAAGAAATTAAAAATATGATTGAACCTGTTATGGAAGAAATCAATATAGAAAAAGGAGATATTGTTGAGATTATTGGAGAACCATTTAAAAAAGAAAAAGCAAAAGTAGTTAGAGTTGATAAATCAAAAGGAGAAGCAGTTGTAACTTTGCTTGCAGCAGTTGTACCAATACCTGTTACTGTTAAACTAGATAATGTTAAGGTGATAAGAAGAGAAAAAGGAGAAGCAGGAGAAAGTGAAGAAGGTGAAGAAGGTGAAGAAGAAATTGAATCAGAAACTCCTCTAGGTGATGCTCCTGAAATACCAAATGATTACGAAGAACAAACAGGAGGATTAATTCCAGACGACTTTTAGTTTCTTAATACCCATAAATTTATATATTAACAAAATAAAAATAATAAAATGAAAATAAAATTATTAATTGATGGTGGTGATATGAAACCAGGACCAGCTGTAGCTCAGCAATTAGGACCAATGGGAGTTAACATGGGAAAAGTTATTTCTGAAGTTAATACAGCAACTTCTGAATTTAAAGGAATGAAAGTTCCTGTTGAAATTGATATTAATGAAAAAACAAAAGAATTTACAATCCATACTTCATCACCTCCTACTTCAGAATTATTAAAAAAAGAAATTGGTTTAGAAAAAGGATCTGCAAAAATTTCTGAAACAAAAGTTGGAAATGCTTCAATTGAAGATATTATTAAGATAGCTAAGATAAAACACTCAAATATGTTAGAAAAAGATCTTAAATCAGCTGTAAAAAGTGTTTTAGGAACTTGTGCTTCTATCGGAGTTTTAGTTGAAAGTAAAGAACCAAATGAATTAATAGAAGATGTTAATAAAGGAAAATTTGATGCTGAGATTTCAGAACAAAGAACAGAAACTCCTATTATAAAAAGAAAAAAACTAGATAATGCTTTTAACAAAGTAGAAGCAGCACAAGAAGCTAAGGCAGAAGAAGCAAAAGCAGAAGAAGCTGCAAAAGCTGCTGAAGAAGCAAAACCTACTGAAGGTGAAGTTCCTGCAGAAGGTGGAGCAGCTCCAGAAGCTGGAAAAGAAGGTGAAACAAAACCTGCTGAAGCAAAAGAAGAAGATAAACCTAAAGAAAAAAAGTAAAATTCTATTATATAAATATTTAAATATTAAACATTTATCAACAGAGAGATGAGTATAGAACTAACTTTAGAACATGCAGAAGGATATGGAGATGTATTGGAAAAATTCGGAAGATTAAATGGAGATCATTCGAGAGATGAAGCAGTTAGGAACCAACATAAAGCAGATTTTGTAGTTTCATTTGCATCTTATGAAAGAGATGTTCCTCCAGAAATAAGGGATTCTTTATCAAGAGATAAAGAATTACGAGTTACATATGAGCATTATAAGTAAAAAGCCTTTAATTCTAAAACTTTATAAACCACTTATCTCTCATATTTTTATTATGGGGCCATAGTCGAGCCTGGTTAAGACCCGAGGTTTGGGACTTCGTAGCGCCAGTTCAAATCTGGCTGGCCCCATTTATTAACAAAACATTTAAATAACTATAAAAAAACATTTTAACATGAAATATAGAAATATAATAAGATATGCATCAGTATTAGGTTCAACCTTGGGAGCAATAGGAGCTGCATCAGCAGCAGTTAATGACTATAATGAATTTGTTTTACCATTAGTTGTTGTAAGTTTTATAGGTTCTTTAGTATTTGGAATCAATGAGAGATCAAGGATAAAGAACAATTTAGGCAAACTAGAAATAAAAATTGGATCAGACTTTTCGAAGTTTAATTAACATGAGAACAAAAAAAGTTAAAGCAGCAGGAAGATTTGGAGCAAGATATGGAACTAGAGTTAGAAGAAAAATTGCAGATGTAGAATCTACTCAAAGAAAAAAACAAGAATGTATTTTTTGCAAAGGAACAGTTAAGAGAGTATC
>JBDRMT010000033.1:0-9343 GCA_043811855.1 archaeon | reverse complement strand
ATATATTATTATTTTTATTAATTTTATCGACTATAAAATTTAAGATCATATAAATTATTTAATGTAGTGTTAAATTATTAATTAGTCCTTAGTAAGGTAGTGTTAATAAAGGAATTTTATGAATTAATATAAGAAGCCTATGATTTTTCGGGTTCCATGGGAAACAATGGTGTCAGGGGTTTTATTTTTTTAAGTTCAATAAAAATGTTAAAATTTTAGATATTTTTACTAGTTTCTTTATTTTTATCGACGATAACATAATAATTTATTTCCATAAGAAATAGAGGTGTTATTGTTTAGTGAACAATTAGATTTATAAATCTAGATTCTTATAGTATTTTAATAAAAATGAGGTTATTAAGAAAAGAACTTTAAAATGTCAGAAATGGATAAAATATTTGATAGTGTTGAAGTGAGGAGTTTGTTTAAAAATAAGCATATTTTACAATCAAATTATAGTCCTGAAAATATTCCTCATAGAGATGAACAGATTAAGCATATAGCAGGCATTCTTGCGCCTAGTTTATTAGGTGAAAAAACAAGTAATTTGTTTATTTATGGAAAAACAGGAACTGGTAAGACTTTAACTGTCCAACATGTTGCTAATGAGTTATCAAAAAGATCAGGTGATGATAAGATTTTAAAAATAATATCTTTGAATTGTAAGTTAAAAAAAGTTGCAGATACTGAATATAGGATTTTAGCTGCATTAATTAAAGAGTTGGGAGGAATTGTTCCTGCTACAGGTCTTCCTACAGACCAAGTTTATTTAAAATTTTTAGATATTTTAGAAAATTCTGATGAAAAATTATTAATTTTAATATTGGATGAAATTGATCAGGCTGTTAAAAAAATTAATACTGAATTTTTATATAATTTAGTTAGATTAAATTCTGAGTTAAATAAAACTCAGATTATTATTGTAGGCATTAGTAATGATCTTAGATTTTTAGACATGATTGACCAGAGGGTTAGAAGTAGTTTGTCTGAAGAAGAGTTGGTTTTTCCACCTTATAATGCAGTTCAGTTACAAGAAATTTTAAGAAAAAGAAGTGAAGAAGCATTTAAAAATGGAGTTGTTAGTGAAGGAGTTATTGCTAAATGTGCTGCTTATGCTGCAAGAGAGCATGGAGATGCAAGAAGAGCTTTAGATTTATTAAGAGTTGCAGGAGAATTAGCTGAAAGAAGTTCTAATAGTAAAATAAAAATAGAGCATATTGATAGTGCAAATGATAAAATTGAAAGAGATAAAATTTTAGATATTATAGAAACAGGGACAAAACAGTTTCAATTGATTCTTTACACTATTGTTGAGTTAGTGGACAAAAATAAAAAAAATGGGAATAAAAAAGGAAGTGTTTTTACAGGAGATATTTTTGATTGTTATGAGAATTTATGTAAGAACTACAAAGTTGATTGTTTAACTCAGAGAAGAGTAAGTGATATTATTGCAGAGTTAGATATGTTAGGATTAATTAATGCAAGAGTAATAAGTAAAGGAAGACATGGCAGAATGAGAGAGATTCATTTAGCTATTCCTGAAAATATTAAAGAGAGATCAAAGAATATTCTAAAAGATAGTTTAGGTGTTTGAAAATAGTAGATTCATTACCATTTAATTTAAATAGTTCTTATGATTTAATAGATTTAGATATCAGATTGACCTGAACAAATAGAGTTGAATCTTTTTAGCTTGAGTATAAAATTAGAGTTAAATAAGGTGATTTAGTTAATAGTTATCAAATGAGGTTAGAAAAATGGCATCAAATATAATAAAGTTGTTTATTGAAAAAGGGTTTCTTTTAGATAAAGAAATGTTAGAGTTTTTAGATGAGCTAGGAGATGAAACTATTGCAAAAGAAATAGTTGATAAAATTGCAATTGTATCTCATAAAAAGGTTATTACAAAGAATTTAGTTAATGAAAATTTAGATAAAATTAAACCTTTATTATTTGAGTTAGATACAGAAAAAAAGAAATTAGTTGATAAATATTTTGTTAATGTTAGTATTAGTGTTGAAGTTAAAAAAGAAAGAAGTATTGAAGATAAAGAAGAAAAGGTTGTTAATAATCTAAAAAAATATAAAGGTTCTGTTAAAGTTTTATCAAGTCCTGTTATTGCAAGCCGGAAATTAGAAGTAAGAGATTTTGTTAAATATTTTAGATCAAGATATAATTCTTTAAAGAATATTTTACAACAAAGGCCTGAATTAGATAGTTTGGTCTCAATTGATAAACTCTCAGGTAGTAGAGATTTTTCAATCATAGGTTTAATAACTGAAAAAAGAGTTACTAAAAATAAAAATATTATTCTTACTGTTGAGGATTTGACAGGGAAAACTAAACTTTTAGTTAATCAAAATAAAGAAGAGATTTTTGAAAAAGCTAAAGAAATTTTATTAGATGATGTTGTAGGGTTTAAGTGTAATGGTAGTAAGGATTTTTTGTTTGTTAATGACTTATTTTATCCAGATTGTTTTTTAAGGGAAAAAAGAAGGGCAGAAGAAGAAGTTTATGCTTTGTTTATTTCAGATATTCATATTGGAAGTGGTAATTTTTTAGAAAAAAACTTTACAAGGTTTATTAACTGGTTAAATGGAGAAGGATGTACTGTAAAAGAAAAAGAAAATTTAAAAAAAATAAGATATATGTTTGTTGTAGGAGATAGTATTGATGGTGTTGGGATTTATCCTGGACAAGAAAAGGACCTTATTATTAAGGATATTAATAAGCAATATGATAAGTTGATTGAATTTTATAAGAAAATTCCAAAACATATAAACATAATTCAGTGTGCTGGGCAGCATGATGGAGTAAGAGTTGCAGAGCCTCAACCCCCAATTGGTGAAGATTTTGGAGTAGGGTTAAGAGAAATAGAAAATTTATATTTAGTGAGTAATCCTAGCTTAGTTGAAATAGAAAATAGAGGATTTGGAAAAGAAGGAATTAAGGTTTTAATGTATCATGGAGCAAGCATGCATGGAATTATAGGTGAGATTGAAGAGTTGAGATTATCAAATGCACATTCAACTCCTGCTAGAGTTGTAAAACATATGTTATTAAGAAGGCATTTAGCACCTACTCATGGAGTTACAACCTATATTCCAGATAAAAATGAAGATTCAATGTTAATAAAAGAGGTTCCAGATATTATAACAACTGGAGATTTACATAAAACAGATATTGATAGTTATAATAATGTTTTAATTATTGCAAATTCTTGTTGGCAATCTATGACTGCTTTTGAAGAAAAGGTTGGAAATCAACCAGATTCTTGTAAGGTTCCTATTTTAAATTTAAAAAGCAGAGAAATAAGGATTTTGGATTTTAGTGATGAGGGAGAGGAAGGAGAGAGTAGTGCAACTGAAGAAACTTGTGAAAAAGTTGAAGGTAAAGATGAAAATGATTTAAATAAAAAGGAAATTATTTGTGGTGTAACAGATAAAAAACAAAAAAAGGATACAGGCTTTGATAAATCAGAGAATTTAGATGCAGGCTCTGATAAATCAGAGGATTGCCAGGAGGTGAATAAATGAGATTGGCTGTTTTATGTGTATCTAACAAGGATAAAAACAAATTTTTATTTATTAAACGAGAAAAAGACCCCTTTACAGGATATTTTGGAATGCCGGGTGGAAAAATTAAAAAAGGAGAAACTCCTGATGCTGCAGCATCAAGAGAGTTAATGGAAGAGTCTGGAATTTCAAGTACTGGAAACTTTTTAGGAAAATGTTATGAAAAAGTTGTTGAAAATGGAAGAGTATTATTTGAACTTGAAATAAATTTTTTTCATTTTATTGTTGATGATAATGTAGATATTAAATCAAGTGAAGAAGGATTTATTGATTGGATGCATTTAGATGCTTTTGAAAAAGAAAAGATTATTCCTAGTGATCCTTTAATGATTAATGCTTTTTTAAATGAAAATAAAAAAGAGTTAGTTAGTGTTATTAGTAAAATTGAAAGTGATTATTTTCAAAAAAAGTTTTATGAAAAAAAAGAAGCACATGAAGGTTGTGTTTTTTGTGATATGTTAAAAAATCAAGTCATAAGAGAGAGCGAAAACACTTATACAATTTTAAGTAAAAATTATTTATTAAAAGGACATTGTTTAGTTATTCCAAAAAAACATTATGAAAGTATTTTAGAGGTTCCAGAAGATATTTTAATGGAGCTGATGAGAGAGGTTAAGGTAGTTAAAAGACTTTTAATTGAGAAGTTTGGTGCTAAAGGTATTGATATTAGGCAGAACTATAGGCCTTTTTTAGATGAAAATAAGTATAAGGTGGATCATATTCATTTTCATTTAATTCCTAGAGAATTTGATGATGAGCTTTATCAAAAGTCAATGATTCATGAAAAAAAAGTTTTTAAGGAGTTGACAGATGAAGAGGTTGATGAAATAAGAGGATTGTTTAAAAAGGAGTTAGAAGGTGAAAAAAAGCAAAAACCAAGGGTTGGGTTTGGAGTTCTTTTAATTAGGGATGATAAGGTTTTGCTTGGAAAAAGAGGGATAGACCCTAGTAAATCTGTGTTTAAATTAACAGAATGTTGGTGTTTGCCAGGAGGGAAATTTAGATTTGGAGAAAGTTTTTTAGAAGGAGCAAGGAGAGAGATTTTAGAAGAAACTGGAATGAAATTGAAGAGTATAGAGGTTATTAGTGCAAATAATGATATAAATGAGCATGCTCATTTTGTTTCTCTAGGGTTTGTAAGTCAAAATTTTGAAGGAGAACCAAAAGTTATGGAACCTGAGGAAATTGTTGAGTGGAAGTGGTTTAATTTAAATGATTTGCCTGAAAATTTATTTTTTCCAAGTAAAAAAGTTCTTGATTGTTATAAAAATAAGTTATTTTGTATGGAGGATGTTAAAATATTGAAAAAAAAGGAGAATGTTGATGAATTTATTATAATTAAACAAAAGCCAGGTGTAGGTGTTGGGGTGATGATTTTGAAAGAAGGAAAGGTTTTGCTTGGACAGAGACATGAAGATTATGAAGTAGCAGGTTCTGCTTTAAGAGGAGAAGGAACATGGACAATGCCTGGAGGTAAATTAGAATATGGAGAAAGTTTTGAACAAGGGGCTATTAGAGAAGTTGAAGAAGAAACAGGGATTAAGATAAAAAATCTTAAAATAATTTCTATTAATAATGATAAAAATGAGTATGCTCATTTTGTAACTATTGGTTTGTTTAGTGATAATTTTGAAGGTGAGGCAAAAGTTATGGAACCAGATAAGATTGTTGAATGGAAATGGTTTGATTTAAATGACTTGCCTGAGAATATGTTTTTCCCAAGTAGAAAATTAATTAATAATTATCAACAAAAATTGTTTTACATAGAGGGGGAATAAAATGAAAGAAAAATCAGAATCTGGGTTAACTATTGAAAGTGAAAAATATTTTGATAGTTTAGGTAAGGATATTCAAAAAAATTATAAGGTTGCTAAAGAAGCTAGAATTCAAGGTTTAGATCCTGTTGATGATGTTGAGGTTCCATTGGCTTTAACAATGGCAGCAAAAGTTGTGAGATTAATTGCTACAATGTATCCTCAATTAGATAATGAAGAGGTTATTAACAGATTGCTTGAGTTGGAGAAAGAGTATGGGGCTTTAGAACCTCAGGTTAGTTTTAAAATTGCAGAGGAAGTTGCTAAGGAAAAATATTGCAAATTTGAAACTCAGTTAGAGGCAATGGATGCAGGAATTAGAGTTGGTTTTGCTTATACTACTTTAGGAGTTGTAGCAAGTCCTATTGAGGGATATACTGAATTAAGAACTGGAAAAACTCAAATTGGAGAAACCTACTTAAAAGCTTTTTTTTCAGGACCTATTAGAAGTGCAGGAACTACTGCTAGTTGTGTTGTAGTTATGATAATTGATTACATAAGACAGTTATTTGGTTATGCAAGATATGATCCTACAGAAGAAGAGTGCAAGAGGGTTGTTACAGAATTATATGATTATCATGAAAGGGTTACTAATTTGCAGTATCTTCCAACAGAAAAAGAAGCTTATTTTATTGCAAAAAATTGTCCAATTCAACTTACAGGAGATCCTACTGAAAGTAAAGAAGTTTCAAATTATAAAAACTTACCTAGAGTTGAAGGAGATTTTATTAGGGGAGGTTTTTGCTTGATTTTTGGAGAGGGTTTAGCTCAAAAAGCTAAAAAAGGGTTGAGATTATTAAAAAAAGTTCAAGATTCAGGTATTAAAGTTAATGATTGGGAATGGCTAGAGGAATATGTTGAATTACATGAAAAGCAGACAAGTGGTAGTGGAAGCAAAGATACAACTCCTACTTATATTAAAGATTTAGTTGCAGGAAGACCTGTTTTTGGACATCCTTCTGCTTCAGGAGGTTTTAGATTTAGATATGGAAGAAGTAGAGTTGCAGGTTTTAGTGCAGTTAGTGTTCATCCTGCAACAATGGGAATTACAAATGATTTTATTGCAACAGGAACTCAACTAAAAATTGAAAAACCAACAAAAGGTTGCGTCACAACCCCTTGCGATGAAATAGATGGCCCTATTGTTAAATTTAAAAATGGAAGTGTTAAAAAATTAGAAACTTATGAAGAAGCAAAAGAGCTATATAATGAGGTTGAAGAAATAATCTATCTAGGAGATATGTTGTTTCCCTTAGGTGATGTAATCAACAGAAATGCTATGCTAATTAAGCCAGGTTATGTAGAGGAGTGGTGGGGATTAGAATTAGAAAAATTAGGCATAA
The DNA here is from genome assembly GCA_043811855.1 of archaeon. GTDB lineage: Archaea > Nanobdellota > Nanobdellia > Pacearchaeales > GW2011-AR1 > ARS1285. The sequence goes on along the minus strand of JBDRMT010000033.1, from coordinate 2,611 downwards.
AATTAGACAATTACTTTAAGGTCAGTTTAGAAGATGCAGTTAAGTATAGTAAAGAAAAAGGAATTTCTCTATATCCTAATTATATTTATTATTGGAATCAGATTGATTATAATCAGTTTTTAGGATTTATTGATTGGATGCAACATTCAAGAGTTAATAATGAGAAATTATTATTTCCTTATAATAGTTCTGAAAAAGAAAGGTTTAAGGTTGGAAAAAGAGCTTTAGAATTATTAGGGGTTCCTCATTCAGTAGGTGTTGAAAATGTTATTTTAGAAAAAAATGATGCCAAGGCATTACTTGTAAATCTAGGATTTGATATAAATCACAAGGGTGAGATTCATTTTGATTATGAGTTTAAGGAAAAAGCTATCTTGGAAATTGTTAATGAATTAAGTAAGTTTAAAATTAGAGATAAATCAGGAGAATTTATTGGAACAAGGATGGGGAGACCTGAAAAAGCTAAACTTCGTAAGTTAACTGGAAGCCCTCATATTTTATTTCCTGTTGGTGAAGAAGGTGGAAGATTAAGAAGTGTTAATGAAGCAACAAAGGTTGGTACTGTTAAGGGAGATTTTCCATTTAATTATTGTAAAAAGTGTGATAGAGAAAGTATTTATAGAAAATGTGAAACTTGCGGAGAAAAAACCGAACAAAAATATTTTTGCAGGTTATGTAATAAAGAGATAGAAGAAAAAAAATGTAAGGCTCATGATATTGGGCAGAAATTTAAACCTGGCAGAATTGATATGAATTATTATTTTGAAAAAGCCAGAGAAAAACTAGGCATGTTAAAAGTTGAAATGCCTGAGTTAATCAAAGGGGTTAGAGGGACTAGTTCTGAAAATCATAATATGGAAAATTTAGTTAAAGGTATTTTAAGATCAAAACATAATGTTTGTGTTAATAAGGATGGAACAATTAGGTATGATATGACTGAACTTCCTTTAAGTCATTTTAAACCTAAGGAAGTAGAAGTGAGTGTAAGTAGATTAAAAGAGCTTGGTTATGAAAAAGATTATTTAGGAAAAGAATTAAAAGATGAAAATCAGATTTTAGAATTAAAACCTCATGATGTTCTTATCCCTTGCAATGAATTATCTGGTGAGGGAAAGGGGGATGATTTATTTGTTAATATTGCAAATTATATGGATGATTTATTAGAAAAATTTTATGGATTACCTAGGTTTTTTAATATTAAGACTAGGGATGATTTGGTTGGTCAGTTGGTTGTTTGTATGGCTCCTCATAATTGTGCAGGAGTTATTGGTAGGGTAATTGGTTTTTCAAAAGTTCAAGGATTATTAGGAAGTCCTTATCTTCATGCAGCAATGAGAAGAGATTGTGATGGTGATGAAGCTGCTATGATGTTACTATTAGATGTTTTAATTAATTTTTCAAGAAAATTTTTACCGGCTCATAGGGGAGGGACTCAAGATGCTCCTTTAGTTTTAAATGGAAAGATTTTAGCAAAAGAAGTAGATGATCAAATTTTAGATTTTGAATTAGTTAAGAACTATCCTTTAAAGTTTTATGAGATGGCTGAAAAAGGTGTTCATTCTGGTGAAGTTGAAATTGAGATGGTTAAGCAGAGAATTGGAAGAAATGAAGATCCTTATATTAATACAGGTTTTACTCATAATACTAGTAATTTTAATATGGGTGCTGTTTGCAGTTCTTATAAAACTCTTCCAACAATGAAGGAAAAAGTTTTTGAACAGATGTTGTTATGTGAAAAGTTAAGAGCTGTTGATCAAGGAGATGTTGCTAGATTAATAATTGATAGGCATTTTATGAGAGATTTGAAAGGTAATTTAAGAAAATTTAGTCAGCAGAGTTTTAGATGTGGCAAATGTAATGAGATTTATAGAAGACCTCCTTTAAATGGTAAATGTGAAAAATGTAATAATCCTAAACTAATTTATACAATTAGTTATGGAAGTATTGTTAAATATTTGGAACCTGCTTTGGATTTAACAAAAAACTTTAAAGTTCCTCCTTATATTATTCAGGATTTGGAATTAACTAAAAAGTATATTGAAAGTATTTTTGGAAAAGATACAGAAAAGCAAGAGAGTATAGAGAAGTGGTTTTGAGGAATTTGATGTGGGTTAGTAGATGGAAAACTAAAAATAAGTAGGTTTTTAAGTTTGGAATTCTTTAATTTAAAATGAAAAAGAGGAAAAAACAAATAAAAAAAGAGGTTATGAGAACAAAAAAGAATAAAAAAAATAATTTAGTTAGAAAGAGAAGTTTGGTCTTTTTAATTGTTTTTGTCTTAGGAATATTTATTGCAGTCGGATTTTTATTAATTGTTTTATCTAGTGGATTCTTTATTATTGAAGATGATTATTATTTGAAAGAAGGGGCAGTAGGCATTAAAGGGTTATTTGGGAGTCCAAATCCTAGTAATAAAAAATTAATTGAATATGGATGGGATGTTCCAGATGCTATAAGTGTTAGAGATAATATTAAAGGCTTAGCAAGAAATCCATCTGCTTTAGCTGATGGATGAATTGCGTTACAAGTAACACTAAGTAAAATATTTATTTCTAGAAATCTTATTCAAAGAGAGCTAGACTGTAGCCCCTTTGAAATCAGAAACTTATAG
>JBDRMT010000032.1:0-2669 GCA_043811855.1 archaeon | reverse complement strand
ATTATTGGTATCCTTATGATGAAATTGAAGTTGAATTAGAAATAAAAAACAAAGGAAACTGGGATATTGATAATATTGAAGTTGAATGGATTTTATACACAACTGATGGAAAAGAAATAATGGATAATACTTTAAATGATTTTAATTTAAAAGATGGAAAAGATGAAATTGTTACATTCACATTTAAACTTGATGAAAATATTGATGATTTTGAAGGTGAAAATGCTGTTCTTTATATAAGAGCAAAAGGTACAATTGATGATAATGATGCAGGAGTTTATGATGGAGAAGATACTTGTGATTCTGAAAAAACAAATGTGGATGTTTATGCAGATGATGATTTTGTAATTTTAACTGATTTTAAAATAAATGGTGTTGAATTAAATGAAATTTCTTTTGATGAATATGGTTTTAATTGTGGACAAGAAATCACAATTACTGCAGAGGCATGGAATATTGGGTCAGATGATCAAGAAGAAGTATCAATGAGAATATATAATAATGTATTAGGAATTAATGAAATGATTGAATTAGGAGACATTGATGCTTATGAAAATAAAGAATTTAGTTTTAATTTAGACATTCCAAAAGAATCTGAAGAAAAATGGTACAGTTTAGAGTTTAGAATTTTTGATGAAGATAATGATATGTTTGAAAATTCTCAAGATGATGAAGCTATTTTTAATATTTTCTTTGAAGTAGAAGGATCTTGTGGGCTTCTTGAACCTACTATGAGTGCAGAACTTTTAACAGAAGCTAAAGAAAATCAAGAAATGACAATTAAAGTTACAATTAAAAATGTTGGTTCAAAAGATGCTGCTTATAGATTAAATGCTGCAGGTTTTGGAGACTGGGCAGAATTAATTGAAATAAGTGAAAGAGATATAAGTGTTGATGCAGGAAAATCAAAAGATGTATTATTTAAATTCAAAACAAAGAAAGATTCTGCTGGAGAAAGATTTTTTGATATTGAAGTTTATTCAGATAATAAAATGATTGCAAAACAACCTGTAGTTGTTTCAATTGAAGAAGTTAAAAACAACAATGTTAAAGAATTCATTCAAAACAATTGGAAGTTGTTACTTATTGGTTTAGTTAATTTAATTCTTATAATTGCAATTATAATTGTTGCAATTAGAACTTATAGGAGATAAAATGGCTGTATTGTTTTGTTCTAATTACTCGGAATGTGAAAGATATAAATATAAGGAAAAAATTAGTAGAATAATTAAACAACCAGACTCTGTTCAAAAAGGATTGGTTATCAAAGAATTATTAGGAGAATATAATTGCATGGTGACTAGTTCAACAGAACAAATTCCTTGTGAAAGAATAGCTATGCTTAATAACTTATCAAAAATACTTAATCAATTAGAAACAATATTAGAAAGACAAAATTTCTAGATAATTTAATTCCCAAATCTATTTAAACAATTTTTTCTTAAATAATTTTATGAAGAGAGAGTTATGGAATATTATAATTAGATATCTTGTCTTAGTTCTTGTGGCAATACCTGGATTTGGATATATTTATTTTTTATTGTCCCCTTTAACTGTTTATCCTGTTGCATTTTTATTAAATTTTATTTATGCTATTCAAATATCTGGAAATACTATTCTTTTAAATAAAATAGCTTTAATAGAAATAATTGGGGCCTGTGTTGCAGGTTCTGCCTATTATTTTTTACTTATATTGAATTTAGCTGTTCCAAAGGTAGGTTGGAAAAAAAGATTATATATGCTCTTATTTGCATTTGGAATATTTCTTATAATTAATATCTTAAGAATATTTATATTAAGCATAGTTTATATGTCTGGATCTGCTTTTTTTGATATAACTCACAAAATATTCTGGTATTTAGGAAGTACTTTATTTATTCTTATAATTTGGTTTATAGAAGTTAAAATATTTAAGATAAAACAAATACCATTTTATTCTGATTTAAAAACACTTTATGAAAGATCTTTATTTAAAAAGAAAAGATATAGAAAAAAGAAATAATTATTCATTATATTTTACAAACATTTCTAACATTATTCTTTCTGTGCCTTTTAAAATTTCACATTCATCTATAACTATATTATAACAATTTTTATTTATTCTTTGTATTTCTGTTTCTTCACCTTCAATTAGGTTTAGAAGAAGATATCTTTCATCACAAGTAGCATTTTCATCTCTTATAACATTTATTTCAAGAACATCATGAAGTTGTGCTAAATTTGCTACTGCTATTATTCCATATCCTTCACAATCAAAACTTCCTTGAAAATTAAGAACTGTATTTTGCATTAATTCAAAATCTGAATTATCAAACTTCATTTTAACTAATTCTCTTGGATTTGTTCTAAAGTAAAAATTATAAGGCACCATATTTCCTTGATTAAACACAGGGACGGCTGTTTGATAAAGAATTAATTTTCCTTCTTGAATTGTTGTAAAATCTACTCCTTTATAAGTATACTCTCTAAGAGAATTAATATAAAAATAAGCTACTAAAATTAAAATAAGAATTGCAAAGCAAAGTAAGAGAGTTATTTTTAATATTTTTGCTTTTGAATCTGGTTTTTTTGTGGATTTTGCTTTTTTATTCTTTTTTTTAACACCTATTTTCTTGTTTTTCATTTTTTTATGTTGCATTTTTAGTTTATATTCTTTTCTATTAAACTAA
>JBDRMT010000031.1:0-6242 GCA_043811855.1 archaeon | reverse complement strand
TATTTGGGGGCATCTTTTTTATTTCTATCTATGTCCTTTTAATTCTTATAACAGGTTGTTTGGATAAAAATGACTGGTATATTTTAAGATTAATTTTTAGAAAATTAAAATTGAATAGAGAATGAAAGGACATTTAGATTTTATTAGCTTTCTTATTTTATAGGTTCCAACTTCAAAACTCTTTTTCTAATATAAGCACTAGACCTATCTATTAAGACTACCATTAACACCATAATAATTAAGATGGTTAAAACCTCTTGATTTTTGAATAATTTCATGCTCGTTAAAAGTTCCATACCAATTCCTCCTGCTCCTACTAATCCCAAAACTGTTGCTGCTCTGAAATTATTTTCAAGATAATAAAGGGTATAATTTATAAAAGAAGGTTTTACTTCTGGAAGAATTCCTCTAACAATGACTTGTATTTTATTTGCTCCTGTTGATATTATAGCTTTTACTGTTTCAGGATTAACAGTTTCTATTGCTTCTGAAAAATATCTTCCTAAAGCCCCGGTAACATGGGCGGCTAAAGCTAAGACGCCTGGAAAAGGCCCGAGTCCAACCATTGATACAAAAATCAATCCCCAAATAATTTCATTTATTCCTCTGCATATGTCAAAGATTGTTCTTACAGCATTATAAATAATTTTATTATGATTAATATTTCTTGCTGCTAAAAAAGATAAAGGGAATGCTAATAATGCTCCCAAGGTAGAGCCAACAATAGCCATTTGAAGTGTTTCAACAGCTTTTAATAAAAAGGTTCCAAGATTACTTATATCTGGAGGGAACATTCTTGATATAAAATCTAACATAAAAGGAATACCTTTAATAAAATTATCAGGGCTGGTCTGGGTTCCTTTAATTGCCCAGTAATAGATAAGTACTATGAGTATACCTATAAAAAAACCCTTATATTTTTTTTCCGAAATTTTTTTTATTATCTTAGAGACCATTTAAATTTTTTAATTAATATATCCTAATTCTTTTAATCTTTTTTTTATCAATTGCTCTTGATAATAATTAGAAAAACTGTTTGATTTTTCATCAGAAAGTTTATCATCAAATATTATTTTTCCATCCACCATCCCTATCATCCTTGGAAAGTACTCTTTTATTAATTCAATAAAATGGAGACTTGCAATTAAGGTTATTTCTTTTTCTTTACAAACTTTTTGTAGTAAGTGCAATACTTCCCGAATTAATTTAGGATCAAGATTTGAAACAGGTTCATCTGCTAAAATTATTTGAGGATATTGAGATAATGCTCTAGCAATAGCTACTCTTTGTTTTTGCCCACCACTTAAATCACTAACTCTTTCATTTTTTTTATGCAATAATCCTACATCTTTCAAACTTTCTTCTGCGATTCTATAATCTTCTTCTTTAAATTTATTAAAACAAGATCTTAGAGTACCCACATAACCTAATCTTCCATTTAAAACATTTTCCAAAACACTTTCCCTTCCTATTAAATTAAACCCTTGAAAAATAATTGCTATTTTTTTCCTTACATTTTTAAGTTCATGATTATTTATTTTTAATATATCTTTATCATCAATTAATATTCTTCCTGAACTTGGTTCTATAAGCCTGGTGATGCAATTTATTAAAGTAGTTTTTCCAGATCCACTAGGTCCTATAATTGCTATTCTCTCTCCTTTTTTTATTTCTATATTTATATCCTTCAAGGCATTTTCTCCTTTATTATATGTATGATTCAGATTTTCTATTTTTATCATTTTGTTTTAGTTTTTTGTAAAATTAAAAAATAAAAATATATTATTTGCTTGCAGTTTATTGGCTTGTAACATCCATATTTAATACTTGAGCAATATCTCTTATAATATCATAATCACTATCAGATACTTTTTGGTAATTAGCTATATCGCCCCACCCATCAACTTTATTGATTGTTTGTTCATTCATATCTATGAGAGCTCTTGTTATCTTTTCTTTAAGTTCTTCTGGCAAATCTCCTCTAACTGCTATGGGTGAGCCTGGAATTGGTTCAGACTTATATATTATTATATTAACATTAGGATCAATCTCTCCTTCAGCAACCATTCTGTCATAAGAATTATCACTATCTGCTGCTGCATCAACTTTTCCATTTGCAATAGCATATTCTACAGCATTATGTGTTCCTGCATAATAATAATTACTAAAATCCTTTTTTGGATCAATACCATTTTCAATTAATATTTTTCTTGGCATTAAATTTCCTGAAGTGGAGGCAGGATCTACAAACGCAAAACTTTTTCCCTTAAGATCTGCTAATGTTTTTATCCCACTATCTGCATTAGTGACTATAATTGAATGGTAGTCTGCTTTTCCATCACTCCTTCTAACCCCATTAACAATTGCTTCTGCTCCTGCAACATTAGATGCGAGGATATAAGAAAAAGGTCCAAACCATGCCATATCAATATGCTTGTACTTCATTGCTTCAATAGCTGCAGTATAGTCATTTGTAACCTGAATTTCTACAGGGATCCCGAGTTCTTTAGACAAATATTCTCTAACTGGCTCATAGGCTCTTAACATTTCTGCAGCGTCATCTGCAGGAATTAAACCCATTCTTAAGACTTTAATCTCTCCATTAGAACCATCTGTTACTTTTCCACTCATCTTGAACACTGTATAATTAGCTATAACTATTAGCAAAACAAATGCTACCAAAGTAATTATTAAACTCTTTTTCTCCATGTTTTTTATTTTTTACCTCCTTTCATCTGTATTAATCTTTGTAAAGTTTCATCAAATGATTCTTGATTTTCTTTTCTTTTTTGATTAACGATTCTCTCATAATCTTCCACTGTGTCAAATTCTGTCCATTTTTTCTGAATTTTGGCTACATTAACCTCGTAGCCTCTATCAATTATTTCTTGTAATAAATCTGTAAGATACGCTTTTTCAAAATCAGAAGCTTTTTGAAAAATCTTATTAGAATATTTTTTCTTTGATTCCTCATATACTTTTGTGAATATTTTTGCTCCTTTTTCTGAACATCTTATCATGCCAATAAATTCTCCATCACATTTTTTATAATCTACATACTTACCAATTTCAAGGATTTTGTCTCCTTTTAAAATTACATTTTCAGCTTCATTATATCCATGATCTTTTCTGTTTACATAATAATCTTTCCAATCTGTATCAACAACAGCAACAATATCCCCCTTTGTTTTTAAAAGAGTTTCAACCACTTCGGGCTCAACAAAGATATCAGAATATGTTGTTATAAAAGGAGCATCCATCTCTTCCTTAGCATACATTAATGAGGAAAGAATACCATTTTGAACATCATCTTCATAATATCTAAACTCTGGAAAATTTATTTTTTCTTTTTTATATCCTTTTATTATAATAATATCATCAACATTATTGCTTCTTAAGGCTTTGACAATATAATCCAAAATACTTTTATCATCTATAGGTAAAAGACACTTCGGAATATTATCTGTTAAGGGTCTAAGTCTTATACATCTTCCTGCTGCGATTATTATTGCTCTCATTGCATTAATTCTCGATTTAATTTTTCTTTTAATCTATCTGCAACGTCCTTATTTGTCTTGATAAGATTATTTTCCTCATCTGGGTCTTTTTCAATATCATATAATTCTTCTGAATCATCCCAGTAATTATGAATGAATTTCCATTTAGAAGTTCTTATTGCTCTTATGTTTGGTTTTCTTGGGGGCGCTCCTGTTTTTAGGGGATTTCCCGCTTCTATAAATCCATATCTTTCATCTGTCTTTCCCATAATTAAAGGCATCATAGTTTTTCCATCCATTTTTTTATAATTTTGATCTTCATCAAATCCAAGAACATCTATTATTGTGGGGGCTGTATCAATGGTTCTCACAAGTTGTTTAATTTCTTTTATAGGAAATATTTTAGGCTGAATAAAAAAAGTAAATGCTTTTACAGTATAATCATAACAAAAAACTCCATATGTCCTTTCGCCAAATTTTTCTCCAGTGCTTATCCCGTGATCTGAATGGACAATTATTATAGAATCATTTAATCCTAATTCTTTTATTTTATTAAATATAACTCCTAGATACTCATCCCCTTTTTCCAAATAAGAATCATAAGCCTTTAGGTTTTCTTCCTTATTATCAAAATATTCCTCGCTATAGTTTGTATATTTCCTTGAAACATTAATCTTAATTCTTGTATGAATATTACTATAATGCAAATATAAGAAGAAATTCTTTTTCTCTTTCTTTAATTTTTCCGCTTTTACAAGTAATCCAGAATGCCTATCTGTAAGATTATCTTTATACTCGTCGTGTATTCTTAATTCATCAAAACCTTCTTTTGGAATAACTAATTCATTTATTATATCCCCAATTGTATAATAATCATTGTTTTTCATGTATTGTGTGATAGTTTTATAAAAATTCTTTTTAAAAGAATAACTTCCGTAATAATTATCCACACCTGTTTTGTTCCCATAAGTCCCTGAAAATATTGAATGCAGTCCTGCTATTGTATAAGGAGCATAAGCAATAACTTGCGAGAAAAAAGCACCCTTATTTATTAATTTTCTAAAATTTTTAAATTTTCTAATTCTATCAATTCTTGCACCATCAATTGTAATCATAATCACATTATACCTTTTTTTTGAACTCTCTTTTATCATTACATATAATTATACATAATTACTATTTAAATCTTATGCAACAAAAAGATATACTTTAAAAAATAAAAAAGTATATAATCTATGTTTTTAAATGAATAAATATCAAATGGAAAAAGGCATCTTAATCTGGATAACTGGGGTGGCTGCCTCTGGAAAAACCACTTTGGCTAAAAGGGTTTATCCTGTTTTTAAAGTAAAATATCCAAACACAGTATATATTGATGGGGATGATTTAAGGGATATATGGGAAAATTGGGGTATACAAGGAACTGAAGAAAGAAGAAGACTCGCAATGAGCTATGCAAAACTTTGCAATTTCTTAACTAATCAGGGGATAAATGTGATAATAAGCACTGTTGCCCTTTTTCATAATGTTCATGATTATAATAGACAAAACAATTCCAATTATTATGAAATATTGCTTAAAACAGATGAAGAAATTTTAAAAAAGCGATATGAGGAAGATACTTCGCATAATCCAAACAAACAAAGGTGGACATTTCCCAACGCCGAATTTCCAAAAACACCTGATTTAATTTTAGAAAATAATTCAGAGGATCAAATAGAAGAAAACACTAAAAAGATATTAGATCTAATAAATTATTAGACATAATCAATTATAAAAATCCATATCTTCTGATTTCTTGCTCAGTTAATTTTCCATCTCTTAATCTTTGTACTCTATTACAAACTTCAAAGACTCTTTCTACCCCTTTTTCCATTGCCTTAGCAAGTGTTGGATTAAATTGTGCAGCTTTAGAACTAGGAGCATATTTCTTCTTTATACCATCTATTCTTTCTTGATATGGTACTCGCTCTCCTTTAGTATTGCTCATATCAGCGTATGTAATTATTGCTTCTTGCCAAGTTCTTGGAATCAATAATGCAGAATCTAAGGGTTCAAATTCAGCTCTTGCTTCTGCATTTTCATCATCAGCAAATTGTTCAGCAACTACAAAATGAGATCTAAACATCTGTGCAATTCTATAAACATTTACTATATTGTCTGCAACACCTAATTCAAGGCCGTTTTCTTCAAGATACCTTGCACCTCTAGGTTCATGAAACACTTGATCTTTATTATATGGCCTGCCAATATCATGTAATCCTCCTGATAAAACTAGTTCTTCTCTAACAAGATACTTTTTTAATCTAGGATAATTATCAATGCTATCATCATATGTTTCTCCTGCAACTTTAGAAGTATTTTCAAGATGTAGTATATAGTTTGAATCTAATATATCTAAAATATTAGGATTTTCATCTACTACTTTTTCCAGTAATCTTTTTGCTAAGTCCGATGCTCCCTTACAATCCATAATTTTTGCCATACTCTAACCTATTTTTTGGATTTTTAAGGGTTTGTATAGAAAAACATAATCAATCACAAATATCCCAAGGATTTTAATCTTTCTTTTATTTCAACTTCATCTTCTTTGCTAAATAATCCTTTAGGTTTTTGAGAAGAAGAGAGAATCTGTCTTAAAACAAAAGCAACATATGCAGAAACAGAATTTATTCCAGTTCCTTTAATCTTTTTTTTAATAGAATTGATTAATGGAATTGGAAGGGAAATTGTTCCGTATTCAAC
>JBDRMT010000030.1:0-3311 GCA_043811855.1 archaeon | reverse complement strand
ACTCCAAATTTCATTTTTTAATCACCTACTTGTGGATTATAAAGAGGAAATAGTTTTTAAAGGTTGTTTTTAATGTTTCATTCTAAAATATATATTGTATCATAACTTTGTTTATATATGAAATTTTTGATTTTTTTACATGGTAAACATGATTGGAAGCAGAGGTGGAGAACGAAAATATGGTCTTGAATTTTCAGCTAAAGAGGTAGGAAGATTTAGGACGCAGTTAGTTGATGCAGGATTTGAGTTAATTTTTAATGGAGTTTATGAAAGAGATGTAGAAGCAAGTGCTGCACATAGGTTTGGCTTTAAAGTTTATACTCCTAGGGGTTATTTTGAAGGTAATAATTTTTTTGTAGGGCCTGTTGATCGTGGTTCAGATAAAATAATGCAAATTGCATGCAGATTATAAAATGGAAAAACAATATGTTTACAGCTTTAAAGAAGGAAATAAAGATATGAAAGATATCTTAGGTGGAAAAGGAGCTAATTTAGCTGAGATGACTTCAATTGGTTTGCCTGTTCCTTCAGGATTTATAATTTCAACTGAAGCTTGTAAAGTTTTTAATGAAAATAATAAGAAATTAACAGATGAAATTAATACTCAAATTTCAAAGAAATTAATTGAATTGCAAAATAAAATGGGTAAAAGATTTGGAGATTCAAAAGACCCTTTGTTAGTTTCTGTTAGAAGTGGAGCAGCTGTTTCGATGCCTGGAATGATGGATACAATATTAAATTTAGGTTTAAATGATGATACTGTTGAAGGATTAGCTGAAAAAACAGGTAATAAAAGATTTGCTTATGATTCTTATAGAAGATTTATTCAGATGTTTGGAGATGTTGTTATGGGTGTAAAACATGAGAATTTTGAAAAAGCTTTAGAAAGTGTTAAAGAAGAAAAAGAAGTTGAATTTGATACTGAATTAGATGAAGATGATTTATATAAAGTTATTGAACTGTATAAAGAAGCTATTCAGGAAGAAGCAGGAAGATTATTTCCAAATGATGTTTATGAACAATTAGATATGGCTATTGGTGCTGTTTTTGCAAGTTGGGATAATGATAGAGCTAATACTTATAGAAGATTAAATAATATTCATGGTTTAATTGGAACTGCTGTTAATGTTCAGTCAATGGTTTTTGGAAATATGGGTGATGATTCTGGAACTGGTGTTTGTTTTACAAGGAACCCAAGTAATGGTGAGAATAAATTTTATGGAGAGTTTTTAATGAATGCACAAGGAGAAGATGTTGTTGCAGGTATTAGAACACCAAGGGAAATTGAAGAATTAGAAAAAATAATGCCTGAAAATTACAAAGAATTAGTTGATATTAGAGAAAAATTAGAAAAGCATTACAAAGATATGCAAGATATTGAATTTACAATTGAAAAGGGTAAGTTATATATTTTACAAACTAGGAATGGTAAAAGAACAGCAAGTTCTGCTGTTAGAATTGCAGTTGAAATGGTTGAAGAAGGCTTGATTAGTAAGGAAGATGCTTTATTAAAAGTTGAACCAGGTGCTTTAGATCAGTTGTTACATAAACAATTAGATGAAAGTGATAAGAAAAATGCAGAATTATTAACAAAAGGTTTACCTGCTTCTCCTGGAGCTGCTGTTGGTAAGATTGTTTTTAATGCAGAAGATGCTAAAGAAAGAGCTGAGAAAGGTGAAAAAGTTATATTAGTTAGAATTGAGACAAGTCCTGAAGATATTGAAGGAATGAATGCTGCTCAAGGAATTTTAACTGCTAGAGGAGGTATGACTAGTCATGCAGCAGTTGTTGCAAGAGGAATGGGTAAATGTTGTGTTGCTGGTTGTTCTGGTTTAGTTGTTAATGAATCTAAACGTATTATTGAAGTTGGAGGAGGAAGATTTGGAGAAGATTCTATAATAACTTTAGATGGAAGCAGTGGAGAAGTTTTTGCAGGAAAAATTAAGTTAATTGAGCCTACTTTATCTGGTTATTTTGGAAAATTAATGGAATGGGCAGATGAAGTTAGAAAGTTAAAAGTAAGAACAAATGCAGATACTCCTAAGGATTCTCAAACAGCAATTAAATTTGGTGCAGAAGGTATAGGATTATGTAGAACAGAGCATATGTTTTTTGAAGCAGATAGAATTAAAGCTGTTAGAGAGATGATTTTATCAGATAATAAAGAAGGTAGAGAAAAAGCTTTAGCAAAAATTTTACCTATGCAAAAAGGAGATTTTTATGAATTATTTAAAGTAATGGATGGCAGGCCTGTAACAATTAGATTTTTAGATCCTCCTTTACATGAGTTTTTACCTAAAGAAGATAGTGAGATTGAAGAATTAGCAGAAGAAATGGATGTTTCAGTTGAAAAAATCAAAGAAAAAATTGAAGAGTTACATGAATTTAATCCAATGTTAGGCCATAGAGGTTGTAGATTAGCTATTACTTATCCTGAAATTGCTGAAATGCAGTCAAGAGCTGTTTTTGAAGCTGCTGTTCAAGTTATTGAAGATGGAAAAACAATAATTCCTGAAGTTATGATTCCTTTAGTTGGAAATACAAAAGAATTTGAAAATCAAAAAGAAATTGTTGATAGAGTAGCTAAAGAAGTTATGAAAGAAAATAATGTTGAGTTTGATTATTTAGTTGGAACAATGATTGAAGTTCCAAGAGGAGCAATTACTGCTGATGAAATTGCTGAACATGCTGAGTTTTTTAGTTTTGGAACAAATGATTTAACTCAGATGGGTTGTGGTTTTTCAAGAGATGATTCAGGAAGATTTTTAAAAGAATATGTTGAACTTGGAATTTATAAAAATGATCCTTTTCAAACTTTAGATCAAAAAGGTGTTGGAGAGTTAATGAAAATTGCAATTGAAAAAGGAAAATCTGTTAGAAAAAATATTAAGTTAGGTATTTGCGGAGAACATGGTGGAGATCCTAGCAGTATTGAGTTTTGCCATAATATTGGTTTAAATTATGTTAGTTGTTCACCTTATCGTGTTCCTATTGCAAGATTAGCTGCTGCTCATGCTGCACTTAAGGAAGAGAAATCTAAAAGAATGCAAATGATTAATGAAGTAGTTAGTGATTTGAAAAAACAATATGGTGAAAATGTTCCGCTTGAGAAGTTGGAAAGTGTTTTAAAGAGTAAGGTTGGTTGATTATGTGAAGATTAAGTAATATACGATATTAACAACTAATCGTCTCTTGAGGTTTTGGTTATAAATTTTATGAGTCCAAATAATTTCATTCTACCTAACTTTAATTTTATTCCAGCTTTAATTGCAGGAGTTTTCTCTTTCAATCCCTGATGAGGGTTTACAAAG
>JBDRMT010000029.1:0-6560 GCA_043811855.1 archaeon | reverse complement strand
CATGCCCTGGACAGGATTTGAACCTGCGACACCCTGCTTAAAAGGCAGGTGCTCTAACCGGGCTGAGCTACCAAGGCAAAATGTAGTTAACTGGCAAATAACTACACTTTCTAAAGAAAAATTAGGTTTATAAATTAATTGGTAATGTCTAAAATATCTTTAACAACATCCCAAACATCTTTTTGAATTTCTTCCCTTGTTTTAGGATTATTTTTGATAGAGCAGTTAATTTTTTGCCAATTAAACATATTTGCTAATTCTAAATAACAATTTTCTGCATTTTTTTGGTGTTCTTTATTACTTTCAAGAGAATCAGCAGCTTCTTTTCTGTCACCTTTTAATTTTTCTGCAACTTCAAAAGGCATATATAAAAATACAACTAAATCAGGTTTTGGCATTTCCAACATTCCATATTCTAAATCTCTAATCCAATTAATAATCTTATTTCTTTCTTCAGAATATTTAATTTTTCCACCTTGGTGCCCCATATTTGATTCAACATATCTATCTAAAACAACATTAACACCTCTATCTAACAACTCTAAAATTTCTTTTCTTGCATTTCTCCTATCTGCAGCATAATATAAACTTGCAATCTTAGGATCTATTTTATCTGCATCTCCAAACCACGAACCTAAATAAGGTATTTTTTTAATATTAAAATTATCATTAAAAAGTCCACTTGTTTCATCACTTGGATTTTTTCCTAAACAACAAATACCAACAATATTTCCACTTGGAGTATTATATCTTGGAAAACCAATCATTTTAACTTCCTTTCCTTGATTCTTTAACTTATTAACAAGCATTTCTGCCTGAGTTTGTTTTCCAGAACAATCAGTTCCTTCAATAACAATTAATTTACCAGGTCTTTTTATTTTATCCTGATATCTTTCAAACTTAAGAGGTGAGGACTTCTCTTGCTTGACAACTACATCATCATTGTTATAAACTACTTCCTTACTTTCATTAACCTCATCTAAACTTTTATCTTGAATATAATTTAAATTATGATTCAAAGCATATTCAGCTTTAGCTAACTCTTCTCCAATACTAAGAGCATGACTTGTTTGTGAAATTAATTCATTACTTCTTATTAATTGTTGTGCTTCACTAGCATTTGAAGCATAAAACTCTCCAATAGGTTTTCCACTAGGACTTAAATGTTTTATTTTTATCTTATTATTTTCTGAACTAATTAAAATATTTCCTCTTGGATCTGGAATTCTTCTTAATCCTATATTTTCATCAACAATTTTCTTTGCCTTGTTCCAATCTGAAGAATAAAGATGAGCACTATTTGAAACAATAACTAAATCTCCTACTTCAACACCAACTTTTTCTGCAATTTCATACTGAACAGCTCTTAATGCTAGAGCATTTTCAGGCCAAGCTCCAAACATATCATTGCTTCTAAAATAAGCAGTTAAATATAACTTGTCTTGAACTAATGCTTGGATTAAATCTAAACAAGGACTACTATCATTATTACAATCAACAGGAACATCCCATGTAACTGCAACAGCTCTTCTTGAATAAACAGCTTTTTTTAACTGATTAATAATAGATTCAATCTGATCTATATCTTTAAATGCTCTTAATTTGGAGCCATAAGTATAACTTATTCCTTCAGGAACTTTTGAATTTGTTAATTGAGGAAGATAATTTTCAAAATGCTCTCTTGAAAACTGAAAATAAGATTTCCAATCAATATCTTTTGGATTTTCATCGCTAACAACACTTATTAAACTAACAATTTCCTGTTGATCATCACCATACTGGCTTGGTTTAATATGTCCAAATCTTAAGATTGTATCAAGTATCTTAAGCCAAGTATCTCCAACCTTATTTCCTCTAACAACAAATCCAGATCCTTCACTTGGTAAAAATTCAGGGGGTTTTGGAGGAGCTCTTTCAAAAATTTCAGATTCACCCCAAGGTTCTTTTTTTTCTAATGAAGTTAAAAAATCATCAAGCAACTTATAATCAAAAATTTCTCTTTTATCAATAATATCTACATTTTGTCTAAATCTTTCAATAGCTTCTTTAGGAATTTCAGACTCAATTTCAGTTTCAAATCCAACAACCTTTCCACCATTTATACCTTTTTCTTTTAAAGCAAGTAAAACATCTCCACTTTGAGTTAAATCTCTTCCACATAAAACAAGATAACAAATTTTTTTGTTTGCAAGACAGTTTCTTATAATTAAATTAACACCTTCTTGGGTACTATAGCATTGGCCTGCAACATGATAATTTTCAGGATTAATATGTTTTAAGACTTTTTCTTTTTCAGTCCATAAAGTACATAAACCAACAGGGCTATCTTTACTTCCAATTCCTAATAATTCTTTTTTATGAACAGGCCATTCCATTTTCTTGTTTTTATCTTAGTATATTTCAAATCTAACACGCGAGACTTTTATTGCTTAACTTGTAAATTATCCTAGTAGGGATATAGATTACTAATACTCCTAATTACTAAAATTCTAACTTGATTTATAAAATATATTATAATAAAGAATATATCTTGATAATCTCATAACCTACTCGTTTGAACTACTCTAGCAAGTCCTATCCTATTAATATTACTAAAAATATTTAATTAAAGAATATAACTTTTTAGGGATTCTTTAATCCTTTTCATCTCCTGGAGGCATTACACAATTTCCAAATACTGTTAAAAACATAATTGATTCTCTGTTTTCTCTTTTATATTTCCTTGTTTTTTGATTCCATACTAATTCTGGCCTTTTGTTGTATCCAGTTGTTTGAATTGCTGTAACTTTTGTATGAGGAGCATAAAATCCTTGTAATCCTATAGTAGAATCTGCTATATGTTCATGTATATCCATACCCGTTCTTTCTTGTTCAAGCTCTCCAAGAGTTTTATTGCAACGAGGTTCAACAAATCCATCCGTAATGTGGTTATCTAAAACAACTTGAAGAACTGAATCATAAAATGTTTGCATTTGTCTTTCTGCATCTCTTGTTATATCTCCAACAAAACTTTTTCTTAAAACTACTGTTGGCATTGAACCTCCTGTACCTCCTCCATCCATTTGAGTATCCCACATAACACCTTCCCCTCTTTGTGGAATTTTTCTTGGAAGATATAATTTATCAGCAAGTTTTCTTAATTCTTTTGCTTGTTTTCTATTAGGATTACCCCAAAAATTTAACTCAACTGAATATTGTTTTTCAGGAGTCCCATTTTTACCTCGAATTATTGAACCTTCACCATAACTCCACTGATCTGTAAAAACTCTTAAACCTGAAGGAGTAACTTTTGTACTTAGATTATTGAAATAAAGACCTGTCTCTCTTCTAATATTAGATCTTTCATGTTCCATAACTTCCCAGGTTAAAGGAACTGAAGGAGTAAATTCAACATCCATTTTATAAACATGACCCTCCGATGATTTTCTTCCAACATCATCATATATTATACCACCCTCCCTATTAAAACTAAAACTTTTCTTTGCACCTCCTGTTTTATCATACCCATGTCTCCTATCATTTAAGTATCTACTTCTTAATCTACCTTCAGCAGATTTGAGATCTTTTTTTTGAAGTTTAAACCTCATATCAATCTCTACTTCTAAAGCTTTAATTTTCATAGGATCATAACAAATAAGTGATTTATAAAATATATTATAATAAAGAATATAGAAATATTCACTTCAATAACTCATTTATTTTATCTTCAAGAGCATCACCATCTTGACTACCTATTAATCTCTCAGCTTCCTTACCTTCTTTAAAAAATATCAAGCAAGGAATACTTGAAATGTTATATTTTTTTGAAATTTCTTGATTATCATCAACATTTATTTTAACAAACTTAACTTCTTTTATTTTTTCAGCTAAATCTTCAATAATTGGTGAAAGCATTAAACAAGGCATGCACCACTCAGCAAAAAAATCAACTACTACTAACTTATGAGAATTATTTATTATTCCATCAAACTCTTGGTTTGTAACTTCCATTGCTGAATCATTTTTTGCAACCATTTTTCATTTCCTACTTCTAAATTATCTATTGCATCACCCCAGTTTAGTATCAGGTTATTCATTAAAAATTCTAAAATTAATAGGTTAATAAAGGTTTCTCTTGAGAAAATATTAATTTTTAAAGATATCTTAGTATCTATTAAACCTAAGGTGTGTGGATACTCTTGCTTGGATAGAACCAACCTCCTTTCTAGTTATATAAATTACCAATACTTTTTAATTTTCAAATTTAAAAACTTATTCCCTATCACAATAATCATTATTAAACCAAAAAACAGCTTTTTTTTATGAAAGAAGAATTTAAAAGACCGACTTGGGAAGAATCATTTATGTTTGCTGCTTATTCAGCTGCAGCACGTTCAAGTTGTAGACATATTCATACAGGAGCAGTTATTGTTAAAGATAAAAGAGTAATTGCAATGGGTTATAATGGAGCTCCTCCAGGAATAAGAAATTGTCTTGAAGTTGGATGTAGAAAAGATTTAAAAGGAATCAAATGGGAAGAAAAAAATTCAGGAGGTTGCAGAGGGGTTCATGCAGAAGTAAATGCAATGAGCCAGATTGCAAGAAAAGACCTAAAAGGAACTGTTTTATTTACTCTTTATTTTCCATGTTCACATTGTGCAAGAGCAATTGTTGCAAATGGAATTTCAGAAGTTGTTTATTCAAAAATATATAAAGAACCAGATTCACTAACAGAAGAACTATTTACAGAAGCAGGAGTAAAATTAAGAAGATTAAAACTTGATATTAAAAATCAATGTAATATGATTCTTAATGTTGCTGATCAATCTAGTTTGTTGTGAAAATAATTAATTTTATCATCAACATTTAACCTTTCAATTATTTTACTTGATTTATCTCTTCCCCAGACATAATTTGATTCTTTATCTTTATTATCATACTTACTTATAATTTTACCCTTAACCATATTAAAAGCATCTTCAATATCAACTCCTAACTGATTAGCTAGCCTGCATGTTCCAAAAAACAAATCTCCAATTCCATCTTTAAAAATATCTTTTTTCTCATTAATTATCTTAATTCTTTCTTCTTCATTCTTATATCTAAGATGTTGTGACATCTCTATCAACTCTTCATGTAAATGATCAAACTTATCAACATTAGGAACATCTTTCCAATTATTCCTAACAGCAAACTCTTTTACTAATTCTTGTGCATCTTTCATTGAAGTTATTTTATTATCATTAATTTCTTTCCTCACCTCAACATCTTCAATCTCATTTTTCCAAAAATCATATTCTGGTTTCCATTCTATATTACCTTTTTCAAATTCCCTCTTCAACCTTTTCTTAACAACATCTAATACTTCTTTAAGTTCAGGAAAAGCTTTTACTTGTTTATCTGCATAACCTGTTATAAACTTATACACATCAATTTTATAATGATCATGATTTATTTTTGTCCATTTGTTCTCAATAATATGTGATATACATTCAATTTTATCAAGCGCTTTTATAAACAAAGCTTCTTTTGAAGAGGCATTTTCATATTCCTCCCAAAGGAGATAAACTTCATCACCAATATTTTTAGGAAGCATGTTTATCAACTTGTTCATAGCTTCAAATTCCATTTTTTCTTTTTCTTCTTTTGTTACATCACCTCTTGCAATTAGTGTAGCATCAATATCTCCTGTTAAAGCTTCTGCTAAATCATGTACAATTGCAATTTTTACAGCCTTATATGTATCAATATTTAAATTTAATTCATCAGCAATAATAAATGTCATAAAAGCAAGTCTCCAAGAATGATCAGCTACTGAATCTCTATGCTCTAATTTAGGGATATTACTATACCTCATTGCTTTTTTTAAATCCTTTATTACATGAACAAAGTCAAATATCTTTTCTAAATTCTCTTTTTCCATAAATCCTAGAACTAGAAATAATTTATAAGAATTTGTGTGCTAAACCCTCACCACAACTTCTTCAGCATAATCTTTCAAAACTTCAGCAAATTCTTTAACTTTTTCCTTATCAGTAGGCAACATTTTTTTGTATGTTTCATCCTTAACATTTTCAGGAATAAACTGCTGCAAGGTCCATTTTTTTGCTTTTGTTCCAATCAAACCAGTTATCCACTTACCCATTTCTATAATATCTTCTTTTGTAAAAAAAGGCAAAACAGTTGTTCTAAAATCATAAATAGGAAATTGAGTTGCAAGCTTAATACTTTCTTCAACCTTATTCATATCAACATTAACTCTGGTAATCTCATTATATTTTTCTTTAGGAGCCTTAATATCCATTGCAACATAATCAACAACATCAAGAAGTTCTTTTAAAACATCAGGTCTACTACCATTTGTATCAACTTTAACTTTCAAATTAATATTTTTTAACTTTTTAATAAATTCAATTAAACCAGGCTGTAAGCAAGGTTCTCCACCAGAAATACAAACAGCTGTATACCATCTCCCTCTTGCTTTACTTTCTAATTCTTTTAATAAAAAATTTAAATTAATAGAGTTTTCAACATCATTTATTAGCTCATGATTATGACAAAATCCACAATTAAAATTACAA
>JBDRMT010000028.1:0-19219 GCA_043811855.1 archaeon | reverse complement strand
AAAGACCTACTCCAAATGAAGATGATGGGGAAAGTAAAGAAGATAAAGAAAAACCTGAAGATTTTGAAGTTGAAGTAGAAGAAGAAGGGGATGAAGAGACTGCTCCTGAAGATGAGCCAAGTGAAGAAGATGGTGAAGATGAAGAGACTGCTCCTGAAGATGAGCCAAGTGAAGAAGATGAAGATGAAAAGAAAAAAACAGAAGTAATAGTTCATGAAACTCCTGATGGACCTATTGTTGAAGTTAATAAAGATGGAAAGAAAAAAGCAGAAGTTACAACAAAAGAAGAATATGAAAAAAGAATTAAAAATGAAATTACAAAAAAAGAACAGGAAATTGATGGAGCAAAAAAACAGCTTGATAGTTTAATTGAAAAAGGAGGGGACCAAAAAGATATTGATAATTATAGATTAAGCCTAGCTCTTCTTGAAAATGAAAAAACCAGATTAAAGGGAGGAGAAATAAAAAACCAAATAGAAAATATTGAAAATTCATTAAGTAAAATTACTGACCCTGAAGTCAAAGAAATTGCTAATATAGAATTAGGAGAATTATATAGAAAAAGAGCACAAGAATTAGGAAACGAAAAAGTTACAGATTTTCAAAGATCAATACCACATGGAAAAGAAGGAACAACAAAAGAGCATGTTTACTTTAAAAGAGATGAAAATGGAAAAGTAACTGGATATTCTTTTGATAATAAAGATTTTGTAGGTTTAGATTATGATCCTGATAATTTTGATGATATGAGCAGTGATAATAAAAAACTTATTAAAAGATTACAAGAGGGCAAAGGAGATTATAGTGTTTTAGAACAAGAAGCAAAAGCATCATCATCTTCAGTAAGTGAAACAGGATTAAACCCTAATTCTCCTCAAATGCAGCAAAGAAATGAATTTATTGAAAGATCAAAAGCATCATATGAATCAGCAATGAAATCAACTGATCCTACTATTAGAGGTAATGCAGATATTCAATGGGCAAGAACACATGAACTTGAAAATCCTGAAATTGCTGTTCAGCGTTTAAATAGAATTAGTCAGGATTCGGGTTATTCAAAAGAAATCCAATCTGATGCATTAAGACATTCAGCAGAAATAAGTATTCAAAATGGAAAATCAAAAGAGGCATTAAATAATCTTAATGAAGCATTAGCAAAAGATCCAAACAATCTAAATGCACTTGACTTAAAGAATAAATTAAAGATGAGTATTCTTCAACAACAGCAAAATCAAATAAATCAAGAAATGTCAAGACTAGGTCAAGAAACTAAAAGCTTATTTCCAACACAAACAGATAAATGGTATAACATTCCTCAACAAACTTGGAATGAAGCAGGAAAAGCTCTTTTTCCAGAAAGATTAAATGAAGCTGCAGAAGAATTTGAAAGTAGATCTGAATCATTAAGAAGAGAACAAAGTGGAATTGTTGGAATAGGCTCATTAGTTCAAGGAAATGATCAATTAAAAAAATTTATTGAATCTGATATTGCAACTAAAAGAAGCATTATTGCTCAAAAAAGAGGACTTGATCTAAACAATCCTAATCATGTAAATAGTATAAACAATATGATTAAGGATATAAACTATGCAATTGGTTTTAACCCTAATATAGCATTAATGGCTGCAGAAGGTAATTCAAACAAGGCATCAAATTATGCTTTTGGAGTAGGAAGTGGGTTAAGTGATCCTGATTTCTCTAAATTTAATGAAAGAGAATATGAATCATCAATAAGAGTTTCAGATTACTTAAAAGATCAGTTAACAGGACAAAACATTGCTATTTTTACTGGAGGAGGAGCTGCTGCAAGAGCCTTAGGAAAAGGAGCAAAAGCAGTAGGTTTAGAAGGAACAGCAAATGCTATTAGAACCTCAATTGGAGAAACTCTAGCATTAGATAGATTAGGAAAAGTAGGAGGATTTGCTGCTTCAGAAGCATTAGAAACTGGGGTAGGTATTGCTGCAGACCAGATTGTGCCTGGTTCAGGAGGCATAGTTGAATCTGTTTTAGGAGGTTCGAGGATATTTGAAGCTACTAATAATCTTGCAAAAGCAGGAATAAAAAGTACAGGAAGAGTACTTGTTGATCCAACAGGAAATACTCATGGTCTGATTCATGTTGGAAGTGAATTAGAATTACAACAAACTATAGATTCTTTTAAAAAACAAGGAATGGGTTTTAACTCGAATACAAATACATTTACAACTAAAGATGGAAGAAAAATAACTATTACTCAGGGTGATAAAATTCCTGATGAATTATCAAGCCAAGGATTTACAAACTCACTTGATCCTAATGATCTTCCAAATGCAATGAGTAAAAAACTTGAAGAACAACATAGATTAAATGATCCAAACGTAGATCCTTCACAGGTCCCATCAAGTGACTCCTTAATAGATCGTTCAGGTTCTGTTGGTGCTGCAAAAATGACAGAATCAGAAGTTGGAAAATTTATTGACCATGATGAATTTACAAATGTTTTTTCAATGAAAAAAGAATTTGATCCAAAAACTGGAAAAGAAATAAATGTGTTAGGAGGAGATAATCTTAAAAAAATAGATCCTAAAGATGGGCAAGAATTTACTTTATCTGTTAATGGTCAAAATGGTCCAACTAAAATAAAAGTATTTGCAACAAGAGATGAAACAGGAAAACTAACTGGAATATATAATGAAAATGGTAGAAGAATAATTGTAGGAAAAGATGGCAAGATTAAAGTTGTGTATGATTATGCTTCACAAAATCAAAAATATACTCTTAATGATTATAAAAAAGATGGAGAAGGGATATCTATAGATAAAGATTCAAATATAAAATTAACAGATCCAAAAACAGGTAATCCTGTATTTGATAATGAATTAGAAAAATCAATATCTGCAAGATTTGATAATAAGATTGTTGAAGAAAAAAGAGTTAAAGAATTATTTGGTGAAGATCCTGTTGACAATCTTAAGAAAAATGAGGTTTTTGTAGTAAGAGATAAAAATGGAAATATTAAATATGTAAAATCCAATGAAGAACTAAAAGACCTTGAAAGAAGAGGTTATTCAAGAGTAGCTGGTGATGAAGGAGTAAGATTTTTCAGAGGAGCAGATGGAAATGTTTATGTTTTAAAAGAAGGAGATATTGCAAAGAAGGGTAAAGAGGTTCAGGGAGACATAAGATCAGAAACTTTTACAAGAAGATTTTCAAGTTTTATTGAATCAAAAGTTGACTCAAATTTAAATCTTCCCAATTCAATTATTTATAAAAAAGGAGATAAACATTACTTAATTTCAAGATTTGAAGAAGGATCAACATTAGAACAAATGGATGTTATTGATATTCCTAATTTTCTTAATAAAGAATTTACAGGAGCTGGTGAAGGAAAAAATCTTAGAACAAGAGCAAATTTAGAGTTAATGAGACAAGCTTTAGGAATGCAAGACATTAATAATCGGGGGGTGATGGTTAATAAAAAAGGAGGAATTAGTATATTTGATTTTGAGCATACTGGTAAAGCTCAGAGTCTTCATCCAAGTGCTCCTTTTGCAGATATGTCTGGATTTAGTATTAATCCAGAACTAAACAATCAAAAATTTGTCAATGAATTATATAGGCAAGCAGAAATCATAAGAGATCTTCCTGATAATGAATACAGGGATTTTCTTAGATCATCACTAAAAGATGCAGGATATGTTGATGTTAGTGAAGCAAAAAAAATGCAAGAACAACTTAGATCAATACAAAAATTAAGACAAAATCCTGATTATGTAAGAGAATATGGAGATGTATTAGATAGTACTGAAAAAAGAATTCGAGATCAAGGAATAACTTTAGATTCAACATTTGATAAAGATGTTGACTTAAATAAAAAAGTAGATGAAATAATGGAGAATAAAAAATTTATGGTTTATAATATTGAAAGTCAGCTAAGATGGATGAAATCACAAGGTC
Source organism: archaeon (assembly GCA_043811855.1). Classification (GTDB taxonomy): domain Archaea; phylum Nanobdellota; class Nanobdellia; order Pacearchaeales; family GW2011-AR1; genus ARS1285. Next base: position 15,283 of record JBDRMT010000028.1, on the reverse strand, counting down.
ATATTAATCCAGATATAGATACAAGATCTATAGAAAGCTTTATAGCAAGACCTCCACCTGAAAGACCAGTTGATTGGAGAACAATGGAAAATTTTCCTTTTTTTGGACAAGAAGGAGCAGCCTTACTTAATATTGAAAGATTTCCAGGAAAAGGAATGATTGAAATGAATGAAATTACAAATACTGTAACCCAACAACCAGTTGGATCTATAAAAAACTTAAGAGGATATCAAGGAGTAGGATATCAACAAGGAGAAACTAGTATCTGGCAAGGAGCAAAAGTAGAACTAACTAAACCAATTGTCATAACTCAAGCACAATTAGATTCTGCTATAAAAGCAAGCAGAAATAATCCTGAAAAATTATATCAAGCACTTAACTTACAAAGATATGATTTATTAAGAAACAGGGGTCCTAATATGCCCCAATATTCTCCTGAATCGAATACCTTAAGAATTCCAGCAGATATAGTTTATCAAACAAATAATGGAAAAACTGTCTCACTTTTACAAGGAAGTAGTGAAGAAATCAAAAGGTTAAATCCAAGTCAGGCACAAATTGATGCATTAAAACTTTATACTAATAGATTTGCTCAAGCAAATATTGAAGAATCATATAAAAGATTACAATATATAAAAGGAAATGAATTTACACCATTATCTGTTTTAACTCCAAAGTTTGTAGATTGGTTAAAAGGAGAAGGAGAGTTTAAACCTTTTGCACGAGGTAGTAATTATATGCCTTATTATGCTATAGATACTTCAGATCAACTAAGGCAATATGTATTAAAAAGATTAGATAAAATTGATGTTATGGCTTGGCATCTTGAAAGAGGAGACCCACAACATATAATACTAAGTAGAGGGCATGTAACAAGAGATCCTATAATTAGAGATATTTTTAATCAATTTATGAATAAATACGGGAAAAAACAATTAAAAAATTAAGCTTCTGTTTTGTTATTATTTAAAAAACATAATTTTATATAGGGTATTTCTTAAAGAAAAATATGAATAAAAAAACAATTAACTTAAATGAAGAACCTTATTTCATACATGAATTTAAGCCTAATCATTTTCATAGGTTAACTTCTATGAGACTTGTAAAACAGAATAGTCAAAGGAGATGGCTTCTTGATATTAGTAATTACACTCATATTATGGGATTAGACTTTCAAGAAGAACCAACAAATGAGACATTAGAAATTAAATGTTTTAAAGATGAAGATATAGACAGATATGTTAAAGCTATTCAAGCATTAAGAGAATTTGCGCAAGATAGATTTTATGATTATGTGTCATATCATAAAGTTGGAGGAAAAAATCCTTATGAAGGAGATCTAGTTAAACTTGTATCTTCAAAAAAGACTTCAAATACTTATGAAATCAGACCAAGATTATTTGTTGGAGATTCAGAAAGAGAGTTAATTCTTCCAAAAGACCTTAATTCTGATGATGTTCCAAGAACAGTCCCATCACTATCAACATAATGACTAACTCAGAACCAACTGGGAAAAATGGTTAAAATAAAAATCTTAATGTCCTGTTAAGTAAATCTAATTTTTGAAAATTTGGAAGATAATCTAACTAAGTTTTTATTTGTTATTAGTAAGCTAGAGTTTCTGAAAATCCTTTATAAATGAAACAGCTCCAAATCCAACTTTGTATGAATTTTACGCGTAATATGTTGATAAATTACTAATAATATTAAGGAGATGCCATAGCCAAATAAGGAATAAAGAATCTCATTGTTCGCTTTGAGCTTACTTCGCAGCAAGCTACATGGTATTCTTTAAGCCTCCAATTGGAAGAGTTGCCCCCTTAGTCATAGCAAGTTAGGGGGCATAAAACCTAGTTGGATCAATAGATCCTCTCTTTATAAGCCAAAGGGGAAAGTCTGAGATAATAGAAAAGTTTATAAATGTATAATTCTATTATACAAAATAGTAACAAAATTGTATGTTAATAATAGACAAAATGATATATAAACGTACGTTATTTGATGAATTAGAAGACAGAATTAATGACAAGGAAATAATAGTTGTAACTGGGATGAGGAGAGTTGGAAAGACAACTTTGTTTAGGATGATTTTTGATAATATTATTAATAAGAACAAAATCTTTCTTGATATGGATAATCCCCTTGATCAAAAATTATTTGAAGAAGAAGACTATAACAACATTTGGGCAAACTTAAAACCATATAATATTAATAAAAATGAAAGAGCATTTATATTTATAGATGAAATACAATCAAAACCTGAGATCACAAAAGCAATAAAATATCTTTATGATCATTATAATGTGAAATTTTTTTTAACAGGTTCGAGCAGTTTTTACCTCAAGAACTTATTTCCAGAAAGTCTTTCAGGAAGAAAAGTAATATTTCATCTTTATCCTCTTGATTTTCAGGAGTTTTTAGTGTTTAAAGACTACAATAAGGAATTTAAAGAAAATTTTAATGAAAAAGAGAAGAAGAAAAATAAGATAGAGTATGAGAAAGTAAAAAAATATTATGAAGAATATTTAGAATTTGGAGGATTTCCTCAGGTGGTTATTGAGGAAGATTATAATAAAAAGAGAGAGTTTTTAATTGATATTTTTAAATCTTATTTTGAGAAAGATGTCAAAGGTATGGCAGATTTTAAAGACATTAATGCTTTTAGAGACCTTTTACTGTTATTATTAAAAAGAATTGGTTCAAAATTAGAAATAACTAAACTATCTTCTGAAATAGGGGTTACAAGAGATACAATTTATTCATATATCTCATTCTTAGAAAAAACATTTTTTATTTCCCTAATATCTCCTTATACTCAAAGTATTGATAGAGAAATAAGTGGAACTAAAAAAATATATGTTTGTGATAATGGTATTGCAAAACACATTGGAAAAACTGAAGAAGGAAATCTTCTTGAAAACGCTGTATTTAATGATATAAAAAAGTTTGGAGAAATAAACTATTATCAAAAAAGAAAAGGTCCTGAAATTGATTTTATATTAAACTTAGAGAACAAAAAGAAGATCTCATTAGAAATAAAACAAAAAGGAAATGATATGGACTTAAAAAAATTAAAAAAAGTATCAAGGGATTTAAAGATAAATGAATTTTATGTTGTTACCCAGAAATTTATAGATAAAAAAGGGTTTATTTTAGCAAGTGATATTTAATTTAAATTTTTAGCTATAATAGTCTTTGATATATTAATAAATCAAAAAATCTGTTTAATTAATTTTGTAGTTTACTATGTTTTAAAGAAAGCAAAGAAAAACCAAGAGTTAATATAAATCCTAAAAAATATTAACTAACCTTTTTCTTAATCATTCACTAAATTTAAATACTACCTTTTCTAAATATAATTATGAAAAAAAGAGGAACTGGTGCTTTGACCTTAATATCTTTAAATTCAAAATCGTCAAAGTCAAAACGTGCGCAAACAACAATTTTCATAATAATAGCTATAGTAATTATAGCAATAGCCATAGGAACATTTTACATAATAAACCAAAACAAAAAAGTAGAAAGTGAGAAATATTTTTCTCAATCTAATATTAAACCAACTATGGATTTAATAATATCTCAAATAGTAGATTGTTCAGAAGAAACTTCAAAAAAGGCTTTAAATACAATAGGTATCCAAGGAGGTTATTATAATAAACCTAATAAATTCTATCAAGCAAAATCTGCTTTTGTTCCTTATTATTATTATGAAGGAGAATACTTAATACCCTCAAAAATAACAATACAGAATGAATTAGAATCATATGTTAATGATAATATAGAAAGTTGTTTAAATAATATAAAACAGGAAGGATTTACCATTCTACATAAAACTCCATTAACAATAGTTACAATTAAAGAAAAAGAAGTCTTATTTGAAATCTCTCAATCAACAAAAATAACTAGGGAAGAATATACAACAAATCTTGATTTTTCTAATGATCCTATAATCATACCCTCAGAAATTAACAATATCTATGAACTAGCTAATTACATAACTGATTCTCATAAACAAGATCCTGAAATGTATTGTATAAGTTGTGTTGGTGAAATAGCTCAAGAAAAGGATCTTTATGTAGATATATTAAATTTTAAAGAAAATGAAATGTTAATCATAATCTCTGAAAATCACACTTCTAGTGAACCTTTTAGTTTTGAATTTTTAAATAAATACAGTGGAAATGAAATTTCCCCATTATCAATTTCAGGAGGTACAGCTCCTTCAAGTCCAAAACCTTCTCAAGGACCACAATAATGAAAACAAATATTACTAAAAATAAAATCTTCATAATTATTTCTCTAATCTTAATTCTTAATGTATCTATAATTATTGCAGCTGAACCAGAATCTCCTTTTAGTTCAGCAGAAAAAGAATGTCCAAATTGTCCTATACCTTTAAACGAAGAAAAAGATATTAATAAATATCTTACAAATGCAAATAAAGAAGATATAGGAAAGAGATTTGATGAAACAGAATCTGAGAAAGTATCTGAAATGTGGGAGAAAATTAAAAAAGAAAATAAAGGTAAATTATATGATGGACTAGAGTCTGATTCAAATAGATGGAAAAAATTATATGACTCTGTAAAAGAGAAAAATCCTGCAGGTAAATTTGATAAAACAAATGAGTTACTTGGTTCAATAGAAAAAAAAGAACATGCTCAATCACTATTAACTGCAATCACTAAAAACAACCCTAAGTTTGAGATTGCAAGTAAGATAAATACATTTAAGCTTAGCCAGTCAAAGGAAGGTTCTGTAACTTTAACAGATAATGAGGAAAAGAATCATAACATTAATCTTAATCTTCCTGATAATTTAAAATTAATTTATTTTGATGACGATAAATATGAAAAAGATGGAAAATATGCATATTATTATGATAAAGATGACAAGCTTAAGGCAGCTATAAAAGATGGTCATCAACTCTCCCCTCCTGAAGGTGAATCTAAAAAATGGAGTGTATTAGATAAAGATGGGAAACTAGTTGGAAAGGTAAGTTTTGGTGATGATTTAAATTCAGTATTTAGGTCAACAGAAAAAGGAGGTCTTGAAGCATGGGCAAAAGGCCATAAAGGAGATGAAAAAGGATTTATAGCAGAAATGGATGGAGTTAAGTATTCTCCAAGCCCAAATTCTAGAAGGGTAGGTGAAGATGGTAGTAATTATCTTAATTTTAAAAAACTTGGAGAAAATGTGCATGAAGTAGAGGGATTTGCAGATAATGGAAAAGTCAAAATAGATGCTTTATATGAAAAGGATGAAGAAGGGGTTGTTATAGCATATGGGAAGTATGATGAGGAAAAATTTAAAGGAAAAGTAGACCTTCATATTTCAGAAAAAGACGACAAACCATTTATAGATTCAATAGATGGTTCAGCATTAAATGACAGAGTATTTTTTAGTGTGGATAAAGATAGCACATTAAAGATAAATGGAAAACAACTTGAAATTAAATCTGAAGAAGGTGAAACAGGCTATGTCTATAAGATTAAAGATGGAGAGATAATGCAAGGGCCAAATAATGTAGAAGAATATGCTAATAGGCAATGGGAAGTTCTTCATTCAACTAAAGATGCTGATGGAAATACTCAAACTCCAGTTGGAAATGCTGATGAATCAAGAAACCATATAAGTGAAGGTGTAGGAGAGATAACAAAGGAAGCAAAAGAACTATTTCCAGAAGATCCACAAGAACCACAAAAATCTCCTTTTCAAACACAAACTAAAGACCAAGGTGGTCAAATTAAAACTGAGACAAGAACTCCTGCTCAAAGCAAAAAAAATCAACCTTGGGAAAGTAAGAATATACAAGGTTATTCACCAACTTCAAATCCTGGATATTTTACTGCAAATATGGGTAGTTTTAAAAGAAATAATATAGAATATAAAGTTCCATATATGACATTAGATAAGTTAAAAGAGGTTAGTTCAAAACCAATAACTGTCACTGTAACTGAACCTAATTATTGTGGACCTTGTCAAAATGAATTCCTTTCAGGATCAAAAGGACCATTTTTAACAGTTCAACAAGCTAATCAATTAGGAGCAAATATAAATTCAGTACCTTCAAAAATAACAATTCAAAACGGAAAATTAGTTAGATAAGTTTTTATTGAAATCCCTTTTTATTCTGTTTCAAATAACTTTAACAAAATCTCACCAAGAACGTAGGTATCCATTATAATTGCAAGAAAGATTAGTGTATTCGAGCAAGAGTAGTCACACGTGTTATGTTTAGAGATTATTAATAAAAATATAAAATTTATTTTTAGGAGGTGGCATATGTCACTCTACAGCACTTCTTAACTCCTTAGGGTTTCTGAAAATCCTTTATAAATGAAACAGCTTTAAATCCAACTTTGTATGAATTTTACGTGTAATACGTTAATTTATAAATTACATGAATAAAATTTAGTTTTAGGTACTCTCTTACTCCTAAAACTTTAAAAGATATAAAAGCTTAGGAAAGTAATGAAAAGAGGTAAAAAAAAGGGACAGATAAGTCTATTTATTATTGTTGCAATAATATTATTAGTTGTAGTTGTTAGTTATATACTAGTTAAAAACAAAGCCTCAAATCTAGGAGGAGATGTAAGTGTTGAAATTAAGCCAATATATGATTTTGTTAATAATTGTATAAAAGAAACTGCTATTGATGGAATTTATTATGTTAGTGAGACAGGAGGTTATTTTCTTTCACCTGAACTCTCTACTGAAGATGGAATTGCTTATTATTATTTTAATGGAGAAAGTAAACTTCCAAGTAATGAAAAGATTGAAAGTGAAATCTCCTTATATATTGAAAATTTTTTAGAATTTTGTATAGGAGATTTTGTTGATTATCCTGACTTTGAAATAAATAGTAAAGAGTTAAAGGTATTAACTTTTATTGAAAACAATCAAATTATTGTGTCTTCTGATTATTTAATAACTGTAAAAAAAGCTGATAAAACATATACTTTTAATAAATTTAAATCAAATATTCCAATAAGAATGGGACTTGTTTATGAAGTTTCTAATAAAATTGTTGAAGATCAGATTGAAAATAATGGGGATGTATGTATTAGTTGTATTGATGATTATGCTGAAGAAAACAATGTTTTTGTTAATATCTTAGATTATGACGATGAAACTATCTTATTTATTATAAGGGATTTAAACTCAGATATTGGAGATCAAGAGTTTAAATTTTATTTTGCATCAAAATAAATTAAATTCATCTTAAAGGATGAGGAATCAATAAACAAAAAAAATGTTAACTAACAAAACAAACAAGAGTAATCTTGCTCTCTTGAATTGGAATATACAAAAATTAAATTTATGGAGGCAACAACTCTTTTCCTAAGCTTAAAAAGCAAAGGCATAGGGGGTTGTTTTAGACATAATGAATAAAATGAAAAATTATAAAAAAAAGAGTAATCTTATTGTCGGATTATTTTTAATTATTATAATTTTTTTTATTATTGCACAAGTTACAATTATACTTGCTGAAGAAGGAAGTAGTGAGGGGACAGAAAGTTCAGCCCAAAAAACATTTAAATTTAAAGAACAAAAAAATGTTAAGATAGCTAAATTAGATAACGGTGGTAGAAAAGTAATTTTTGAAAAAGAAGGTTATGTTGTAGATTCTCGTGGAAATAAATTTGAAGGTATTCAAAAAGATGGAGAAGTAATTTTTGATAACAATGGTAATGTTATTTCTGCAAATTTTAAAGTTGATAAAGATAAAAAAGAATATGTTTTTGGAAATGATAAATTTGAGGTTCCTGCTGGAGGGAGTGTTGAAAAAAAAGAAAATATCCAGGTTGTTAAGATTGATGTTCCAAGAGGAAGTAGTGTTAAGGTACCAAGTTTAGCAGATGAAAAAATTGATGTAAAACCAAATATCATAACTTTTAATAGTGAAGGAGTTTCTGAATTTTTAATTGAAAGAAAACAAGATGGAAGAAAGGTTTCTTTTGAAGGGTCTATAAGTACTGAACATAATAAAGAAGATAATGGGATTTATGTTTTTGTTAATAAAGGAGATAGCTTCAAGAGTTCAGGAGTATCTATAAAGGGTGTTGAAGGGGATAGTGCTAAATTTAGAAATGATTATGAATTAAATAATGATAAAACATATTTGTTTTTTAATCAAGATAAAAAACCAGAGGGTTTTAAAGGTAATTATTTAATCTTAGATAAAGATAATAAATTTATTGAAGGGAGGTCAGCAAGAGTTTTTCTTGAGCCTGGAAATCCATTTATTCCTGTTAAAGAAAATACAAATTTTGCTATTGCTACTAAAACAGGTTCTGCATTTAGAATTAAAAACACTCCTGGAGAAAAAAGACCCATTAAATTTAGTACTTATGGGGATGTTGTTGTTGATATTGGTAAAAAAGGATTTTATATTAAAGGGAATAAAATTTTTCAAAGTGATAAAGGAACTTATTTAACTCATTCTTCTACAACAAAGAACAGTGCAAGTCCTGCTATTGACTGGATTCCTTATAATACTAATCAAGAATCTCTTAAAGAAATAAATGGAAAGGGTGCAAAGCTTATTTTTAATGAAAACAATCAAGTAGCACTTGTAAGGCAAGATGCTGATGCAAGAGTTGAAATTAATGGTAAGATAACTGGGGGGCAGGGTTCAGGTGGTGTGGGAGGTGTAACTTCAAATGTTAATAATCCTAAATTTAGAAATATGGCTTCTTCTTTAAGAAGTAATACTGGAATTTCTGGGTTAGATGATATTGCAAGTAGAAGTGGTTCTGGTATGAATGAATATGTAACAGTAACAGGTCCAGATGGAACTCAAAAAATAAGATTAATTGATACTGATCCGATGACTGCAGCTCATGAAGGAACTCATGGAATTAATTCACATATAAAGAACAAATTTGGAAGAGGAACAGGGGTTGATAATGCTTTTTATGTTGGTAATGGTAAATATGCTTTATTAAGAGAACCTAATATAAGATTAAAAAATGTAATAGGATATGTTCCAAATGAATTAAGAGGTAGTCGTTTTGGTACTTATATTTCAGGAGGAGTTGCAAGTCAATGGGATAATGAACCACTCTATATTTTAGATGAAGCTGTTGCTTATACAAATGGTGGAAGAGTAGGGGTACAAATGGCGACAGCTGGTAAATTAAAGGGGGGTAAACAAGATGGAGTTGGAGGAGCAATGGAATTTGTTCCATATTCTTTAGGACTTGGAATGGCTGTTAAAAATCAAGATTCTAGATACTGGAATGGTGTAGAAGGTGCTAAGTTCAGAAGTTTTATGAAATATCAATTAGAACAGCAAATGGGTGTGTTTCAAGCTGGAAGAAAAATAAGTCAATTTCAAAGTTCTCAACAAGAAACTCTTTATAATAATCTAAAATCAGCAAGAGAAGCTGAAAATATGAGAACATTTGCTAGACAAACTTTTGGAAGTGATTGGACAAGAAAAGTTTTAGGTTTTTAGTTTTTTTAGATAATAATGAGGGGGATGTATTTTAACCTATTTATTATGACCATTACATAGTAGTTACAAATAGAAAGATTTATAAAGTATAAATACTTATGTAAATTAAGAAAATGGATAAAAAAAGAACAGGATTAATAGGGAAATTATTTTTAGCTGGAGCTTGTTTAATTGGATCTGCAGATTTAACTAGTTCTGTAGAAGCTGATGGTAAAAAGCCTAAAGGCAATCCAAGAGAGGTTGTTGAACCATTATATAGAGTAGATAGTAATGGAAAGGCACTTCCACCAAGAACTAAAATAGTCTCTGAAAGGACTAATAAGGAATATAAACCAGCAATTCACATATGTGCTCATAAAGATGAAAATAAAAATGGATTTGTAGATAAAGGTGATAGATTTTATGATTTTAATAAAATAGTATATAGACCTGATCAACATCTTTTAATAGTAATGGATTCTCTTGAAACTGGAAAGGGGTCTTTAGCAGGTGCAAGAGTAGAAAGATTAGGAACACCATATATTGTTGATTATCCAACTAAAGAAGTTAATGGTAAAAGAAGTAATAGATTTGAATTTAAAAGAGATTATGAAGAAGTTTTAAGATTTCAAGAAGTATTACAAGATAATCATCAAAGACTAACTTTTGGATCTTTCAGACCTGGAAAAGGAGAATATAGAGCTTCTGGATATTCAAAAAAAAGTTGTATTCCTCAAATAAGAGAATTTACAGTAAAAAATGAATAAATTAATTCACTTAAAACAAGCAAATACAGATGCTGATAATTCACAATAGCCTTCAACACTAATAGAGTTTTGATTATTAACTTGACAATATCCATTTGGTCCTGCAGAATTAGCTTGCATTAACATTATTGTTTCACCTAAATTACATTTACAGGTTCCAGAAGCAGGAGTTCCACAAATTCCGAGATATTCTAATCCTCCTCCGCCCCCTAAACTTCCTCCAATGTTTTTCGTGCATATAATATAAAGATATGTGCTTGAGAATTCATTAAGGTCATCTGAAACACAGCCATTTTTATTATAGGATATTTCAGTTTCACCATGAAACCCACCTGAATTACTAGATACAAAACAACCCGATACAATCCATCCATTAGAAAAGTTACATTCTATACCATCATGAGAGGTTGCTGAACTTGTGAAACTTCTAACATCATTTAGGTCTGTAAAAGCTATTGAAGGATCTGCTGTAACATCAGCTGGACCATCAATAAAATAAAGTGAGTTAGTTTATGATGCATGATATGCTATTGCAGTTTCAACTCCTCCACCACCTAACATACCACCATTAATAGCCTCCTGCAAACTATAATCAATAGGGCCACTTCCATCATCAATACTAACTTTAACATCTTCTGAATTATGAAACATTGTTTTTTCAGTATCCTATCCTGCATTTACAATTCCATTTATTGCAATAACAATGAATGCAAGAACTAACAAGTAATATATCTTATTTTGGATTTTTAATTCTAATTTCACCACCTTATAATTTTATTCCTCTTTTTTAAATTATAATACTAGAAAATCTTTGATTTTCTATGTCTTTTCTTGAAAATAATAGTAAAAGATTATTTAAATATGTTTTGATTTAATAATATGAATAAATTATAAAAATATTGGTATCTTACATAACTACAAGGTAAGTGAATGCAATAAGTAGAGCACTCTCACGTGTTAAGTTTGTAAATTACCAATAAAAAAGTTAGGGAGTAAACCTTCAATAAAATGTATGAAAGATTTAAGTTTCTAGAACATACTGCAGATATAAAATTTCAGGCATTTGGAGATTCATTAGAAAAATGTTTTAAAAATGCAGGTTATGCTTTAATTAATATAATTTGTAAAGATAAAATTAAAAGTAAAAAAAGTAAAAAGATTACTGTTAAGGGAAGAGATAAAGAAAGTTTGTTGTATGATTTTTTAGAAGAATTTCTTTATTTAATAGATGTTGGTGGATTTTTAATAAGTGAGATTAAAAATCTAAAGATTTTTGGGAAACAAGAAAATTTTGCTTCACAAAATTATTCAGGGTTGCATATAAAGGAAAATTCTAAACTTTATATGCAATCTAAAATTAGAAACAAGATTAAGAGATATGATTGGATTTTAACTGCAGAAGTTTTTGGAGATAATGTTAAAAATTATGAAACAGAAACAGATGTTAAAGCTATTACTTATAATGATATTTTTATTAAACAAGAAAGAGTTGATGGAAAGAGTAAGTTTGTTTGTCAGGTTGTTGTGGATGTTTGAGGTATCTAATAGTATAATTTGCTTTGAAGACATATATCTTAGCTGTTTAATTTTAAACAATTCCTTGCTTTCGAAGCTGAACAAGTTAAAGCTTCTTCGCAAAAATAAGAAGCATCTCATAAAGTTTCCATTATGATTTACTCTCTTCCCTAGGCTGATTATAATTTTAGTTTTAAATTTATCAGATATTTAAGGTTTAGTGAAGAATTGTGACGGAGTCCAATTCGAGAACTATTTTATGATTATAATAAAATTAAGTAATTACATCACAGATAATTATTTATATTAATTGTTATTTTTAAAAATATGGAATTAAAAAAAATTTCAGATATAATTTATGAAATTCCTAAAGAAGGAAAAATGCTTGTACCTGGAAGAATCTTTGCAAATGATAAACTTATTGAAGATATAAAAAAAGACAAAACTTTAGAACAAGTTAAAAATGTTGCAATGCTTCCGGGAATAATAGGAGCAAGTTTGTGTATGCCAGATGCTCATCAGGGTTATGGAATGGCAATAGGAGGAGTTGCTGCTTTTGATGTTGATAAAGGAGTAATAAGTCCTGGTGGTGTTGGTTATGATATAAATTGCTCAGTTCGATTGCTTCGGACAAACTTGGTTCTTTCTGATATTGAAAAAATTGGAAATCCTAAAAAATTAGAAATTTTTGGGAACTCAAAAACTAAAAGTTTTTCAGTAAAAGAATTAATTCATTCGCTGTTTAGAACAATTCCATCAGGTGTTGGAAGAGGAAGTAAGATGAATCTTTCTAAAAAAGATTTAGATGATGTTTTAACTAAAGGTGCTCAGTGGGTTGTTGAAAAAGGTTATGGAACAAAAGAAGATTATCTTCATACTGAAGAAAATGGAAGGCTTGAGGGAAATCCAGAAGATGTTAGTAAAAGAGCAAAAGATCGGGGGATTGGGCAATTAGGAACTTTAGGAGCTGGTAATCATTTTATAGAATTACAAATAGTTGAGAAAGTTTTTGATTCTGCTATTGCAGAAGTTTTTGGATTAAAAGAAGGTATGATTACAATAATGATTCATTGTGGTTCTCGAGGTTTAGGGCATCAGGTTGCAAGTGATTATATAAGATTAATGGAAAATGAGTATGGTTTTCCAGAACAAGATAGAGAACTTGTTAATGCTCCAATTAAAAGTGAGTTTGGGAAAAAATATTTATCAGCTATGAATTGTGCTGCTAATTTTGCATTTGCAAATAAACAATTAATAACTCATTGGGTTAGGCAAAATTTAAAACATTATTTTCCAGACACCCAAAAATCAAAGATTTTTGGTTCCACAAAATCAAAAGATTTTGAAGGTATTAAGATAGATGTTGTTTATGATATTTGTCATAATATAGCAAAGTTTGAAAAGCATAATATTAATGGTGAAGAAAAAGAAGTTCTAGTTATGAGAAAAGGTGCAACGCGTTCGTTTGGACCTAATAGAAAAGAAGTTCCTGAAGATTATAGAAAAGTTGGACAGCCTGTTTTAATTCCAGGAACAATGGGAACTGCAAGTTATGTTTTAGTTGGAACAAAAGAAGCAGAAGAAGTTAGTTTTGGAAGTACTGCACATGGAGCTGGAAGAGTTCAATCTAGAACTAAAGCAAGAAAAGAAATAAGAGCAGAAGGTGTTAAAGAAAAATTAAGTAAAAAAGGAATTGAATTAGAAGCAGGAAGTTATAAAAGTATAAGTGAAGAATCTCCTCAAGCTTACAAAGATATTGATGAGGTTGTAGAAGTTAGTCATAAAGCAGGTATTGGAAATTTAGTTGCAAAATTAAAACCAATTGGTGTTATGAAAGGGTGAAATAAATAACTAATAACTTATACAATTATAAAGAGAGTCTGCTACTTGTCAAGCAAGAGTAGTCTTGTGCATTATGTTTAGAAGATACTAAAGAATCTATAAATAATCTAATTTCCAGTAGATTGAACTAAATCATTATTTCTACCGAAAAATTTATGATAGTACACCTCCTTTCGTAAAAAAGGAGGTGCATAAATGATAAAATCATTAGTTAACAGGTTTATAAAAATCTTTAGGAAAGAATCTTTTGAAGATTCTACTATAGAAATCATATCTTATCAGTTAAAGAAGGAATATAATATTAATGAAAGAAAAACACTGCTTCCAGTTGTGTATGCTTCAGTTAGTGGAATTACAGTTACTACAGCTGTTAAGAAACTAAAAAGAAAAGGATATGATGTATATTCAAATAGAAAGATTCTAGGAACAATAGGGGATTTTAATTCTGAAATCATTAATGATTTCACAGAAGAAACAAGGAAAGCTATCTTCCGTGTTGCACGAAGATTTGGCTTTTGCAAAAGGAAAACTATAGTTAGTATAGACTTTCATGACAAACCTTTCTATGGAAAGAAAGATACAGAAGGAACTGTTGGAACTAAAAGGAAGTTAGGAACTAACTTTGCTTACAGTTATGCAACAATCTGCATATGTGAAGAGGGCATAAGGTTTAATCTGGCAACAGTTTCAGTTACTCAATTAAAATTGAAAAAAAGCATTATCCAGTATTTGATAAGTGAAGCAAGAAAGTATGTCAGGAAGCAAGAAAGTATGTCAGCATTGGTTTAGTATTGCTGGATAGAGGTTTCAATGGAGTTGAAACATCGCGACTTCTCGACGAGCTTAGGGCAAAATATGCAATGCCTTTAATAAATAATAAAAAAATTGAAAGACTATGTGAGACTTCAAGAAAGCTTACAGTTATACCCTATACTTATCATGAGAACAGATCAAAAGAATATCAAGAAGATATTCTAGTGATAGTAGATAATAGAAATAAGAAAAAACATTTGTTTACTACAAACATACAAGGTAAAAGGAGGGCTGTCCTCTCAGTTATCATCTCTGCTTATAGGAAGAGATGAGGAATTGAAACAGGATATAGGGTAGCAGGAGATTTTTATACATGGACTACTTCAGTTAATCTAAATACAATAACTTTTCTTGCTCAGGTTTCATTCTTACTGCAGGACTTTTGGACTTTATGCAATTTTGTTTCTAGGAATGGAAGCAAGTTTCAACAACCAAGAGAGAAGATGTTAAAAGGATGCAGAAGGATATTTACTTTTCTGAAAAAGAGTGTTAAGGATCTTAATTTTTATTGGAGACCAGAATTAGAAGCAGAATTATTTAGAGAAGATATTATGGATTGTGTTAAGGCAAGATTAGCTTAACTAATCACTTACTTCTGAACCTTACTAGCTGAAGCTTTGTTACAAGTGTGATCCTAGTGATAATTATTACTAAAATAAATGAGAAAATTAGTCTGTTCATAAGACGGCTAATTTTCTATTTGATATATTAAAGCTAAAGCTTTAATCAAATTTTATAAAAAATTCAATCTACTGATTTCACCGGCCTTGCGTACTAATTAGCCTTTGATCTTAGCTTTTTGAGAACTGTTTCAGCTTTACCTAGATAGAGAATAACTTTTTGTCTTACTTTATTCCCTTTTCTTATTGATTCTACAATGTAATAATAAGTTCTATTACCTCGC
>JBDRMT010000027.1:0-18255 GCA_043811855.1 archaeon | reverse complement strand
AGTTATTCCAGCAACTTTTCTAACTTGATAAACAGTTTTACCATTATTAAGTTGCTTTAAAGTCTCAATTAACTTCTTTTTTGTTAATTTCATATATGTAATTATAACAGCCTTAGGAAATAGTTTTGGGATAACACATATTTTAGTGAAAACCATAGGATATTAAGGCCAGGAGGAATATTTTCTTTATCAGCATTACTTCCAGAACCAAATATTTTTGAATTTATGTTTGATTATTTGGAAAAAAGAGCAACAGAGGTTGGTTTTCTTCCAGAAGGAAGAGAACAGTTTGATGAGTTTAAAAGAACAAGTTATGAAAACTCTCTAAGAATAAGAAGAAGAGGTATACCTAAACAAGGACTTGTTAATAATTTAGAAGATTTAGGATTTAGAGTTGAAGATCATAGAAGTTCCTATGGAAGATATGTTGCTTTTTTAAGATGCATGAAAGTCTAATAAACCTTATAAATAAACAAATTAATAATGTTTCATGAAACAGCTAACCTCCCTTCAGAAAAAAGAGAAAAAAGATTATAAAATTTTAATAATAGTTCCTAGATATCACTTTACAAACAAAAGAAATTATCTTTATATGTTTCCACTAGGTTTAGCTTATATTTCTTCTGTTTTAAAGAAAAATTATTATGAAGTAGACTGCCTTAATCTTAATCATTGTGATGGGACAATTAAAGAGATTATAGAAAACACTCTGAACAAAAAAAAATATGATTTTATTGGAACAGGCAATAATGCTTTAGGTTATAACAATACAAGAATAATCATAGATATTTCAAAAAATCATCCTTCTAAACCCAAACTAATTTTAGGAGGCCCAATAATAACCACAAATCCAGAGCTTTACTTTAAAGATCTAAATATAGATTTTGCAGTCCTAGGAGAAGGTGAAGAAACAATTATAGAATTATTAGAATCTTTAGAAAAAAATAAAGATTTAAGCAAAGTAAATGGAATTGCTTATAAAGATAATGAAAAAATAATAATTACTAATCCTAGAGTACCTTTAGAAGATCTTGATTCTATGCCTTATCCAGATTTTGAAGCATTTGGGTTTGAAGAATATCTAGATAACCTGCGTACAAATTTATTTCATAATTATAATCCTTTTGATAATCCAAGAACTTATCCAATTTTAACAAGTAGGGCATGTCCATTTCAATGCACTTTTTGTTATCATGAAGGAAAATATAGAGTTAGGTCTATGGATAAAGTACTTGAAGAATTAGATTTAATGATAAAAAAATACAAAATTAATATAATTCTAGTTTATGATGATTGTTTTTCTGTTAATAGAGAAAGAGTAATACAGTTTTGTAAGGGTATTAAAAAAATACAAATTGAGATTTCATGGAAATTAAAATGGTCTGTTCAGCTAATAGTAAATGATGTTGATCCTGAAATGTTAAGAATAATGAAAGACGCTGGTTGTGATACTGTTAGTTATGGTTTTGAAAGTTATTCTCCAACTGTTTTAAAAAGCATGAAAAAACCAATAACACCTAAACAAATAGATTTTGCATTTAATGAAACCTTAAAAGCAGGTTTAGCCGTTCATGCTAATTTTATTTTTGGTGATGTTGCAGAAACAAAAGAAACTGCAAAACAAACTCTTGATTATTGGAAAAAGAAAGGTAAAGGCCATATTTTTCTAGATTTTATTCAACCTTATCCAGGAAGTGAAATCTATAAACACTGTTTAAAAAAAGGATTAATAAAAAATGAAATTAATTTTGTTAAAAATTTCTCTCAATCAAAGGTTTTAAACATGACTAATAATATGAGTGATAAAGATTTTAAAAAATTAGCTGATGAAGTTGTAGGTGCAACAGGAAATTATTGTAAAATAATAAAGCCCCTTTCTGTTGTAAAAAAAGGTTATCAAACTTATGATGTTAAAGTTAAATGTCCTTTTTGCAAGGAAAAAATAAACTATAAGAATTGTTCTATTGAAAATCCTCTTTCTTATAGTTTTAATTTAGTATGTAGAAACTGCCACATGCGTTTTTTTGTAGCAAATTTTTTAAGAAGATTAGCTTATCAACATCATAGTAAGATAAGAGTCTTAAGATCTTATCAAATAAGAGCTTTAAACTATCTTAAAAAATTAAGAATAAAATTATCTAATAAATAGAAACCATCTTGATTTATATCTAAACTAATATAAGTATCTTATAAACTTAAGACGTGAAATCTCTCTTGTGTGATTAGGCTTATATTGTAATTGTAAAGATTATTAGTACTCCTGGTAAGTTTAAATTCTATCCAAAAGGCATCACTTCAAACAATTGTCCAATAATAATCTCCATCATAACCCGCTTCTTTAAAAAAATCTTTCCACTCCTCTACACTTTTAACTGTTTCAGCAGTTAAAATCCAGTTATCCATTCTTTCTTTATCTTCAGCAGTTACATAAGAATCAACCTGAATAAACATATGCCCTCCAGGCTTACAAACCCTTATCATCTCTTTAATAGCTGTTTTACATTCTTCTTCATGTAGATTATGAATTGTATTAATAGATAAAACAACATCAAAAGAATTATCAGGCCATGGAAGTTTTTCTGCACTTCCTTTAATTAAAAAAGGTAAAACCTTGTTTCTAGCCTTTCTCTCTATTTCTAAAACCTCTCCTGTTTCTATGCCTTCTCTAACTGCATACTCTCCATACTTATCCATTGATTTATTTAAAGCATAATCTGAAATTTCTAATCCTCCAACCATAATTCCTGGAATTAAATCTTGCAAATCAAATAAAAGAAAACCTTTTCCACATCCAACATCTAAAACAGAACTTTCTGAATTAATATTGTATAATTCTTGAAGTTTTTTAACAACCTTTTTCCATCTCCCATCATAATAATATCCACCATAACCATTTATCCTATCTCCATCAAAAAATTCTCTATCAAAACGTTTTGCTATTTCTTTATTTTCATCTGTTCTCCAACCAGCTTCAACTTTCCTCTTAATTGCAGGATTAGACTCTAAAAGATTTATTTCTCTCATAACCCATTATTTGCAATTCAGTATAAAAACTTTTATATATTCTACTTTTTTGATAAGAAAATGCAATTCTCAAACCACAATCAAAAAGAACTAGAAAATTTAGCAAGAAGATTAAAATTAAATAATATATCTGAAGCTCTTCACTTTCCAAAATACTTTGAAGTAGAAACAATAAGAGCATGCAATGCCATGTGTAATATGTGTCCTGTTTGGAGATTAAGAGATAGAGGGAGTATTATGAGTGATTTTTTATTTTCTAAAATGACAAATGAAATGAAAAATTATTCTGATTGGATAGAAAGGGTTTGTTTATCAAGAAATGGCGAGCCTCTACTAGATCCTAAACTTATTCAAAGAATAAAAATGTTAAAACAAGCAGGAATAAAAGAAGTTAGTTTTTCAACTAATGCTTCCCTTTTAGATGAAGAAAAATCAAATGCCCTAATACAAGCTGGTTTAGATGATTTAAGATTTTCAATAGATGGAACAACAAAAGAAACTTTTGAAAAAGTTAGAAAAGGATTAGATTTTGATAAAGTTGTTGAAAATTGTTTAAGATTTATTAAATTAAGAGATAAATTAAATACTAATTTAAAGATTCATGTAAGAATGGTATCACAAGAACAAAATAAACATGAAGAAGAAGACTTTAAAAAATTTTGGACTTCTCAAGTTTCTAAAAATGATTTTGTAACTTCAAAACCAATGCATAGCTGGGGAGCTCAATTAGAAAATTATGATGAAACAGAAGAAGAAAATGAAAAATACTCTTCTGTCCCTTGTATTTCACCATTTGGAACAATGATTGTTCATTTTAATGGAAAAGTTCCTTTATGTGGGTGTGATTTTGATAATAAGGTTCTTTTAGGTGATTTAAATAATTCAACTATGAAAGAAATATGGATATCTGAAGCAAACAAAAAAATAAGAGATATTCATGCTTCTGGAAACAGAAATAGCTTACCTCTTTGTAAAGGATGTAATATCTGGGATGAAGAAATTAAAAAAGTTTATTAGATTTTAACATATAAATATATCTTAGTATCTTATAAACCTAAGAAGCTAGGATTCTCTTGCTAACACCTCTTATGAGACTTATCTTATAATTATATAGATTACTAATATTTTGAATTGTTTTGGTTGTTGAGTAAAGCAAATTAGATTTTGATTTTTTCTAAAAAAAATTCAATTGGTTTTTCATTAAAACCTGTTATTTCTTTTATTTTATTAATATTCAAATTAATTAATACTGGTCTTTTTTCTAAAAGTCCAAATGAATCCCAAGTACAAGAATTAATCTCTGAATCAAAATTATAGTATTCCTTAATTTTATTTGCAACTTCATAAAAAGTAGTTGTAGGACAAGATGCTAAATGAAAAACCCCATTATAATTCTTAGTTATTAAGATTTTCATAAAATTATACATCTCTCCAATATAAATAGGAGTAAATATTTGATTGGAAACACAATTAAGAGTTTCATTTCTTTGCATTTTTTTAATAAATGAACTAAAAAGAGTTTCATCATTTACATCTAAACCAAACACTTTTCCAACCCTAACAATTAAATAAGGTTTGCCAGATTCTATTAAATAATTTTCAACTTCATATTTTATTTGTCCATAACAGTTGATAGGGTTTCTCTCATCTTCTTCTTTATAATCTCCTTTTTCACCATCAAAAACATGATCAGTAGAAACAAAAACAGGCGTTATATTATTTTTAAAACAAAATTCAATTCCTTCTTTAATTTTTTTACAGTTTGCAAAGTAAGATTCTTCCCAAAATTTCCTTGTATCATCAATCTTTGTAGTAGTTGCAGAAGAAAAAATAATATGACTTGGTTTTTCTTTTAATTCTAAATCAGATAATCTCATATTTTTAACATCAAAATAAATTAAATCTTCTCCTTTGTTTTTATAAGCTGTTCCTAAAGTTTTAATACAGTCTTTATTAAAACTTTTAAAAAAATAATTTCCTATAAATCCTGATGCACCAACTATTAGAATCATTCTTCCCTCTTATCTACAGTTTTTATATTCACCCCTACATTTTCAATAGTATCTTTTCTCCACTTTTCAAGTTCATCTAAAGTTATTCCTAACATTTCAGCTATTATTTCTTTTTGCTTTGGTGTTTTAAAATTAATTCTATCCCATTCATAAGCTCTTAATACTTGTAATTGATTTGATTTAAATTCAGGAGTATTAATAACTCCTTTTCCAAATCCATAATAAGAAGGGTTTTCAAAACTAAAATCTTCTGGAATACACTTTTCTCTTTTACATATTTCATATAGTTCAGTTTTTGGAAAAGGTGTAGCTATATGAAAAACAACATAATGAAGTAATTCTTTATTTACAAGATCATCAACATAACTAAATCCTTCTCTTATATCATCCCAAGTATCTCCAGGCATTCCTATTACAAAATTAGAAGAAACACTATCAAACCCCCTTTCTTTTATTTTTTTTAAAACTTCTGTAGCTTTTTCTAAATTCACAGGCTTTTTCATCCTGTCTAAAGTAGCAGGACATCCAGATTCAATAGAAACTATAACTTGATAGCAACCAGACTCTTTCATTTTATCTAAGATTTCATCATCCATACTGTGAATTCCTAGATTATTTGATTTCCAAACAATATCTTTACCTTGTTTTTTTCTTTCAATTAATCCATCCATTATCTTAATAGCTCTTTCTTTTGGCCATAAAAGAGAATCATCTACAAAAATTAGTTCTCTAACTCCATAATCATTAATCAACATATCAACTTCTCTTAAAACTCTTTCAACACTCATTGTTCTAAGTTTTTGAGAATATAATTCTCTACTACTACAAAAAGTACACTGAAAAGGACATCCTCTTGAAGTCATTGTTATTCCAACAGGAAGTTTTTTAAATTTAAAATTTTGAGTATACTTTTGTTGATAATTAGTATATCTTTGCATATCAAATCCAGAATAATCAGGTAATGGAAGAGAATCTAAATCAACAGCCTTTAATTTATTTTGAGGATTTATAATCACTTCTCCATCTTTTCTATAAGCTAACCCATCTATTTCTTCAAAACCTGTTTTATTTTTTATAGCATTTAATAATTTTAAAATTCTGTCTTCACCTTCTCCAAAAATTACATAATCTATGTTTTTATCCTTTGTAACGATTTCAGGAGAAAGAGTTGGATAAATACCTCCAGTAAGAGTAATAATATTTGGATTTACTTTTTTTATTATTTCAAATGACTTATGTATGCAATCTTTATATTCTAAAGCCATCTGACCAATTCCAATTATATCAGGATTTCTCTCTCTAAGCTCTCTTTCTAAATCTTTTTCACTAAGATTATTAATATTAGCATCAATATTATCAACAGAATATCCTTCTCTTTTTAAAACTGCAGTTAAGATTGCTTCTGTATAAGGAAAATTATGCCAGTATCTTTTTTCAAACCAAGCTGTATTAGGTATAATAAATGTAATTTTCATTTTAACACCAGATTTAGAGAACTTTAAATCATTAAATTTTCCGAAGGAAAACACATTAAAGTTCTTCTTAGAGAATTTTAAAGAAATTTAAAATTCTCTATAAATCATTTTTGGAAATAGGGTTGACTATATATAAATATTCTCGTTTTAAAAGACACATCAAGATTTTTATTTTTTAGATAGTTATTTAAATAATTGTTTATAATCTTTAATATGGTATGGCAAGATATTACTCTTACAGTTTTAAATGCAATATTCGCTTATTCACTAATCCCTCAAGTTTATCACGGGTTTAAAACAAAAAAAAGACATATTGTAGTTCAAACAGCAGTAATAACCACTGTTGCTCTTTATACCCAGACTATTGTCTTCTTTACTCTTGATTTGTTTTTTGCAAGTATTATGAGTAGTTTTATTGCAATTTTATGGACTCTTTTATTAATCCAAAGTTCTATTTATAAGGGTTAGTTCTTAATATATTTTTTAATCATAATAATATTTATATACTTACAAACAAAAACTTTATAATGGAAAAAAAAGATGGAGAAATCCAGAAAAAATATGGAAATCTTAAAATTGTTTGGCAGCATGAAAAGCTAGATTCTTTAAGAAAAGGTGAGATAATAGCTCCAGTATGTGTTAGAATCAAACCTACAAACAAATGCAATCACAGATGTTTTTATTGTTCTTATGATCCAAATGCTGAAACACAAAATGTTCTTTCACATGGATTTAATCAAAATGATGAGATTCCTAGAGAAAAAATGATGGAAATCTTAGATGATTTTAAAGAAATAGGAGTTAAAGCACTTACTTTTTCAGGTGGAGGAGAACCTTTGATTTATCCTCATATTGTAGAAACTTTAAGAAAAACTCTTGATAATAGAATTGATTTATCTATAATCACTAATGGACAAATGCTTAATGGAGAAATAGCAGAACTTCTTGCAAAAGCAAAATGGGTAAGAATATCTCTAGACGCTTGTAATGAAGAAACTTTTACAGAAATAAGAAAAGTTTCTAAAAGACTTTTTCAAGAATTAAGTGAAAATATTAAAAAATTTTCAGAAATTAAAGATGATAAATGTGAATTAGGAATTAATTTTGTTGTAAATCATTTAAATACTAACCAAGTTTTTGAAGCAGCAGTATATTTTAAAAGTCTTGGTGTAAATCATGTAAAATTTACTCCAAGGTGGATTGACCAAGAAGGAGAATGGGAAAAATACCATCAGCCCTTTAAAGAAAGTGTTATTTCCCAAATAAAAAGAGCAAAACAAGAGCTTGAAGATGAAAAATTCAAAATATTTGATACTTATGAAAATGATTTTAGATTAACAGGAATTCCTGAAAGAACATATTCCTTTTGCCCTATAATGCAGATTGTTCCAGTAATTGGGGCAGATAGTGTTGTTTATTTTTGTCATGACAAAACTTATTTAGAAAAAGGAGCAATTGGAAGTTTAAAAGATCAATCTTTTAAAGATCTTTGGTTTAGTAATGAAGCAAAAGAATTATTTAAAAATTTTAACCCAAAGGTGGAATGCCAACAACATTGTTCTTATGATGCTAGAAATATAGCAATTATGAATATGCTGGATAATTATGGTGATCATATTAATTTCCCTTAAAAATGGATTTTTCTGAAACAGACTTAATTGAAAGAGCAAAAGAACTTAGAAAAAAAGTCTTAGACTTAGCATTAGAAACAGGAGAAGGCCATATAGGAGGTAGTCTTTCAGAAATAGAAATAATGATTTCTTTATATGATTTTATTTTAAAAGAAGAAGATAAATTTATTTTAAGTAAAGGACACGCATGTTTTCCTTTTTATATATTATTAAATGAAAAAGGATACAAACCTAAAATATTAGGACATCCAGATATTGATTGTGAGAATGGAATATATTGTACAACAGGAAGTTTAGGACATGGCTTACCAATTGGAGTTGGAATGGCACTTGCAAGAAAACTAAAAAGTGAATCTGGAAAAATATATGTTTTAATGGGAGATGGTGAATGTCAAGAAGGAACTACTTGGGAATCATCTTTAATAGCTTCTCATCATAAATTAGATAACTTAGTAATAATTATTGATGATAATAAACTACAAGCTATTAATAAAACTCAGAATGTTTTATCATTTAATAGCTTAAGGAAAAAATTTGAAGCATTTGGATTTTATGTTTCAGAAGCTGATGGACATAATTTTAAAGAACTTATAGAAGTTCTAAACAAAAAAGTATCTAGTATGCCTCATCTTATTATAGCTCATACAACCAAAGGAAAAGGAGTAAGTTATATGGAAAACAATCCTGATTGGCATGGAAGAAGGCCTACTCCAGAGAGAATAAATCCTGCTTATGAAGAATTAAAATGAGAAATGAATTTGGAAAAATAATAACCGAACTTGCAGAAAAAGATGATAAGTTGTATTTATTAGTAGGAGATATAGGATTTAGAATTTTTGATGAGTTTATAGAAAAATTTCCAGACAGGTTTTTTAATCTTGGGATTTGTGAACAAAGTATTATAGGAATATCTGCAGGAATGGCATTAGAAGGGTTAAGGCCTTATGTTTATACTATAACTCCTTTTTTAATTGAAAGACCTTTTGAACAATTAAAATTAGATATAAATCAACAAAATGTTAATGTTAAATTAGTTGGATATGCAGATTATCCTTTTTTAGGACCTAGTCATAACGAGATAAATGCAGAAAAATTAATGAGCTTACTTCCAAATATTGTAAGTTATTTTCCTAAAAACTCAGAAGAAGTAAGAAAATTTTTAATAGAATCTCATGAAAATGAAAAACCCGCCTTTATTAGCTTAAAAAAAGATAAAAAGCAAGATTCAAAAAAAGTTTTAGTAACAGGAGGAGCAGGATATGTAGGTGCAGTTTTAGTTCCAAAACTAATTAAAAAAGGATATGATGTAAGGGTTGTTGATTTAATGTTATTTGGATCTGAAGGTTTAGATGCAGTAAAACATAAATGTGAAATTATTAAAGGAGATATTAGAGATGAAAAAGTATTAGAAAAATGCTTAGAAGGGGTAGGATCTGTAATTCATTTAGCAGCAATTTCAAATGATCCTTGTGGAAATTTAGACCCTGAAGTTACTAAACAAGTTAATTTATATGCAACTGAAGAATTAGTAAAACTTGCTAAAAAAAGAGGAGTTAAAAGATTTATTCATGCTTCAAGTAGCAGTGTATATGGGATTAAAGAAGAACCTAATGTTACAGAAGATCTTCCTTTAGAACCAATAACAATTTACTCAAAAACAAAAGCAGAATCAGAAGAAATAATAGTTCAGGAAGCAAGTCCTGAGTTTACAACTGTTGCTATTAGATTAGCAACAGTATGTGGTTATTCTCCAAGACAGAGATTAGATGTAATAGTAAATATAATGGCATCTAAAGCTATTACAAATAAAAAAATAATTGTGAATGGAGGCGATCAAAAAAGACCTAATATTCACATAGAAGATATAACTGATCTTTATATAGATCTTTTAACTGCTCCAAAAGAAAAAATATCAGGACAGGTTTTTAATTTTGGAACTGAAAATCATACTTTAAATGAGTTAGCAGAAATTGTTAAGAAAACAATAGGAGGAGATATTGAAATAGAAAAAAAACCTTATACTTCAGATTCTCGTTCATATTCAATATCTTCTGAAAAAATAAAAAAGGTTTTAGGAATTACTCCAAAAAGAACAATAAGAGATGCAGTTTTAGATTTAAAAAAAGCTTTTGAAAATAATTTAATTCCAAATCCAGATGATACTATTTATAGTAATGTTAAAAAAATGATAGAAATTGATACAAAATAATATTATAAATTTTTTAAGTAAACTTCTGCTAATTTAATAGTCATAGGCAATTGCATAACAGCTTTTTTAAGATTTACAGGAAGGTTTCTTTTTTTTAATATATCTTCAATATCCTTTTCCTTATTTAAAATATCTTGGTCATTTTCAACATCTATTATTATATCTGTTTTTCCTAATAAATCACATAGAAAAAAGATTCCTATTTCTGTTTTAAAATCTTCATATTTTAAATAAAGATATTTACACATTTCAATAACATCCCTATTATTTAAGAAATCTAGATTTAGTTTATTTTCATGTTTTAATTTATCTCTTAATTCTTTTCCAAGAATATCATGAGTTTCAACACATTTTTTAATATAATTAATATGTTCTTCTAATAACCCAAAATCTTTTAGTTTATTATTTAAAAAATCTTCTTTAATAATCTTTCCTGATAAAATCTCATGTTCTCTATCTACTCTGCTATCTCCATAGCAAGGTATTTTCCCTAAATCATGCAATACAATGCTTATTTCAAATAAAACAGACTTTTTAACATCTTTAATTTCTTCATCAAAATGTTCTATTAAATTAGAAATATCCCATTTTCTTAAAAATTCTTTTAATTTATTTAAATAAATTTCTCTTACTTTTTTTGTGTGACTAATCAAACCAAATTGATGCCAGGCAGAGATTCTATCTTCTAAAAAATCAGGATTGTCAAGGTAAACCTGAACATTATACTCTTTTGAAACTCTTTTTACTATTTCTAGAAGTTGATTTTCAAGAATCTCAGGCAATTTATCTACATTTTCCATTATTATCTCATTATAATAATATTTATAAGTTTTATTGCAGAAATCTTCTAATATGGAAACCAACTTTCAAAAACATTTTAAAGAAAAAGTACTAGAGGTAAGAAGGTTAGATCATAAAGGAAATAATATTTTATTTAAAATTATTACTCCTAATCAAAATTTCTTATTAAAAAAATACTCTACAATTCAAGATGATAATTGGAACAGAGGAAAAACTGAATTTTTTGCTATAAATTATCTCTGGAATAAGGGGTTTCGTGAAATTCCAAAACCTTTTAATTTTAATGAACAAGATAATTTAGGTATTTATTCTTTTGAAGATGGAAGAATTCTAGACCAAAGTGAAATAAAAGATAAAGATATTTTAGCTGCAGCATCTTTTCTAGCTAAAATTCATAATCTAGACATAAAAGATAAAAACAATTTTAAGTGTGAGAGAACAAAATGTTTAGAGTTTTTTGATTATATTAAGTTAATTGAAAATAGGTATGAGAAAATTACTAGTGATTTTGTAGGAGGAGAGACTGTTAAGAACTTTTTAAATAAAGAGGTTTATCCAAAAATAAAAGAATTAAAAGAATATTTTTTAAAATCTTCTGAAAAATTTAATACTTGTGAGCTTCCTTTAGCTCAACAAGTTGTAACTCCTGGAGATTTTGGATTTCATAATATTCTTATAGATTCTGATAAATATGTATTTATTGATTTTGAATTTTGTGGAAGAGATGATCCAGCAAAACAAATACTTGATTTTTTACATCACGATAAAACTAAACTTCTAAACAAAGAATTAAAAGATTTATTTTTAAAGAGATACCATAATCATACTTCTTGGGATGATTGTTTTAAAGATAGGCTTATTGTTTTAGATCCTTTAATTGGAATGAACTGGCTTTTGATTTACTTAAACCCCTTTTCAAAAAATTATCTTAATCATCTTAGGTTTTCTCAAAAAAATTTAGATGTAGATGCTCTTTTTAATGAAAGATTAGAAAAAGCAAAGGTAAAGTTAAAAAATCTAAGTTTTTTCAAATAAAATTAGATTAAATTGATAGTTATCCAAGAACATAAATCTTTATAAATAATTTTTAAGATAGTCCTATATGATATGCTTCAATGCATAAATTGAGGTTTTCATTAGCAACTTATAAACATAGTCTACAAGAGGAGTTTAAATGTTTATGTTAAGAGATTACTAAATATTAACAAAATTTGAGGTATCCAATGGTTAAAAACTAAAAATGGGTGAAGAAAAAATAAAAAACCTAGATGAGCTTTCAGGAATAATTAGTAATCTTAAGGCTCAAAATAAAAAAATAGTACATTGTCATGGAGTTTTTGATGTTGTTCATTATGGACATATTCAACATTTTTTAGCTTCAAAAAAACTAGGAGATATACTAGTTGTTACAACAACCCCAGACCAATTTATTCAAAAAGGACCTGGAAGACCTTTTTTTCATCAAGACATAAGATTAAAACATTTAGCAGCACTAGAATGTATTGATTTTGTAGCTCTAAATAAATGGCCTACAGCTGTTGATACTATAAAACTAATTAAACCTGACTTTTATTGTAAAGGAAAAGAAGTTTTAGATAATAAGGATATTGATGCAATAAAAGGATCTGAAAAAACAGTTTCAAATCTAGCTTTAGAAGAAGAAGCACTAAAATTTGTAGGAGGAAAATTACATTTAACAGATGAAATAACTTTTTCAGCCTCTAAGATAATAAACCAGATAAATTACTCAATTCCAGAAGAGACTAAGATATATTTAAATAAGTTTAGACAAGATTTTCCAATTGAAAAAATTCTAGATGTCCTTGAATCAATAAAAGATGTAAAACCTCTAATAATTGGTGATGCAATTTTAGATGAATATGTTTTTTGCAAATCAATGGAAAAAGCAGGAAAAGAAGCAATAATCCCTCATAAATTTACTAATTCAGAAACTTATCTTGGAGGAGTATTTAATGTAGCAAACAGTATAGCAGGATTTACAAAAGAATTAGGAATATTAACTCAAATTGGAAATGATGTTAAAGAGCTAGTTAATAAAGGTTTAATGGAAAATGTAGAAAAAAATATTTTTGTATCTGATTCAGAAACTTTAATCAAAAAAAGATATTTGAATGATTATAATAATCACAAAATATTTGAAATATATAACAAAAATGAAATTATTCTAGATTATGACATGCAAGAAAGGGTCCTTAGTTATCTTGATAAAAATATTGAAAAATATAATCTAATTATAGTTTCAGATTTTGGACATGGAATGTTATTTCCTTCTTTAATTGAATATTTATATAATCATGGAAAATTTTTAGCAGTAAACACTCAGTTAAATTCTGGAAATTCAGGATATAACTTTATAACTAAATACAAAAAAGCAGATTTTGTTTCTCTTTCTGAAAGAGAACTTCGGCTTCCTCTTCAAGAAAAATCCACAGATATTAGAATACCAATAGCAAAGTTAAGTAGTATAATGAATTTAAATAAAGTAAATATAACTTTAGGTAAAAATGGAAGTATTTATTATCAAGATGGAGAATTTTATCATTCACCTGCTTTTATAACAGAAACAATTGATACGGTAGGAGCAGGAGATGCAAACTTTTCACTAACAGCTCTTTTAGCTTACAAAAAAATTAATCCTACTTTAATTCCTTTTATAGGTAATTGTATTGGAGGTCTTTCAACAAGAGTAATAGGAAATAAAAAACAAATAGATCCAATGGAATTAAGAAAGTTTATTTCTTATATTATGAAGTGAATTCTTACCTCAATCTCTTAACAATTGGGTTATTATTTGAGTTATAGATTTTCCTTTAAATCTACCTTTCTCTACTTTTGCATCTGAACAAATCTGATTATGAGTCAGATTAGGAAGAATAATATTTTTAATATTTTTTCCATATAATCTTCGAGAACCATGAAATGGAGATAATATCTTTATAGATATATATGTTAAAAAATCTTTTTTAGAGTATAGATTAATTATTTTTTTATGTTTAAAGTTTATTTTATGATATCCATTTATAGAACCTATAAAAATAATTTTAGAAACATTATCATAAGATTTTTTCATTAAAGTTTCAAGTATTATTTGTCCACCTATGCTTATTCCAACAAGTTTTATATTCTTATTTTTATAACTATCAAGAACTTTTTTTAATCTTCTTTCTGCAATTTTTAATGAAAAATTATCTACCTTTCTAGACCAATAAAACCAAATAAATCCATTTTTTCTTAAAAGCTTTCTTCCCCATATATCTGCATGATCTTCTTTAATTGGTTTTATTCTTAAAAAATATAAAATTGAAAAAAATAAATATCTTATAAAAATAGGATATTTAGTTAAGGGAGCTGCACCTGGAACAATTATCACAATCTCTTTTTGTTTCATATGCTATAAAGAATATGTTGATTTATATAGGTTATTGAAAATAATACTAAATCTCAAACTCACTCATTCTTCTACAATTATAACTAGCCAAAAAACTAGCAATCTTCTCAAACAACTTAAAATTATCCAAAGCAAACATTGTCTGAGGATGAATTAATAATATACTTGGGAAATTATTTTTCTCATTTTCTTGAATTCTTTTCTTTAAAATTTCAAACCACTCATCAGGCATTATTCTTCCTTTTGTACAACTCACAAAACAATCTCTGTTTTCAGGTTTTAAAATTCCATAGCTTATAGTATTCTGATCAACAGGAATGTTTATAGGCATATGTATAATTTCATCTTTTTCAAAGGGTTTTTGATTTCCTAATAAATCAGAAACAAACCTAACTTTATTTTCACGAAGAATTTTAAAAGTATTTTCATTTGAACCAAATGCATGAGTTCTCCAGCTTTTCATTTTTAATCCTGCATTTTCAAAGGCTTGCCTTGTTTTTTGAATATCTTTCCTTTGAATTGAATCATGACCATAAAGACACTTCCACATCTTCTTATAAACAAATCCTTTAAAAACATTCATATTTCCAAAATTATTATAAGTATGGCCTCCAAGTTCAACATCATAATTTAAAAATTCTCTAACTTTTCTTGCTTCTTTTTTAAGGGAAATACCATTAATAAAAAAAGTACATGAAACCCCATATCTTTTTAATATTTCTAAGTATTTAATAGCAGATTCTAATTCAGAACTGTTCTTTTGTTCCCAGTTTTTTGCAATCTTATTATGAACATCTCCTGTTAAAAAAATCATATATTTTTCATCCCAAAAAACTATTTAAACTTATCTTTAATCGTATCGCTATGATTCGAAAAATATGTTTTTTTACATCTGGTTTTGGTTTTAACAGGCAAACTGTCTTAAATTCTATTGAAAAAATATTTCCAGACAATGTAGAAGTCTTTCTTTTTACACCTAAAGATTTTAATAATTCTTATAAAACAAATAAAATAAAAATTGTAAAAACTTCTTGTAATAGATTTAATGCTTTTTTTGAATTAAGAAAGTTTTGTAAAAAAAACAAAATACAAAGACTAGCAAACTTAGGAGTATTGCCTCAAGAAGGTTTTGTAATGATGTTTGCAAGCTTACTATCTAAAACAGACTTTATATCTTTTCAAGCAAGCGATCCTATAACTGCTTCTAAGCTAAGTAAAGGAGAATTAAAATTAAAAATATTTTTTGAAACAATATTTTCATATTTTTTAACATTTTTTACAAAAAAAATATTATTTTGTTCAGAAGATATTTATGAATCTTATAAAAAATATTATCCTTTAAAAAATAAGTCAGATTATCTCAACTTATTAATTAACACAGAGCTTTTCAAACCAAAAAATAAAACAACAACTAGGAAAAAACTAAACTTACCATTAAAAAAAGATATTATAATTTATGTAGGAAGAATAGAACACCTAAAAGGTTCTGATATAATTTATAAAACAATAAAAACCAACCAAGACAAACTATTCATTTTAATAGGAGATTTAGCAGATGATAGATTTAAAAAAAACAATCTCAAAGATATCAAAAACCTAATCCTCCTACCCTCTCAAAATCAAGAAATCTTAGTTGATTATTATAATGCAGCTGATTTATGTATTTTCCCAAGCAGATTTGAATCTTACGGCTTTGTTCCAAGAGAAGCAATGTCCTGCTCTACTCCCGCCATTGTATCAAACATACTTGCCTTAAGAATATTAAAACCTGCAATAAAATCAGAACTAACTGATAAAATTTTTTCAAAAGAAATAAACACCTTCTTCAAACTATCACCCAATGAAAAAGACAAGCTTTCTAAACAATCCAGACAGTTTATTATAGATAGATATAGTGAAAAAGCCTTGAAAAAAGAGTATATTAAGAAACTTTTAAATTAGTCTAATAATATCAATACCTTTCAATAATCTTTAAAACTACTTAATATATTATATATAAAAAGAATGGAATCATATTTTAAAGACATTGATTTAAATAGTGTTAAGTCAAAAAATAACATTGAGCATAGTAAAGAAAATAGAGTTGAGAATTTTTTCAAAAAATTAAAAAAACCATTTAAAATAATAAGAAGTATTATTGTTATAATAGCCGTAATAATAGTTTTAATACTTTTATTAGAATTAGTTTCTTTTTGTTTAATAGAAGGTTATAGATATATTAAACCTACTGACTTGATGGATTTAGATGTTCTTAATGAAAGTGATTGGGTAAAAGACTATATTCGAGAAGAAAGATCTCTTGGAAATCAATATTATCCTTATCTTGGATGGAGAAGGCAAAAGAATTTTACAGAAGAGTATGTAAATGTAGATGAAAATTCAATTAGAAAAACAGAAAATCCTTGTGAATCTGAAGATTCTTTGAAAATATTTGTTTTTGGAGGTTCTACTATATGGGGAAGCGGAGTTAGAGATAGTAGTACAATTCCCTCTTATTTATCAAAATATCTATGTAGTAAAAATATACCTGTTAAAGTAACTAATTTAGGTGAGGGAGGTTATGTTTCTACCCAAGGAATGATAGCTTTAGAATTAGAACTAAGAAAAGAAAATTATCCAGATATAATTGTCTTTTATGATGGAATAAATGATGTTTATGCTTCTTATCAAATCAATAAAGCAGGATCTCCTCAAAATGTGTTTGATAGAGAAGCTGATTTTAATTCAAGAAAAAAGTTAAACATTAAACAAAATATATTAAATTCAAATATAATGAAGTTAAAAAACAGATTTTTAGGAAAACCCGAACCAGTAATACAAATAAGCCCAGATTTAGAAGATGAAACAATAAAGCTTTATTTAAACAATCTTAAAATCATTAAAACCCTTGAAAAAGAATATGATTTTAAAGGATTTTATTACTGGCAACCTACTCTTGCAACAAAAATACCTATGTCTGAAGATGAACAAAACAAAATACCTAAAGAAGAAATATTTGATAAATTGTACTTAAATGTTACTAGCAAAATGCAAGGATTAGCAGTTAATAACCAGATAACAGACTTGTCAGGAATATTTAATAATATGAACAAAACCATCTACTTTGACACTTATCATCTTTTTGAAGAAGGAAATCAAATCATAGCCCAAAGAATAGGTGATGATATTATAAATTATGTTAAATCTTCTTAAAAACAACTATCTTTAAAAAAGAAAATAGTATTAAATAATTATAAAATGAAGTTTAAACCAAAAAAAGAGTACAGTCAAGCAGGACTTATAACTGGATATGTAATCATGTTCTTAGTATTTGCAACTATCCTCTACTTTATCTTTGTTATTACAGATAAAGCAGAAATGACAATACTAAATTATATTCTTATCTTTATTTTTGTTTTAATACTCATAGGAATTAGTTATTTACTTAAACATTTGTTTGAAACATGAAAAGGTTTTTTAAAGGATTTATGAAAGGTCAGAAAGCATTTGGAAACGCAATAGCTTTGCTTATAAATACAGTTCTTTTAACCATAGTTTATTTTATAGGAGTAGGATTAACAAGTATTTTTGCTAGAGCCTTCCATAAAGAATTTTTAGATGAAGAAATAAAAAAACAAGATGAATCATACTGGACTGAACTAAATTTAACAAAAAAACAAAGGAGAGATTATTATCGTCAGTTTTAAAATGGAAA
>JBDRMT010000026.1:0-53336 GCA_043811855.1 archaeon | reverse complement strand
AATGGTATAATGATAGAAGACCTCATAGATCTCTTAAGTTTGATATACTAGAAACACCCTCACAAGCATTTATAAGAAAACTAAAAAAATGAAGAATCAATTTAACTTATCGTTGGGAAATAATAACAGGATACTACAGTTTTCACTAAAATAAACAGGTTCATTAACATAAGGTACAACATAGCATGATGCAGTTCCATCAAAAGATCCATCAGGAAAATCTAAAGGTTGAGTTAAATCTCTTTTTCTGATTTCAAATCTTGAAGAATATTCTTTACATTTTTCTCTTAATTGAGTTATCATATCATCACTATTATCTACAGCACAAACTCTTTTACCTCTTTGTAAAAGTGGAAGAGTTAAGTTTCCTGTTCCAGCTCCACTATCTAAAACATCATCACAAGCATCTAATGAGGCAAGATGGAAATCTAACATGGCTAGGTATCTAGGATTTGTTTTTATAACTATATCATAAAATCTAGCATGATCATCAAAATGGGCAATTTTTTGTTGGGGAGGTTTCATTTTTAATTTTTATTTATTTTTAATTACCTCCTCAATAAACTCTTGAAGTTTGTTAATATTTTTTTCTATACTATATTCTTCTCTCATTTTTTTAAGTTTATTAATTAAATCTTCGTAATCTAATTTTTTTAACCTCTTATTTAAACCCATTATGTTTTTATCATTATAAATTATATCTAATCCATAAGATTTTAAGGTTTTATTTAAAAAAATAAGTTCCTCAGGAGTTATTAGAGGTAATCCAGCTTCTAAATAAGAAGCTATTTTATTTGATGCGCAAAACTTTGGTTCTATATTTTCTTTTGAAAGAGGAATCAATGGAAATAATCCAAAGTCATATTTAGAAATTTCTGGAATTAAATCCTTGGGAGGAAGGGTTGGATGAATATGAAAATATTTATTTTCTTTACATCCTGGAAAAAAATCATTAAGATAATCTAATTTTTCTTCTTTTGAAAGATCATCTCCTATTCCTGTAATATATAAGTGAAGATGAATTTTTTGGTCTAATAGTTTGTTAAAGAAATGTGAACCTGCTTCTCCTTGATTAGTCCAAAAAAAACCTACATATACTAAATGTAATTCTTTATCTTTTTTTGAAAGTTTATCTTTATTTATAGGTACTTGAAATTCTTTAGAGCAATAAGGTTCAAAGCTTAGTTGAAGTTTTGGTAATTTAACCTTGTTAAAGATTCTTCCTTGAATAGCTTCTAACCCTTCTGGAGCTCCTTTATGAATTATTCCATCTGCATTTTCAAAATTATATTTTTCTGCTTCTATTTCAAATTCTAGATTTTGTTTTAAAGCACTTTTTTTTGATTCAAAAAAATGAGATCTCATATCATGAGTAAAAAATATAAAAGGAATTTTTTTATAAAAATATTTTCTTGCAAATTTTACTTGCCAATTTATTCCTGAAAGACCAATAACTACATCGGGTTTTATTAGTTTTGATTTTATTAAAAAATAAAGAAGTTTGGGTCCTTTCTTTAGAAGATATTTTATGTTTTTTATATTTTCTCCTCTAAATTCAAAATCAGAACAATAAATTTTATCAAATGCCTGGTTATAAAAATCATAGTTTATTTTATATTTTTCAGATATTGTAAATAAAATTGTTTCATAACCTCTTTCTCTTAAAGCCTTTGCAAATTTATATTGATAAACTTGAGGTTCCATTGCAAAGTAAAATATGATTCTTTTTTTTCTTTTATTGTTTTTCATTGTTTTGTGTTAGTTTCAGTATTTTATAATCTTACTAGCAAGAGTAGTTTAAGCATGTAAGTTTAAGAGTTATTTATTTTATTTATATTAACTTTTATATTCATATTTTATAGATTATATTAGTATTTCATAAACATTACACGCAAGGCTACTCTTGCTTTCTAGAGTACCACATATCCCCTTATGATTGTATAAATTCCTAATATTCTTTTTAAATTTTAATTTATTGTTTTTCATTTTTTAAAAATTTCTTTCAGGCTTATTTTCATCATAAGTATCTGGAGCTTTTAAATAACCTATTAAGGGTATTTTTAACCCTCTTGGAGTCTTTACAAGTAATCTTGATTGTCTTAATACATAATCCCAATTTCCTGCTTTTAACCAGTATATAAATTTTTTAAACTTATTTTTATAATAATCTATACTTTCTCCTTCTCTTGAAGCTGCCATAAGTTCTTGATTTGGAATTTCACTAACATTATGTTGGACTCTGAAAAAACCTCCTGCCCATTTACTCCAACCTTCTAGATTTTCTGGTTTTTTTAATAAACCTTTTTCAACACAATAATCAAATAAAGGAGGACCAGGAAGAGGATTATAAACTTTTAAATTTACTGTGTTGGGTCTTGTTTTTTTAAGAAAATCTAGAGTCATCTTTAAATCTTCTCTAGTTTCTGTTGGCATTCCAATCATAAGACTAGCATCGCAGTGTATTTTATTTCTTTTACAGCAAGCGATTGCATCAGCATTTTGTTTTATTGTTGTTCTTTTATTAAGAAGATCTAAGATTCTTTGACTTCCAGACTCAACTCCTATTTGGATAGTATGACATCCTGCTTTTTTTAAAGGTCTTAATATTTCATCACTTACATAATCTGCTCTTCCATAACAGAAAAAATGTACATTATAATCCTTTAAAAAATTACAAACCTTAATAGCTCTTGATTTAAAAGGTATAAAATTATCATCAGAAATTGTAAAATACTTTAAATCATATTCATTAACAACTTTCTTAAAAAAATTCATTATTTTTTCAGTCCCATAACTTCTAACTAAAGGCCTATTATTAACCCCCCACATTCCACAACTATAACAAAAAGTACAATTACCTGGACATCCTCTACTTAGATGTATAAAATAAGTTCCATATTTCTTTAAATTAACTAAATTATAATTTGGAAGTTCTAAATCATCCATATTTACAAAAGGTCTTAATGGATTATGATTAATATTTTTAATTTTCTTTAAATCTCTAGGATTTTTATCAAAAGTATTGCAG
Source organism: archaeon (assembly GCA_043811855.1). GTDB lineage: Archaea > Nanobdellota > Nanobdellia > Pacearchaeales > GW2011-AR1 > ARS1285. The sequence goes on along the minus strand of JBDRMT010000026.1, from coordinate 50,308 downwards.
AACTCTAAAAATGTTTCTTCACCTTCTCCTCTTATTATATAATCTACATAAGATTCATTTAAAACTGAATCAGGTTCTATTGTTGTATGCACTCCTCCTACAATAATTATTTTTTCTGGAAATTCTTTTTTAATTATTTTTCCAAGATGCATAAAATCAATTATCATTTCAGAAGTCATTAGTGTGAAACCAATTATGTCTGGGTTATATCTTTTTAAAAATCTTAAAAAATCAGAATCACTAACATTTAAGTTTCTATCATAGATTTTTACATCGTGTTTCTCTTCAATTGCAGTTCCCATATAAACTAGACTAATAGGCATTTCTGTTTTATAGAAAGTTGTATTTAATTGCAGATTTTTGTTTGGTTGAACTAGTAAGACTTTTGCCATTTTTATACAATATAAAAATCCTTTTTAAAGATTATTCTATTGGGTTGAGAGAATTGATATTAAGAGGTGATTTCACCTACACACCTTTTGCAAATTAAAAGATCATAAACTCCTTTTCTTAAGCTTTTTCTAAGATTTTTATAATAAGGTTTAAACCAGATATCTATTAATCTTTCTTGATTTAGATTTCCTAATTTTATAGAACTATGATAATCATTACAACATATAACCATATTTCCATTATAATCAATATTTATAAAATTAATAGGATAAGTACACAAGGGTTTTTCCCAAGGTTTTTTAACTTCAATCTCTCCTCCCCTATTACAAATAGCAGTATCTTCCTTAAAAACTCTATAATTTATTTTATTTTCTTTAGGTCTTTTTTTAAGATATTCAAATACTTGTTTCATTCCCTCTGTCATTTCAGGAGTGTATTGAGAAATTGTAAAGCTATCTGCTCCTGCATTTATTAGTTGTTTATAAATTTCTGGAGTTAATAAAATACCGTTTGAATTTATTTCAATTCTTGATTTAGGAAGTTTTTCTTTTATATAAGAAACCCAATCAGTAAGTCTTTCATCTGTTAGAGGTTCTCCATAAAAATGAGGCATGATTGTTCCTTTAAATTTTACTTCTGCAAGTTGATTTATTATTTTTTTAAAGAGTTCTTCATCCATAAGTTTTTTATTTTTTAATGTTCCTCTTTCATATATCTTATTTGGGCAAAAATCACATCTTAAATTGCAATGAGTTGTTGTTTCTATACAGATTGTATCAAAAAAATCAGATTCACCATATTTTATTTTATTTTTAAGCTTGTTAATAGGATATAAAATAGAATCATAATAAAAACTTTTTGTTTTTTTTTGCATGTTCTTTGGAAGCATACTATAAATCTTACTTTTTATTGAAACCATTTTTATACTTTATGTTCAACACTATGAAAAAGACCTTTTAAATTTTTATGTCCTTTTAAAAAAGAATCTATAATCATAATATCATTTCTATCTAAACATCCTGTTACTATTATGGATAGAATATAGATTAATAAAAAGAATATTGCAACAGTGATTACATTTAAAATATTTATTTCAATTATGGTTCTTAAGTAAAAGATTATAATAGATGGAATAATTATTGCAAGAACTATTCTTAACATTTTCCTTCTAAATGGGACTATTGATAAATAATATTTTCCTTGAAGTAAGAACATTAATCCAAGTAAAACAGATGAAATCATTGTTGAAAATGCTGCACCTTCTATTCCATATTTTGGAACTAAAAGAATATTCAATACTATGTTAACTATGGCTACAACTACCATATTTAAAAGGATTGTTTTTGATTTTCCTGCCATAGATATTAGGTTGTTTGATATAAAGAGTGTTGCAGGAAAAAATACTCCTATTGCTAATAACCTTAAAGCGTTTTCTGTTGCTGTAGTTACAAATTCTGCTCCAAAAAGAATATTTAGAATTGTTCCAGGAAATAAGAGCATAATTGCTAACATTGGTAAATTTAAGATTAATATCCATTTTGTTACTTGTTTACTAAGCTCTTTTATTGTATTATAATTCTTTTTTGCATATTCTTTTGTAATTAGTGGAAAAAGCAGTTGGACAAATATTGTTGGAGCAATATAAAGAAGAGAAACTATTGGGACTGCTGCATTATAAAGTCCAACTTCAAGTGTATTTTGAAAATAACCTATTGCAAATGTATCTATCCAATAGAAAAACGAGGAAATTATTGTAAAAAGCATTAATGGCCAAGAATAGTTAAATAATTCTTTTCTTACCTTGCTTTTTTCTTTTTTATTTAATTTATAACTCTTAAAAATTTCAGGTAATTTATATTTACAAATTATAAACCCTATTATAAATAAAAATGCAGCTCCTGCAATATGTGAAAACATTATTGAAATTTCTCTTAAACCTAAAAAGATTAATAACACAATAAAAATAAATTGAACTAAGTTTTGAGAGATATTTTCTGAAAAAGAAGACCAATTTGTTTTTTCAAAGGACTTTAAAGCGTATATAAAAATATATCCTATTGTTAGTAAGGGGATTGTAATACTAAACCATTTTAAGTATAATATAAGACTTTCATCATGAAATAGATTTACAGCAATAAACTCTGCTGAAAAAAACTGAAATAGCATAAAAAATATACTTGATAAGATTAATATTTTTGAAGAAGATCTTAAAATATATTTTATTTTACTTGTTTCCTTTTTCCCTCTATAATAAGAAAAATATCTTAAAATCCCAGCTCCTAATCCTAATGCTGAAAAAGCTATTAAAATTCCAGTAACCATCATAGCTAGAGAATATAATCCATATACTTCTGCTCCAAAAGATCTTGCAATTATAATTCTGTAAAGATAGGTAAATATTTTAGATAGTATTAAGCTTAAAAAAACAAAAATAGAAGTTTTAACTAGCCTTTTAAGATAATTATCAATTTCACCAGGTCCTTCTTTTTTTGATTTCATTTATTTTTGGTTTAAATTTTATTATGTATTAATATCCTACAAACTTAGGGTGCTAGTGTATTCTTGCTTATAGATTCCAGTATACTCTCCTTGTAATTGTATAAGTTAATAATATTCTTGATTTTCACAGGTTTTATTAATATGTTTTTTGATTTCATTTTAAATTAGATTAGTTTACACTTCTTTTAACTGCTACAAGCCTTATTAAATTTTCTTTGTTAAAGATATATCCAAAAAATGACTTTAGTAACAAAAAATCTCCTCTAAACAGAGATTCTATAAAAAAATCATAAATATATCTATTTGATATTATTTTTTTAGATTGAATTAATAGATAAAGTTTATCAAAAAATTTCATTCTAAAAGCTTTATTAATCTCATTATCACTCTTGATCCTTAGGTTTTTAATTTGCACTAAGGGTATGGAAATAAAAACAGTATTATCATTATTAATAAAATCTATAGTATCATTATTAAATATTTTTTTGAATTTTTTAAGATTATTAAAAAAGAAGTTCTTTGTTACTGCTATCTGATTTATATTTAACAATTTATTAAAATTATTTTTATCTTCAATGGTTTCAAAGGCTCTTTTTGCAGTAAAAAGCATATAATCTCCTAGCTTTTTTGAATAAAGATGATAATCACAGCAACTTATTTGTTTTTTAGATTTTTCTAAAGAATATATTTGAAAATAAGTTTTATATTTTGAAGGTAAAGTTTCATCTTTTTTAAAACATATATAATCAAAACTTTTTGTTTTTTGTTTTAAATAGTCTGATGGTTTTTTAAGGTCTTCTTCATTTAATTCTATAATCTTGTTTTTTAATTTTGGAAGTTCTTTTTTTGGTTTTCTATCCCTATCTTTATATAGAATATGTAGTAGATTTTCTAATTGTTTTTCCCAAGAATAATTTTTAATTGTTTCTTTATAAAAATATTCTGTCATTTTTTTCATTTCTTCTTCATTCTCAAGATAATATTTTATTTTTTTAAGAAGTTCATTTTTTGAGTTGAATGATATCTTATCATAGTACTTATTATAATAAAGTTTTAATTGAGGATAATATTCTACAAGTAAAAAAGAGTTAGTAGCAAAAACTTCAAAAAGTCTTGATTTAAAATGAGTATCTCCTCTTCCAGGATAATAAGATTTTGAAAAACTTATATTTATTTTAGTCTTGTTGATAGTATTAGAATATTCTTCTGAATCTAAATAGCCTTTATAAACTTTTTTTAGTTCTGGATATGCATCCCATCCTCCTCCAAATAATTTTATATTTACTTTATCTGTTAAGAATTTGACATAATCCCCTCTATTTGACATTGGGCATCCAATAAAAGAAGTATCATAGATTTTTTTTAGATTATTAGGTTTGAAAAGTTTTATATCAACTCCATACCAGGGGTAAACATCATTTATTCCATCTTCTTTATAATAAGAGTTTTCTTTTTCTGTAGTTAATACATAGTCTGAGAACAATGAGTAGTATCTTGCCCAGTCATCAAATTTCCATCGATCATCACCATATTGTATAAAAACCTTGGTATTTGGGCATATTTCTTTTATTTTTTTTAGAGACTCTAAATCAAGTTCATCATAACCTAATATAAGAAGTATATACTCTGGAGTTTCTTTTTTTAAAATATTTATAAAGTTTTCATTTAAAGTTTTGCTACCATGTAAAAAATATTGTTTTCTTAAATCAAAGGTTATTACTTTTTTGAATGCAGTTTTAAATAATGAATGTAAATCTATGTTGTTTGCTTCTTGATCTTCAACATTTACTCCTGCAATAAGAATTCTCTTATCCTTAAAATATCTTATTATTTTTGAATTCTTTATAACCATCTTAATCAGTCTTATTTGTTACATATCTTTTAAAAATTCTTTTAAAACCCTGAATATTATCTAATTTTTGAAGGATTTTACGATTAAAAAATTCAAAAAGGCTAAAGGGTTTAGCATATAAACGACTATAAAATCCTACTTTAAAAGACCACCACCATAGTTGCATTTTTGAATGTTCTCCAGTATAAAAAGGCACTAATTTATCAGATAACCAGTATTCATCATCTAAAACTCCTTTTTCTTTGGCTATTTCATAGATTCTTGTTCCTGGAAAAACAAGTAATATTGCAGGTTCAGAAGTATCTCTTACTTTTTTAACTAACTTAATTGTTTCTTTAACTGTTTGAGAATTTTCTCCTGGTAAACCAATAATTGTTAAACATCTTGTTGGGATTTTATATTTCTTACAAATTCTAAAGGCTTCAACAATCTGATGAATTTTAACTTTTTTACCTAAGGCATCTAAAATCTTTTGAGAACCACTTTCAACACCAAAAATCATTTCTTTGCAACCTGCTCTTTTCATCCAACTTACTAATTCCTCATCTATTGAAGTAACTCTTCCTAAACAAGTCCAACCAATATTAACATTATTATCAATCATCATTTTACACAATTTTATAACTCTTTCTTTATTACAAATAAATTCATCATCAAAAAAGAAAATAGATTTTAAACTTGGGAATCTTTCAATAAGATACTGTACTTCTTTAAAAACGTTTTCTACACTTCTCTGAATCATATATCTTCCCCAATGAACAGAACTTGGACAAAATGAGCAAGCATAAGGGCATCCTCTTGAAGTCATTACTGATGCTTCTCCACTTTTTTCTATTATTTCTGAAAAAAGCTCATGTTTTGGAATAGGTAAAGAATCAAGATCTCTAATTCTCTCTCTTTTTTCTGTAGTTAAAATCTCTCCATTATATTTAAATGCTATTCCTTTTATTTTTTTAAAATCTTTAAGAGGTTTTTTTTCTTTTAAGGTTGAAACTAATTCAGTTAAGGTTATTTCACCTTCTCCTAAAACTAAAAAATCAACTGGAAAATTATTAAGAACTTGTTCAGGTAAAATTGTAGTATGAACTCCTCCTGCAATAATAGGAATATTTGGATTTATTTCTTTGACAACATTTAGTAATTTTAATGCTGAATTCCTACTATTAGTCATAATATTTATTCCAAAAATATCAGGGTTTATTTCTTTTATTTTTCTTTTAACATCCTCTATTACATCTTCATATCTTGTATATGTTAGATTAAGAACAGAAACTTCATAACCTTCTCTTTCTAAAACTGCTGCTAAATAAGCTATTCCTGTAGGATATCCGCTGTCATCTTCTCCTCCCCACATATCCCATGGAGCAATTGCAAACATTACCCTTTGTTTTCTTTTTTCTTCTCTTTTTTCAGTCAGAATAGTCTTCATTTTATTATAGAAATATATTAGTTTAAATAATTAACTAGGGTAGATTTATATCAGTAATATGTAATAATCTTTAAAAACTTTTTATAAATAGAGATTCTATGTTTATATTTAAAAGAAGGAGTTTTTAGAATGAATATACTCTTAATAGGACATGAAGGCTATTTAGGAAGAGGGTTGTACTCTTTTTTAAGCAAAAAAAATAATGTGATTGGGTGGGGAAGAAAACAAGATATATTATCACTTAATCAAGAGGTTATTATAAAAAATAAGATTGATGCTGTAGTTAATTGTGCTACAATTGCTGATAAAGCTAACAAAACATTTAAAATAAATGATCAAAGTTATAAAGTAAATGTTGCAGGAATGCATAATCTAGTTAATGCACTTCAAGATTTAGATGTAAAACTTGTTTATATTTCTACAAAGGATGTTTTTGGTAATTGTGTAAAAGAATCAGATGTTGTTGAAAAAAAAGATTATTATTTTCTTAAACGTTTTATTGATGATAGTCAACCTTTTGCTCCTGAAACTGCATATTCTAAAACAAAGTTGATTGGAGAACTTATTTCAGAATGTGTGCCTAAGAGTATTGTAATAAGATTATCTACTTGTTATACTGATTTTGATTCTTCTAAAGGAAATTGGATTACAAGTATAATTAAAAATTATTTAAAAGGAGAAAAAATAAGAGTGAATAATAAAGGAAAACAAGTTAGAGATGTTCTTCATGTTGATGATTTAGGAAGATTAATACAATTATTTTTAGATTCTAATCATTATGGTAAAAAGATTAATGCAGGTGGAGGTAATTCTAATTTAATTTCAATTTTACAATTCATAAGAATGTTAGATCCAAACATAGAAATAGAAAATATGGAAGGAGGAGATTATGGGTTTGCTTTTAATAATCATCAAGCAAAAGAGTTATTTGGATGGAGTCCGCAAGAAGTTTTTAAAGAAAAATTGCCAAAAATAATAGAAAATATTAAAAATACTTTTTACAGTATTAAAAATACTGAGGAATAAAAAATGAAAAAAGAGACTATTTACAGCAGTTATAAACTTATGAAACATTTAGATAGTTTGCTAAAATGGAAAGAAACAGGAAACACCTTTCCTCATGCAATTGATTTTACTCTTACAAATAAATGTAATAATAAATGTCCGTTATGTTTTGATACTGGGATAGGTGCGGATAATACTACCCTAAATCTTGATTTAGCTAAAAATATAATCTTACAATTCAAAGAGGTTGGAATCAAAACTATTGTTCTTGGAGGGGGAGGAGACCCTATTTGTCATCCAAATTTAGCAGAAATATTGAGATTTATTAATGATAATAATATTGAGTGTGCTATTAGTACTAATGGTTATGGTATGTCTGATGATCTTATAGATGCGATAGTTAATTGTTGTTCATTTATGAGAATTAGTCTTGATGCAGATGGACCAGATATTTATAAAAAAACTCATGGAATGGGTGAGGAAGTGTTTAAAGAAGTAGTTGATAATGTTAGAAAATTAGTTCTTGCAAAAAAACAAAATAAAAGTGAGATACTTATAGGAATTTGCTACTTAGTTGGCCCACATACTATAAAGGGAGTTTATAATGCAACAAAGCTAGCAAAAGAACTTAGTGTAGATAATATTAGAATCAGACCTTTTTATAATTGGGGAAATATGCAAAAACCCCAAGATGAAGAATTAGATTCTATAATGGAAGAATTAAAAAGATGTGTCCAGTTAAGTGATGAGAATTTTCTTGTTTCTGCTACAACAAACCGTTTTGAACTACTTTCTGAAAAAAAAGCTTGCGAAACCTATAAAGAATGTAATGTGCATCACTTTTATACAGTAGTTTCTCCAAATGCAAAAGTATATCCTTGTTATGTTTTAAAAAATAAAGAAGAGTTTTGTTATGGAGACTTGTCAAAGCAGAGTTTTAAAGAGATTTGGGCATCAGAGCAAAGGAAAAAAGCTTATGAAAGAATTAATCTTAAAGATTGTCAAAAACATTGTAGATTTGAGAAAATAAATGAATTTTTATATGGTATAAAAACAAACCAAATATTAGGAGATATGAATATAGGGGAAATATTAGCCTCTGTAAGAGATCCAATTTATCATCCAAATTTTATGTAAAATATAAGGCATTTCCAATTTAATCATATATAAATACATATAACAATCTTTAAAAACTTTTTATAGATAGACTTTCTATGGAGAGAAAAAGAGCACTTATAACTGGAATAACAGGACAAGATGGAAGTTATCTTGCAGAGTTTCTCTTAGAAAAAGGTTATGAAGTTCATGGCATAATCAGAAGGAGTAGTTCATTTAATACTGGAAGAATAGATCATATTTTTAATGATCCTCATGATAAGGATGTAAGATTAATAATGACTTTTGGAGATCTAACAGATTCAAGTTCAATAAGTGATATACTAAGGAAAAATAAATTTGATGAGATTTATAACCTTGGTGCACAAAGCCATGTTAGAGTTAGTTTTGATATTCCTGAAAATACTGCTGATGTTACAGGATTAGGAACATTGAGGGTTCTTGATGCTATGAGAAAGTTTTGTCCTGAAGCAAAATATTATCAAGCAAGTTCTTCTGAAATGTTTGGAAAAGTAATGGAAAGTCCTCAAAATGAAAAGACTCCTTTTTATCCTAGAAGTCCTTATGCTTGTGCAAAGGTTTTTGCACATAATATAACAAAAAATTATAGAGAATCTTATAATTTATTTGCTTGTAATGGAATTTTGTTTAATCATGAATCTGAAAGAAGAGGAGGTTCTTTTGTTACAAAAAAAATAACAAGAGCCTTAGCTAAAATTAAGTTAGGTTTACAAGAAAAGGTTTTTTTAGGAAATTTAGAAGCTAAAAGAGATTGGGGTCATGCTAAAGATTATGTTGAAGCTATGTGGTTAATGTTACAAAAACAAGAGCCAGATGATTATGTTATTGGAACAGGTGAAAATCATTCTGTTAGAGAGTTTTTAGAAGAAGCAGCTAGATCTGTGGGTTTAAATATTAAGTCAAATGGAGAACAAGGAGTTAATGAAAAATATTTAGATGAAAATGGAAAAGTTATTGTTGAAATAGATCCTAGATATTTTAGGCCTGCAGAAGTTGATAATTTACTAGCAGATCCTACAAAAGCAAGGGAAAAATTAGGGTGGGAACCTAAAATTAAGTTTTATGAACTAGTTAGATTAATGGTTTATCAAGATCTAAAAGAAGCTGAAGATGAATTTTATTTGAAATGTAGAAATAATAAAAACTAATAACATGAAAATAAAATTAATGGAAGATTCTATTGGTGAAGAAGAAATCAGAGCTGTTAATGAGTGTTTAAACAGCAAAGAGTATACTCATGGTAGAGTTGTTGAAGATTTTGAAAAAAGATTTGCAGAATGGAATGGTTCTAAATATGCAGTTATGGTAAATAGTGGTAGTAGTGCAAATTTATTGATGATAAGTTTATTAAAACAAAGATGTGGATTTTTAAATGATGATGAGATTATTGTTCCAAGTGTTACTTGGCCAACAACAGTATATCCGATACTTCAGAATGGAATGAATCCTGTTTTTTGTGATGTTGATGAAAGTTTTAATCTTGATGTGAATTCTTTAAAAAGAATGATTAGTGAAAAAACAAAAGCTGTTTTTTTAGTTCATCTTCTTGGTCAGAGTGCTAAGATTGAAGAAATAAAAGAAATTTGTGATAAAAATAGATTGATTTTAATAGAAGATTGTTGTGAAAGTCTTGGTGCTAGATTTAATGGAATTAAAGTAGGAAATTTTGGAAAAATGGCAAGTTTTAGTTTTTATTTTGGACATCATATTACAACAATTGAAGGTGGAATGGTTGTTACAGATGATTTTGAATTTTATGAATTATTAAAATCTATGAGATCTCATGGTTGGACAAGAGGTACAACAAGACATAGTAAATATCCTGATAAGAATAAAAATTTTACTTTTGATGTTTTTGGATATAATTTTAGAAATACTAATTTAAACGCATCAATAGGAATAGTTCAGTTAAATAAATTAGATAGTTTTATAAGAAAAAGAATTGAAAATCATAATTATTTTTTAGAAAAAATTAAAGATTTAGATTTAGAATCTCAAAAAGTTAATTTAAATGAAACATCTTCTTTTTCTTTTGCTGTTATTCTTAAAAGTAAAGAGGAAAGAGATTTTGTTTTAGAAAACCTTCCATTAAAAGGAGTTGAATGTAGACCTGTTGTTGGAGGTAATTTACTAAAGCAACCTGTTTTTAAGAATAAATTTTATAAGCAAGATAAAACTACTATGGCAGATATAATTGATAACAAAGGAATTTATCTTCCAAATAATCAATATATGAATAATGATAAAATAGATTATATGATTAAATCAATAAAAGAAATTTTAAGTGAAAGAATATAATTTTAAGAAGATTATCTAAATCCTCCTTCTGGAAAATCATAATCAAATTCTTTTGTATAAGCTCTATATAATTCTCTAGGAGGTCCTAAATGTTCAATTAATACATGATCTGGGTTGGGGATTGGCTTTGAAACCTTCATAAAATCTCCTATTGCAATTCCTGTTGCCCAAGCAGTAAGAGGATTTTCTTCAGTCAAATCATTTAATCTATAGATCCAAGATTCTCCTATATTTAATAGAGTGCCATGTTCTCTATGATATTCTCTTATTAAATTAAAATCTATAGGGTCTAAGGTTGTTAAAAAACAACTAAATATCATTGGAGGTTTGTAACCTTCTTCATTTAAACAAGGAACTGTTAACATATAATCTTCATAAGGTCTTAAGCCTGTTAGTATAGCCTCTCTTATTCTTTCTTTTTTACCCTCTCCTGAAGAGGTTTTTCTAATTGGAGTATCACAAATTGGAACACTTCCTAGATGTGCAACAAGATCTAAAAGGGGGGCATTTCCTGATTCTTTTGTTGAGAATTTTGCTCTTATGTTTCTTTCTAAGGTTGCTTGAGGAGATATATCTTCAGTACTAGCATTTCCTCCAAGAAGATTAGCTCTTCCTCTTAAAAATTCAATTGGATAAGTAGCATCATACTTTACAAGGAAAAAATCACAACCTGTATTAGGTTTTACAATTGTTGCTGCATAATGATGATGAATCTTAGTTTTCATAAAAAATAGTATGAAAGATTATTTATAAAGATTATAGTATTAAGGTATATTCTATAAAAGAAAAAACATTATAAATGGAATATTATTTTAAACTAAGTGAAAATGGATAAAGAATTTTGGAGTGAGAAGAGAGTATTAGTTACAGGAGGCATGGGTTTTGTAGGAGGTTTTTTAGTTGAAAAGTTGAAGGGATTAGGAGCAGATGTTTTTACATTTTCAAGAAATGAATATGATTTAACAAAAGAAGGAGATGTAAAGAGATTGTTTGAAGATTCAAAACCTCAGATAGTTATTCATTTAGCTGTTGATGGTGGGGGTATTGGTTATATGAAAAAAAATCCTGGAAGTGTTTATGATAATAATATTTTAATGAATACTTTTATTCAAAAATATGCAAGGTTAAATAATGTTGAAAAATTTTATGGAATGGGAACTGTTTGCGAATATCCTAAATTTACTCCTGTTCCATTTAAAGAAGAAAATTTATGGGAAGGTTATCCTGAAGAAACAAATGCTGCTTATGGATTAACTAAAAAAATGATGATGGTTCAAAGCCAAGGTTATAGGCAACAATATGGATTTAATGCAATTCATTTGTTAATGGTTAATCTTTATGGTCCTAGAGATGATTTTCATCCTGAAAATTCACATGTTATTCCTGCTTTAATTAAAAAATTTGTAGAAAATAAAGATAAAGTTGAAATTTGGGGTACTGGAAGTGCTTCAAGAGAATTTCTTTATGTGGAAGATGCTGTTAATGCAATTATTTTAGCTATAGAGAGATATAATAAAAGCGAACCTATTAATATTGGTTCAGGGCAAGAAACAACAATAAAAGAGCTAGTTAATATTATTGCAGAACTAACAAATTTTCAAGGAGAAATTGTTTGGGATACAACTAAACCAGATGGTCAACCTAGAAGATGTTTAGATACTTCAAAAGCAGAGCAAGAATTTGGATTTAAAGCTAAAATAAGTTTTAAAGAAGGTTTAAGAAAAACAATTAAATGGTATTTAGAGGAACTTAATAAAAAGCCTTTAAAACCAAAAGTAGAACTAATAATTCCTTCAAATCCTTATCTTGGAGATGACATGAGAAATCTTCCTATTGGAATTCTTTATTTAGCTGCAGTTGCAGAAAAAAATGGATATTTAGTAAAGATAACAGACTTAAGAAATAAAAAATTTGATGAGATTGAAAAACTTATTGGAGATTCAGATGTTTATGGTATTAATGCTGCTACTCCTGATTATTATTTATCTGAGAAAATTGCAGAAATTATAAAAAAGAAAAATCCTGATTCATGGATAGTAATTGGAGGAATACATGCTACTGCAAATTCAAACAAAATAAGTAATATTTTTGATAAAGTTGTTATTGGAGAAGGTGAACTTGCTTTTCTTGATTTATTAAAAGATTATGAAGATAAGAACAATAATAAAAGATTTTATCAAAGAGAGCCTATTGAAAATTTAGATTCTGTGCCTTTTCCTGCAAGACATCTTCTTCCTTTTGAGAATTGTTTTTCAGAAAATGCTCTTTTTGTTGGTGCAGGTCCAACAGCAGCAATTATCACCTCAAGAGGATGTCCAAATAATTGTTCGTTTTGTGCAAGTGATATAATGTGGCATCAAAGAGTTAGGTTTAGAAGTCCTGATAATGTAGTTGAAGAAATAAAAGAGATTATTAAATATCATGATATTAAAAATTTCAGGATAATGGATGACACATTTACAGTAAATAAAAAGAGATTAATAGAAATTTGTGAAAAAATTGCTCCTCTTGGAATTAGATTTAGAATAGAAACTAGGGTTGATTATGTAGACCCTGAAATTCTTTATCATTTAAAAAAAGCTGGTTGTGAGGAAAATGCTTATGGTATAGAATCTCCAACACAAGAGGTTTTAGATAAAGTTGGTAAAAATATAGGTTTAGAACAAGCAGAAAATATTATTAAAATGACTCATGATGCAGGGATAAAGGTTCGTTTATTTTTTATTATTGGACTTCCTGGAGAAAAACCAGGTTTTGCAGATAGACTTATTCAGTTTGTTGAAAAAACTCATCCTCATGCTGTTAATGTATCTACTTTTGTTCCTTATCCAGGATCAGATATTTATACTAACCCTAAAAAGTATGGAATTAAATTAAAAACAGAGGATTTTTCTATTTACAATATGACTTTAGGTTTAAAAGAAGGAGAAATAGACAGAGATTTTACATTTGAACATGATGTTATGACAGATGAACAACTAAAAAATGAAAGAAGAAAAGCACTTGAGTATATTAAATCTAAAAACAAAGTAATGAATTTCTAGACAATTATACTATCTAAATATTTAAAAATATTAAAAATGGATTTTTATTATGATATTATTTAGTGATTTAGAAAGAGCAATTGCAGAAGAGACTACTATTGCTACAACTACTTGGTATCCTAATCCTGAAGGAAATGCTAACGATAAAATTAGAAGTGAGTTAGCATTAAATATGATAAGAAGAGCTTCTGATAGAGGATATGGAATTGTTGTTGTTGATGGAGGTTCTCATTATAAATTATTAAATAAATTTGCTGCTCTTGGAGTAGCTATTTATGATCAAGAAAAGACAGGAATGGGAGTTGGAAGAAGAGAAGCATTTCGAGAGGGTCTTGATTTTAGTAATGAAGTTATTGTATGGACAGAACCTGAAAAATCAAATTTTATTCCTGAATTATGGAAAACAATTATACCAATAGCTGAAGAAAGAGCTGATCTTGTTATTCCAGATAGGAGACCTTTAAATTCTTATCCAAAAGTACAACAATATGCAGAAAACGCAGGTAATCTAGCTGTAAGTAGATTGTTAAATGAATATTTAGGTTATGAAGAAAATCTTGATCTTTGGAGTGGACCTAGAATTGGTACTAGAAAAGTTTTTGAAAACTGTTTTTTAACTTATGATGGAAGATATGGAGATGATTGGGAATCTATTTTTGTGCCTGTTGCAGATGCTATTATTCAAGGATATAAAGTTATTGGATTTAAAATTAATTATACTCATCCAGCATCACAAAGAAAAATTGAAGATGCAAGAATTGATTTAGATTCACGAAGAACTGAACAACTTTATGTACTGACTAATGCTATTCATGCAAGATTAAAAGAACATGCTCAAGCAGCTTAAATAAAAAATTTACTTTTTCTTGTTTTTAAGATAAACATAAACCTGACTGAACTTACAATAAAAAGGATATTTAAGTTTTATCATATCAATATAATCTAAAACCATATGAATTGCAATTCCTAATAAGATAAAGTAGAATATTGGAAAGAAAAATGCAAGAACTAGGAGGATTATCCAGAATTCAAATCCGTGAAAGATTATTAAAAAATGAAGATAAGTTTTTCTTTCATGTTTATTCATTTTTATCCATTTTTTTTCTGAATCAATATAATATTTTGTTGCTTTTTTTGGGTTGAGATTTCTTGTTTCCTTATAATAAGGCCCGAAGTGATCTAGGTCAATTAAAAAAGAAGCTAGAAAGATTATTACTGCTTGGATAATTGTTATTGGAAATAATAAGTAAAGAATTATTGATACAATTGCTCCTATGATTATATGGTATTTTATGTACATAATCCTAACAGTCAATAAATCTTTAAAAACTTTGGTAATTAAGCTTTTTTATGAATATAATAATAACAGGACATAGAGGATTAATTGGAAGTTATTTAAAAAAAAGACTTGAGCAAGAAGGTCATAAAGTTGTAATGGGCATTGATAAGAGAGAAGGAAGAGAAGTTAAAATTTTAAATAATTTTACTTTAGCTCTAGGAGCTAATGTTGATATGTTTATTCATTGTGCATCTAATTGTAAAATAAACCAAATTATTGAAAATCCTCTGCTTGGTTTGGAAAATGTAAGGGATTTTCAAACTGTTTTAGAATTTTGCAGAAAAAATAAAATTCCAAAGTTTATTTGTTTTTCATCATCAAGAATTCTAAGCAAAGAAAAAAACCCTTATACTGCAAGTAAGATTTATGGTGAAGAATTAACAAAAGCATATAAAGAATGTTATGGTATTGATTATTTAATAATAAGACCTTCAACTGTTTATGGGTCTATTAAAGATGATACAAGAAGATTAATGTATATTTTTATTACAAATGCTTTATTAGGAAGAGATTTAGAAATTTATGGGAATCCAAAAACAAAAACTTTAGATTTTACTTTTATTGATGATTTTATTGATGCTATGATATTAGTGATAAATTCAGAATGGAATAAAGAATATAATATTAGTGGAGAGCAAGAGCATAATGTTTATGATTTAGCTGAGTTTATTATTAAAGAAACAGGAAGTTCTAGTAAGATAGTTATTAAAGATGAAGAAATTGCACAACCTCAACAGGTTAGTGTTGATATTTCTGAAATAAGAAAATTAGGATATAATCCTAAAGTTAGTTTAGAAGAAGGTGTTAAAAAAAATATTGAATTTTGTAAAAGATTTATGGAAGAAAGAGGTATGATTTAATCTTTTAAAATCTTCTTAACAATTTCTGAAAATGCTGGTCTTGTTATGAATACACCAATAGATATACCAATTATTGTTGTTATTGCAAATCCTTTTAATAATCCTGCTCCTGCCCATAATAATGGAAGAAGTGCAAATAATGTTGTTACATAAGTTCCTAATATGATTGCTAAAGCTCTTTTGATTCTTTCTTTTAAAGACATAGCAGTCATTTGAGATTCATCTAAAATTATAATTTGAGAGTCAACACCTGTTCCAATTGCTGCAATAATACCTGCTATTGCTGGAAGATCTAAATTTCTACTAAATAAAGCAGAAATTCCAAGTATAATCAAAACCTCTGCTAAACTTGTTAAAATTACTGCTAAAGATAGTTTTATTTTTCTATATCTTATAAAAACAATAATTCCTACTGCTAAAATTGCTATAATACCTGCAATTAATATTGTATTAATAAACTCTTTTCCTAATAAAGGACTAATAGTATCTAATTTTTCTATTTTTAATTTAAAAGGTAAGCTTCCAGAAATTAAAACTGTTTGAAGATGTTTCATATCTTCAAGAGCATTATCATAAGCTTCTTCTCTTGTTACACCTGTTCCTGCACCACTTATAGATATCTGAGTTGTTTCTGAGCATTTAAGATCTTTTCCAATAAATAAAGAGTCTACTAATTCTTCATCTAAATAAAGATCTAATTTTTGTTCAAGATATTGAGGATTTTCAGTACTTAATTCTAACTCACAGGTAATATCAGCATGTTTTTTTGCAGCTTCTTCACTTAAAGATATTGCAAATCTAAATCTACAAGATTCTCCTTCTTGAGATTTATCACAAGAATAAATACCTGATTGTTCACCTGTTCTTGAGACATAAGTAATATCTTTATCTCCTCCTTCAAAAACAGTTTGATTTCCAATTTTTGCTTCAAATTTTCCTTGTTGAGCAATAAGTTTTTCTAATTCATTAGGAGTAGAACCTGCTATTTCAACTAACATAAAATTTTTACCTGAAAGATCTTTAACAGGACGTATTTGAACATCTTTTAATCCATAGATATTTAATCTTTCACTTGTTACTGCAACAAGATCATTTAACTCACTATCTGTAAGTTCTTTTTCTTCTGCAGTTATTAATGCTCTTGCTCCTCCTGATAAATCTAATCCTGTCTTAACTCTATGAGGTTCTATATCTTTAACAGATATTTTTGGAGCTTCATCAACAAAAAGAATAAACAAATTTGTTTTAGTTGTTATTGTTAATCTTATTTTTTCATCTGTTGGGAAATTTGAAAGTGCATTTTTATAATCTTCAAAATTTGTTATTTTTTGTTCATCTATGGATATTATAATATCTCCTTGTCTTAATCCTTGTTCAAATGCTTGTGAACCATCTTCAACTGAAACTACTTGAACTCCTTTTGAAAAATCTAAAGGAAATATAGCTAAGACTGATCCTAAAATACAAATTATTAATAACCAAATTTTCCAATTCATTTTATTCTCTCCTATGTTTTTCTAAATACCATTTTAATATTGAAGCATTTGTAATCCAAGTGTTAAGTATGTCAAAAGCAAGTCCAATTAACAAAATTGTGAATATTTGTTCTAAAACACTTGAAAAAGATTGGGTTATTAAAAGTGCAGCTATTAGTGCAACAATAGAGGTTAATGTCATAGTTATACCTGTTTTAAAAGCTCCTTTTAAGTTCTTGTTTATTTCTCCATGTCTTTTTAATAATCTTGTGGTAAGCATAATATCACTATCAACTGAATAACCAATAAGCATTAAAATTGCTGTAATTCCTGCTGTTGAAAGTTTTATTCCTAAAATATCAATAAAAGCAAGAGTCATAATAATGTCTGCAAATGCTGAAATAACTACAGCAGTACTTGGTACTATATTTCTAAAGATAAGAAAAACTATAACTGCCATTAAAATAAATGAGATTAAAATTGCAAATCTTAGTTGATTATAAAAAGATTCTCCTAAAGAAGAACCTGTAGATTCTATAGATGAATTTTCAGAATCAAGATTATAATTTATAAATTCCTCTATAAGAGGTTTTAATTCATTAGATTCTAAAACTGATTCAATAATAACTGCTTTTTGTTTTCCTGATCTAAAATCAGATAATTCTCTTACTGAAAAATCTTGAACTTTTCCAGATAAAGATAAATACTCTGAGAGTTGGACTGTAGATATCTCAGAATCTTGTGTAAAAATAGTTATTGAAGTTCCTCCTGTTAAGGTTATGTCTTTATTAATAAAATCTCCTGTTTGTTGATATTGTATTCCTAATTGTACAAGAGATAAAACAAGGAGTATTAGGGGAATTAATAAAAGAAGTTTGTAGTTTTTATCATACCATTTACCTGATCTTTCTTTAAAAGGGATTTTTTCTTTTGGTTCTTTTTTAGGTTTATGAGACTCATGTTTAATAGGTTCTTCTTTAGGTTCTGGTTTGCTTGAATCTTCATTTTGTGAATTACTAGTTTCTTCCTTAGTTTCAGAACTATCTTCTTGTTCTTCTGATTTCTCTGTTTCTTCTTCTGTATGTTCTGACATGATAATAAAATGATAAAATCAGGGTTTTTAAAAGTTTACTATTTTATCTTATAAATTTATAATTAAATGCGCCGGCCGGGACTCGAACCCGGGCCAACTGCTTGGAAGGCAGTGATTCTACCACTAAACTACCAGCGCATATTTTTAGTAGTTTTAGTGTATTTTTAAAGATTGTCTTTTTAGAATTAAGGATAATCAATACCTATAATGGTCTGGTTTAAAATTACTTTCTTTTTTTATTCCAAGATAGTCTGCCTGTTCTTGAGTTAGTTTTGTAAGTTTTACTCCAAGTTTATCTAAATGAAGTCTTGCAACTTCTTCATCTAATTCTTTTGAAAGCATGTAAACCCCAACTTCATAATCTTTAGTCCATAAATCAATTTGAGCAAGAGTTTGATTTGCAAATGAATTACTCATAACAAAACTTGGATGACCTGTTGCACATCCTAGATTAACTAATCTTCCTTCTGCTAAAATAAATATTTCATGTCCATCTGGAAATTTGTATTTATCAACCTGAGATTTTATATTTATTTTTTTAATATCTGGATATTTTTCTAATTTATCCATTTGTATTTCATTATCAAAATGTCCAATATTACAAACAATTGCTTGATCTTTCATTTTTTCCATATGTTCAATCCTAATAATATCCCTATTACCTGTTGTTGTTACATAAATATTTGCTTCATCTAAACTATCTTCAATTGTCTTGACTTCATATCCTTCCATTGCTGCTTGTAATGCACAAATTGGATCAATTTCAGTTACAATAACTCTTGCTCCAAAACCTTTCATGCTTTGAGCACAACCTTTTCCTACATCTCCATAACCACATACAACAACTGTTTTTCCTGCAATCATAACATCTGTTGCTCTTTTTATACCATCTGCTAAACTTTCTCTACATCCATATAAATTATCAAATTTAGATTTTGTAACAGAATCATTAACATTAATTGCTGGAAACAATAATTTGTTTTCATTTAACATTTGGTATAATCTATTAACTCCTGTGGTAGTTTCTTCTGAAACTCCTTTCATTTCTTTAACAATATTAGTCCATCTTTGATTATCTTCTTGATAAATTTCTTTTAAGCTTAGCATAAGTTCTTTAAAATCTTCTCCTTCATCTGAATAATCTTTTTCTAATAACTTAGGATTTTTTTCAACTTCTACTCCTTTGTGAATCATTAAAGTTGCATCTCCTCCATCATCTACAATTAAATTTGGACCTAAACTCTCTCCAAAATCTAATGCTTTTTTAGTGCACCACCAATATTCTTTTAGTGTTTCACCTTTCCATGCAAAAACAGGAACTCCTGTTTCTGCTATTGCAGCTGCAGCATGGTCTTGAGTAGAGAAAATATTACAACTAGCCCATCTTACATCTGCTCCTAATTCAACTAAAGTTCCTATTAAAACTGCTGTTTGGATTGTCATATGCAAGCTTCCTGTTATCCTTGCTCCTTTTAAAGGCTTATTAGGGCCATATTTTTCTCTAATTGCCATTAAACCAGGCATTTCTTTTTCTGCAATTTCTATTTCTTTTCTTCCAAATTCTGCTAAGGAAATGTCTCTTACCTTATAATTTTCTGTTTCGTCCATTTTCAGTATTTCTGAACTGTATTTATCCTTTAAAAGGTTTACTATCTGTTTTTGATCATCTTCAAGTCTTGCGGCTTTATTTGAAACAACTAATGCTGCTGCATTGCTTGCTAAATTACCTGCGTTTTTTAAATCTTGATTTTTTGCAATTCCATATAATATTCCTGCAGCATACATATCTCCTGCACCATTTGTATTTTCAACTTTTACTTTTTGAGCAGGTATTTTATAGATTTTATTATCTTTTTTAATTAAACTTCCTTTTTCACCTAGTTTTACAATTGCTGTATTACAATAATTTGAAAGTTCATCTAAGGCTTGTTCTGGTTCTTTATTTGTAAATGTTTTTGCTTCATCATCATTTGCAAAAACAATATCAACATAATTTTTTAATAAATTATCTAAGAAATCTTTATGCCTTAAAATTAAAGCAGAATCTGATAAATCAAGAGATACAAGAGTTTTGTTTTTTTTAGCATATTTTAAAATATCTAACAAATTTTCTTTTATGTTTGGGATATCTAGTTGATATCCTTCTAAATGTATAATCTTACTATTTTTTATTTTCTCTTTATTTATATTATCTTGATTTAGATGCAAACAAGCTCCTAAATAAGTTGCAAAGGTTCTTTGTTTATCTGGAGTTATAAAAGTTATTGCAATTGCTGTTGATTCTGATTCATGATCTGATAAATCATTATCAACATTAAATCTTTTAGTTACTTCTTTGTATATTTCCCCATGTTTATCCTTTCCTATTTTTCCAATAAAACCTGATTTGCCTCCTAAAAAGCTAATTCCTGCAACAGTGTTTGATGCACTCCCTCCTGGAACTATTCTTGATTCATAAGAAGATAATTTTTCTAAGATTTCATTACTTTTTTCTTTATCTACTAAATGCATTTCTCCTTTATTTAAGTTAAGTTCGTCTAAGATACTATCAGGCACTTCAAAGACTATGTCTAGTATTGCTGATCCAATTCCTGTACAATCATATATTTTATTTTTCATAATAATTTCTAAATTAATAGGTTTATAAGGTTTTATGAGAGAACGCCCTTGGCAGGACTTGAACCTGCGACCCCTTCCTTAGGAGAGAAGTGCTCTAATCCAAACTGAGCTACAAGGGCATAGGAAAAATAGAAATTAAGGTTATTTTAATGTTTGTGTTTTGTGTTTTTTATTGACAAATAGATTAAATTTGCAAAGATTTTTAATTTTTAATATCCTTATTTTATGATAAAAACATTTATTAATTCTATAAACTTTAATATTTAATGAGAAAAAAGACAAGTAGATTGTTAAGTTTATTAGCAGGTGGAGTTATTTTAATGAGTGGATGTTCTGGAAGCGGAAGTGGTGCACATGGAAAAATTGCAGGAGAGGGAAGTGGCGCTCATGGTTATGCTCCTAAACAAGAAAGTGGATCAAGTATAATACTTTCAGGAGAGGGAAGTGGCGCTCATGGTTATGCTCCTGATAATAAAGAAGATTCTCAAAATAAGTTGGATTATATTAAAAAACGTAGCCCTTTTCCAAAGGATAAGTGTGGAAATTAACTTAAGTTTTTATTTTTTAGAAACTAATATTTTTATAACTTAATTACTAACTCAAGCACAATTATTTTTATAAGGCATGTTGTTTAAGATATAAAAAATGGATGAACTAAAAGACATTATTATGAAGATGAAAGGTTTAAAAATTGCAGTTATAGGTGATGCTGTGCTAGATAGAGATATCAATTGTAAGAGAGAAAGATTAAACCCTGATAAAAAAAGAGTTCCTTTATTAAGGGTTAGTATGACTGATAAAAAAAATTCAAAAAATATTCCAGGACAAGGAGCAAATGTTGCAAGCAATATAGCTCCTTTTTCAGATTGTGATTTTTATGGAATTGTTGGAGAAGATTTTGAAGGTAGGGAAATTGAAAGAACATTAAAAGAAAAAAGGATAAATCCTAAAATTATTTTTAGCCAAGAAATAAAAACTATTGTAAAAAATAGATTTTATGATGATGAAGGAGAGTATAGTTTTAGATTAGATGAAGAAGAAGGCAAACCTATTGAAATTTCTAATAACTTACAAGAAAGACTTTTAGAGATATTAAGAATGGAAATAAAAAACTACAATGCAATTGTTTTATCTGATTATAATAAAGGATTTTTTGTTAGTAATTCTAATGGAGAGAGTTTAAGTAAAAAGATAATTAGTTTAGCTAATCAATTTAATGTTCCTGTTATTGCTGATTTAAAACCAGGTAATTTTGAGAATTTTAAAAATTGTACTATTATTTGTCCAAACAGAAAAGAAGCAGGAGGAATGTTAGGTTTAGGAATTCCTGAAATAAAAGATTTACTTAGAATTGGGAAAGAAATTCAGGAAAAAATGAACCCAAAATATGTTATAATAACTTGTGATAGAGAAGGAGTTTTTATTTATGATAATGGAAATTCAAAAATGTTAGAAACTTATGCTAGAGAAGTTTCAGATCATACAGGTGCAGGAGATAGTTTAACTGCAGGAGTTTCATTAGGATTTGCATGTGGAATGAATATTTATAATTCAGCAAGATTTGGAAACATGATTGCAGGGTTGGTTGTTGAGAAGATGGGAACTGCTACAACTAATCCTAAAGAAGTTTTAGAAAGATATGGAAATAGTAGTATTTAAAAAGACTTTCTCATACTAAAAAATCATGATAGTTAAGATATTGGGTTCATTAGACCTGGCAGTAGGAATATTATTCTGGGTATATGGAATTTTCCATGTTGAATTTCTTGGAGGAATAGTTTTAATATTAGCTTTATTTTTATTAGTAAAAGGGCTGGTTTTTGTTGCAAGTTTAGATGTTGCAAGTGTTATGGATATTATTTTTGCAATACTTATTTTAATTGGACTTGTTGTTGCATTACCTAAGGTAATTGTGATTATAATTGCCATATTAATATTACAAAAAGGGATTTTTAGTATGTTAAATTAGAATTCTGCAAATATATTAGATGCGGGGAAGAGGATTCGAACCCCTGTAGGCACTAAGCCAATTGGTTTTGAGCCAATCCCGTTTGACCACTCCGGCATCCCCGCAGGATATAAAATTGGTAATAAAAGAAGGTATAAAAAGGTTTATAAAGCATAAGTTTTAGATATTATTGAAGACGACCACAATAGTCTGGTCACACCTCTTTCCATTCCGAACAGAGAAGTTAAGCAGGCTATGTCATTAGTATTAGTTTCAGAAATGAAGTAAAGCTATGATGTTGTCTTCATTTATTTTTTATTATATTTTTTAACTTTTTGTTGGTCTATAATGATTACTCCTATTTGATGTTTCTTAAGGGTAAAGTTTATATAGTTTAACAACCTTAATTATATATTAAATCAAAAAATAATGACCTTATGTTTGAAATAGAACCAGATTTTATGAAACAGGTATTTGGAAATCTTAGAGTTAAATTTAGAAATTCTAGAAAAGCAAGCGATTCTATTAAAATTCCTGCCTCTACATTTAGATCTTATAAAAATGGTTATGTTTTTTCAATTTCTGAAAAAACCATTAAGAAAATTGTTGATACAAAAATTATCTCAAAGCAAGAAATAGAAAAAAACACATTATCTAAATTTTATAGAAGAGATCAAATTAAAAAATCCATGGACAATGGAAGGAAAGTAAGAATTGAAACTCTAAAAGAATGGAAAAGAGATATTCCCCCATTTAAGGAAATTTTAAATGATAAGTATCTTGACCTTGAGAGGTGGTTTCTGTCATATAAAAAATTAATTGATTTTGGAGCTAGAAAATTTAATTATGTTAAGAGTAAGGGAGATTTTTTAGAAGTTAGTTATACAACCCATTCAAATAAAAAAAAGAAAGAGTTTATTATTAAATTGCCAAAGAAAATTAAGATAGATGATGATTTCTTATATTTTTTTGGATTGTGGGTAGGAGATAAAGCAGGAGGAAAAAGATTTGGAATTGTTAATCTTGAAAAGAACATACTGTCCTTTTCTAAAAAATATCTACATAGATTGCATCAAGATATAGAGATCTTCCTTTATATTGGTATTAAAGAAATTATTCCTAAAATAATAAAATATGATAAAATCTATTGGATCAAACAGAAAGAGAAGGGTGTTTCTTTTTCTGTTCATGCAGCAAATGGTATCTTAGCTTCTTTTTTTAGATATCTTGAATCAAACTTAAATGAATTTCTCTACAAAATCAAAAATTTCAATATATTTTTTGCAGGATTATTTGATGCTGAAGGGAATATTTTTTTAGAAGATTCTTGTTTTAGGTGGTCTTGTAAAGACCCACAGATGAGGGAAATCTTCAAAACCCATCTTAAAAGATTAAATTTATTTAATAGAGATGATGGAATAAATCTCGTTACCAATAATAAAGAGGCCTTTAAGAACAAAATACTCTCCTACATAATTCATTCAAAAAAAATAAATAATTCTAGTCTTATCTACTATAAAAGAGGTGATTTAGAAAAAAGATTTAAAGATATTCTTGAATTAATAAAAAATAGGCCTGGAATTACAAATAATGACCTATCGAAAGCTTTAAAAAAGAAAAAAGTCTATGCTCAAGTAGGAGTTTTGGAGAGATTGGGTTATGTTTACTCTAAAAATTATCCAAAACAAATATACCTAAATAAATTAAAATTGTAGATATGATAGGAGATTAAGATTATTATTCCGGTCCGTTGTTTTAGTTGTGGAAAACCATTAGGTCACCTTTGGGAAGAATTTAAACAAAGAACTGAAAAAGATGAGGATTCTAAAGAAGTTTTAGATGATCTTGGAATAGAAAGATATTGTTGCAGGGCTATTTTTTTAGGACAGGTTGATAATCTAGAAATAATTAATAAGTTCAAGAAATTCTGATTATTTATATTCTTAGTAATTATTATAATTATAAACTATTGGGCAGTTAAGAGAAGTCTCGCGTGTTGTGTTTGTGAGATACTTATATCCTAAAACAGATTTCTTTTTATAATATGATTATAGATTATTATTTATGGAACAAGGTAATTTAAAGACATTAGAAGAATTAAAAGAAATTGTTGAACAAGCTCGTAAAGAAGGTAAAAGTATTGTTACAACAAATGGATGCTATGATATAATTCATAAAGGACATATTCATATTTTAAAAGAAATGTCAAGGTTGGGGGATATTTTTATTGTTGCTATTAATTCTGATGAATCTGTTAGAAAGTTTAAAGGATTTCCAAAACCTTATAATAATGAAAAAGATAGAGCATTTGTAATTGGACATATTAAAGGTGTTGATTATGTTATTATTTTTAATGATGATAATCCTTTAGAAATTTTAAAAACTCTTAAACCTGAAGTTCATACAAAAGGGGGAGCAGGATTATGTGAAAGAATTAGAGAGGAAAAAGAGTTAATTGAAGGTTATGGAGGAAAAATGATTTGTTTAGATTTAATTGAGGGATATTCTAGTAGTGATGTTATTGAGAAAATTAAAAAGTTTGAAAGATTTTAAGATAATTTATACTTA
The DNA here is from genome assembly GCA_043811855.1 of archaeon. Taxonomy (GTDB): domain Archaea; phylum Nanobdellota; class Nanobdellia; order Pacearchaeales; family GW2011-AR1; genus ARS1285. The sequence continues at coordinate 24,749 of JBDRMT010000026.1, read as the reverse complement.
CTAACATAACCGCATTCTTTACATTTAATTATCTTAAAAGGTTTTTTAATTTTTATTTGAGAATTATTATGTGTAAAGAAAGTGAAACATTTTTTACAAAACATTTTCTTTAAAGAACCTAATTTTATGTTTTTTGACATTGCTAGTTTTTTAGCTTTTTTAATTTCTTTTTGATTAGGTTTTTTTGAAAAAATCTCTTTTATTTGCTCTTGAATCTCTTGTTTTGATAGTTTTTTTGATTTCATAAGATTTTAAAGGTAGGATAATATATAAAATATATGGTAAACAAAGAATTTCCTAAACTTAAGTCAAAAGTGATTTTAGCTCCTATGCATAATATTACTAATTTAGCTTTTAGATTATTATGTAAAAAATATGGAGCAGGTTTAGCTAGTACTGAGTTACTTTCTGCAAATGCTATTGCTAAGAAAAATAAATCTGTTATGAATCTAGCTTTAACAAATAAAAAAGAAAAACCTGTTGTTGCTCAAATTTTTGGTCAGAATGTTGAAAACATTATTAAAGCAGCAAATATCTTGGAAAAGAATTTTAATATAATTGATTTTAATTTAGGTTGTCCTTCAAAAAAAATTATGTCTCAAGGAAGTGGAGGAGCTTTATTAAAAAGAAAAAATAAAATTAAAGAAATAGTTGAGGAACTAGTTAGGGCTGTTAAGATTCCCATTACTGTAAAGATTAGAACTGGAATTAATAAAAAAGAAAATGCTGTTGAAATTGCAAAGATTTGTGAAAGTGCAGGAGTAAGTGCTGTTATTGTTCATGCAAGAACTGTTGAACAAGGTTATAGTGGAAAAGCAGATTGGAATATTATAAAAAAAGTAAAGCAAGCTGTTAAAATTCCAATTATAGGAAATGGAGATGTTTGGAATGGAAAAGATGCTAAGGATATGTTGGATGAAACTGGTTGTGATTATGTAATGATTGGAAGAGCTGCAATTGGTAATCCATTTATTTTTAAAGAGATTAATGAGTACTTAAAAGGAAATCAAGTTTTCCAAATTAAAAAAGAGAAGATTGCAGATTATTTTGAATATATTAAGTTATGTAAAAAATATAAAATTTTTAGTTTAGTTGATGCTAAATTAAAAGCACAAGAATTTACAAAGGGTTTAAGTGGAAGTAGTAAGTTAAGAAGAGAGTTAAATAAATTTAAAACTTGGGAAGAAATTGAAAGGCTAATGAAAGACTTATAATCTTTCATCAGAAAAAAATGGTAACATAGATTTAAATAGATTTAAGGTTAATAATTTTAATGAATAGAAGAGATTTTTTAAAAGGTTCTGGGGGGTTAGTTGCATTAGTACTACCTTCTTTTGCAAATGCACAACAACCTCGAGTTGGACCTCAAACAATTCCAGATATAGTTCCTATTCCTGAATTTACTCCTTTACCTGAACCTGATTTTAATCTTATAAGTCCTAGTTTTCATGTGGTTGCTTGCAATAATGTGTTTGATTTTAATGGAGATCATAGAGTAAATTATCCTCATGAAGCTGTAGGAATTAAAAATGAATTTAGAGTTGATGAAGCTCTTACTGTCCTTTGTTTATCAGGAGAGTCTAATGGAAAAATATTAGGATTATATGCTTTACATAGGGGAGAAAGAAAAAGTCTAATCCCAGAAAGGAGTCGACCTTATCATTTAGCAGGTGATGATCTTAGGGTAATTCAACAGAATGTTATGCCTGTATTATTAGGATTAAGTGGAGAAAGGACGGGACCCTTTACATTGTATGCTACTCTTAATGGAAAACTTGCTGGCAAGGTTGAAATTGATGTAAATGGTATGAATTCAGGAATAAAACCAGGAGAAAAACATAGTTATTCTATTCCTGGATTTAATTTATTTACTGCAAATGATATGCATAATCTACAAAACGATGGAGTTATTAATTATCCTGAAGATTTTCAAGGTTTAGATGATAGGTTTTTTCCTGGAGAACCTTTAAGAGTAATGGCATCAACTTCTCTTCCAGACCAGGAAGGAAAAAGGCTTGATTTAAGAGTCTTTAATACTGATGGAAGGAATGTTTATAGAACTACTTCAACTATAGGGGGAGGCAGTCTTACATTTAAATCTGATGATATTGGAGATTATCTTCTTCGTCAAAGAAATGGAGGAGTTAGAGATTATATTGCTGTTGCATATGTTAATGGAAGATTTGTTGGACTTACACCTTTTGAAATAAAAGAAAAAGATAATACAAGATTTGTTGGACCTATGCCTTTTCATAGAGGTTTTGAACCCATTAGAGAAAGAGAAATAGTCACTGATTGCAGTTGTAGATGATTTCTTATTATAATAATTAATTATAAATACTCTTTTATTTATTATATATAATGGTAAAAGAAAAAAATAATGAAATAATTAAATTAAGAAAAGTTGATAAATGTTATTTTTTAGGTGATGAAACTATAAAGGCTGTTGATGATGTGGATATTACAGTTAAAAAAGGAGATTTTATTGCTATTGTTGGTCCAAGTGGAAGTGGAAAAAGTACAATGATGAATCTTGTTGGTGCTTTGGACTTTGCAACCAAAGGAGATATTTTTTTAGATAATATTAATATTGAACATTTAGGAGAATCAGAATTAGCACAAATAAGAGGTAGAAAAATAGGTTTTGTTTTTCAAACTTTTAATTTAATACCTACATTAAATGCATTAGAAAATGTAATGTTACCTATGATTTTTCAAGGGGTTGGTGGTGAAGAAAGAAAAGAAAAAGCAAAAGAATTATTAGAAAAATTAGGAATGGGTCATAGATTAACTCATCTTCCTGGTGAATTATCAGGAGGGGAAAGGCAAAGAGTTGCTGTTGCTCGTGCACTTGCAAATGATCCTGAAGTTATTTTAGCTGATGAACCTACTGGAAATTTAGATTCCAAAAGAGGAGAAGAAGTTGCAAAAATGCTTAATAAGCTAAATGATGAAGGAAAAACAATTATTTTAGTTACTCATGATATGTATGTTGCTAAACATGCTAATAAGATTTATCATTTAAGAGATGGAAAGATTGTTAATAAGTAAGACTTCTTAATATTATATGTTACTTTTTAGTGGTAACTAATAGAAAGATTTATAAGGGTAATTATTTCTACATTAGTTATGGAAGAAAAAATCTCTTTAGTAAATTGGCCTCAAGAAGATGGGTTATACAAGGTAGTACAGATGGAGATAGATGGAGATTCCTGTTTGAGGTTAGGTAGAGGAGTTTTACATGCAAATATACTAAAAGACACGTTAGATGGGCTAGGCATTGAATATGAATTAATTGTAGGGGATAGTCATCCTGATGGAAATGTTGGAATGGGAGAAACAAGAGTCCGAACTGAGATTCCAAGCCCTACTGGAACAAGATATCAAGCTGTTGGCATGGGTTATGCAGATGTTCAAACGGCGGATAAAGTGGCAGTTTTTTCAAGATCAAGTAAACATTACTCAATTGGAATAAACAGTGATCATATTTCAAGAATGCAAGAAATTATTCCAGAATGGAAACTTAAAACAAATGGTTAATCAAAAAATAAGTCTAGAAGAAGCAAAAATTGATGAATCTAAAAGGCCTAGATTCTTAGCAGAGCTTTTATCAGAACCAATTCCTTATTGTGAAGGTATTTGTTATGATCCAGATGGAAAATTAGCTAAGGAATGGTTTGAAGAGCAATTAAGAGGATTAGGTGCTTCTGAAGAAATAGCTTCTCAGGTTGTTAATCAACCTTTAATGCAAAGAAGTTTTTCTAATTCAATAGCAGGATTTCCAACAGCATCTTATTTATTAGGTTCTGGAAATAAACCTCCTTTATTTGTTGGTACGAGGTTATTTTCTAAAAATTATACAGAAGGTGAAATAAGACACTTATTAAGAGAACATGAGGGAACTCATTTTAGACAAGTTGCAATAGGAATTCCTTATTTTGATACTGTTCAATTCAGAGATGCATGGATAGAAAATAAGATTCGTCCTATTACTGCTCATAATATTGTAGAACTTGATGCAAATCATCAAAGTTTAAAAGCTCTTCAAGAAGGAAAATATGAAGTTAGGATAAATTACGGTCAAAGAGTTCTTGGCCATTATCTTTCAGGTATTACTAGTTTATATAATCTTTTTACAGATTCAAAAAGTGAAGAAGAAATGAGTTTTATTAGACAAACCTTAAAAGGAGTTCCTCATACACTTAGTAAAAATTAGTAAAAAACCTCATAGTTAATTTATTTTTCAATAAAACATATAAACTCTGGTTCTGATTATATTTTATAACAAAACCTTTTGTAGGTTTTGAATTTCACAAAATACGGAGATTTTGCAAAATGATAATAGATTTTTTTAAACTAGCTACAAATAATCTAAGGCGAAGGAAGTTAAGAAGCTGGTTAACAATGTTGGGTATTTTTATTGGGATTGCTGCTGTTGTTGCTCTTGTAGGGTTGGGGCAAGGGCTTCAGGATGCAGTTACTGCTCAATTTGCAACACTTTCAACAGATAAATTAACTATTCAAAATGCAGGAACAGGATTTGGACCTCCTGGAAGTACTGTTGTTGAAAAACTAAATGAACATGATGTAGAAGTTATTGAAAGTGTAAGGGGGGTTGATGTAGTTGTTCAACGATTGATTAGGGTTGTTAAGGTTGAGTATAACAAAGTTGCTAGTTTTAATTATATTGGAGATATTCCTGAAGAAGAAGAACAGATGGATGTGGTTTATGGTGCAGGAGATTTAGTTGCTGAAGAAGGAAGATTATTAAAACAAGGAGATAATGGAAAGATTGTTATTGGTCAAAATATTGCAAAAGAAACAACTTTTGGTAAAGAAATAGAGGTTGGAAAAAATTTAAAGATACAAGGAGAAAATTTTGAGGTTATTGGTATTTTGAAAAAAGGCAGTAGTTTTCAGACTAATGACGTTATTGTAATGTTAAATGATGATATGAAAGATTTGTTAGATATTGATGATGAAATTGATTTAATTGTTGCTCAGGTTGAAAATCCTGATGAAATTGAAGAAGTTGGACAAAGAATTGAAAAAGCTTTAAGAAACGATAGAAATTTAGATGAAGGTGAAGAAGATTTTTCTGTTGAAACACCTTTAGAAGCTATTGGTGCTGTAAGAGATATTCTTTTTTCTGTTAATTTAGTTGTTATTGGTATTGCAATGATATCTTTAATTGTTGGAGGAATTGGAATTGCAAATACAATGTATACTTCTGTTTTAGAAAGAAGAAAAGAAATTGGAACTATGAAAGCAATTGGTGCAAAAAATTCTGATATATTATCAATATTTGTTATTGAATCAGGATTAATGGGTTTTGTAGGAGGGGTAATTGGAGTCTTAATAGGAACTTTATTATCTTTAGGTGCTGCAGGAGCTGCAAATAGTTTTTTTGGAAATGAAATCATAAGAGTTAATATTTCTATTTTATTCATTGTTTCAATGGTAATTTTTTCTTTTTTAATTGGAGTTTTTTCAGGATTAATTCCTTCTTATCAAGCAAGTAAATTAAAGCCAGTTGATGCATTGAGATCATGATACAAGATTATTTTAAAATAGCTTATAGAAGTTTATTGCAAAGAAAAGCTAGAAGTATTTTAACATTATTAGGAATATTTTTAGCAATTTTAACTATTTTTGTTTTATTAAGTTTATCTTTAGGTTTAAATGAGTTTGTTAATGAACAGTTTGAATTATTAGGAACAGATAAGTTTTTTATACAACCTAAAGGGCAGGCAGGAGCTCCTGGTTCAACTGGAAATGCTGTTGAATTAACTTTAGATGATGTTGATATTATTGAAAAAGTAAAGGGTGTTGAGGGAGTTACTTATTTTACTATGGGAAATGCAAAATTTGAATTTAAGGACCAAACAAGATATTTTTCAGTAATGGGTTTACCTACTGAAGGAGATAAATTAGATTTGGTTTTTGAATCTACAGGGCTTGATATGGAAGATGGAAGATTCATAAGGGAAGGAGAATCTGGAAAAGCTGCAATAGGTTATAATTATAAATATAGAAAAATATTTGATAAACCTGTTTCAGCTGGAGATATCATTATTATAAATGATGTTGAATTTGAAGTTGTTGGAGTTTTAGATGCTGTTGGAAATCCTCAAGATGATCAACAAGTTTATATTTCTTATAAAGATTTTCAAGGCTTATTTAATTCTGGAGAAAGAGTTGATTTTATTTATGCACAAATTAAAAAAGGAGAAGATATGAATGAAGTTGCAGAAAGAGCTGAAAGAAAATTAATGAAGTTTAGAGATGTTAAAGAAGAAACAATGGATTTTACAGTTCTTACACCTGAAGAACTTTTAGGTACTTTTAATAATATTTTAAATATTTTAACTGCATTTTTATTGGGAATTGGATCAATTTCAGTTATTGTTGGAGGAATTGGAATTGCAAATACAATGTATACTTCTGTTTTAGAAAGAAGAAAAGAAATTGGAACTATGAAAGCTATTGGTGCAAAAAATTCTGATATATTATCAATATTTGTTATTGAAGCTGGAATTTTAGGATTAGTAGGAGGATTAGCAGGTGTAGTAATTGGAATAATAATTGCAAAATCTATTGAATATATTGCATTTGTTTATATTGGATCTACTTTACTAAGAGCTTCTATGAATCCTTGGATAATTGTTGGAAGTTTAGCTTTTGCGTTTATTGTAGGACTAGTTTCAGGAGTTTTACCTTCTTATCAAGCAAGCAAATTAAAACCAGTTGATGCACTAAGATATGAATAAGTTTTTAAATAAAAGAAAATATAGATTACTATAACATGGTAAAAAAAGAGTTGATGATATTTGGTGTTTTAATAATATTCTCTTTACTAATTGTAGGATTTGTTTATGCTCTTGATTTTGAAAGACAATATAGACTTAATTTTGGACATATTGTTTTTATAAAAAGTGTGGATATTATTGATAGTGATCAAGAAAATTTAAAAGAATTAAAACTTGAAATTGAAAATACCGGAAACTTTTCAATATTAGATTTAAGAACTGAGATATATTTGCCTAATAATATTTATTTTTATGAAGACATTAGTAGGAGAAAGGTTGCAAGATTACCTTCAGGAGAATCAAGAATTTTTACTTATAATATAATTTATGATCCTAGTGTTGAAGAAGGAATTTATAATGCAGAGATTCTTATTGATTATGTTAATCATATTGGTGATGAAAGAGAAGATAATGACACTTTTGGGATTATAGTTCAAAGAGTACCTAAATTCTTTGTTGAAGTTGAAAATTCAGAAATTTATCAGGGAAATAATATTGGAGATGTAACTATTAGATTTATTAATTATGGATTAGCAGATATTAAATTTTTAACAGTTGAGTTAGGAGAAAGTTCTGATTATAGGACTATCTCAAATTCAAGACAATATGTTGGTGATTTAGATAGTGATGATTTTGAAAGTTTAGATTTTAGACTAAAAGTAATAAATACTAAGAAAGATGTAGAATTACCCTTAAAAATAAGTTATAAAGATTCACTAAATAATGATTATGAAAAGGAGATTATTTTAGACTTAGAAATGTATACTGCAAAAGAATTAGGCATAAGTAATGGAGGGGTTGCAGGTTATTTTATTTTAATTGTTATTGTTTTGATTATTGCCTGGTTTGTTTATAGGAAATTTAAGAAAAAAAGAAAATTTCGTAGGTAGTTCTTTATTATATAATTTTTTATATTTTAATCTCTTTTAAAACTTTTTTTATTAAATTATCACTATTTGCCCAGTTTGCATAAGCTTGCCATCCCTGAAAACTTTCAATTAATTTTTCATAAGATATCTCTTTTTTATTAAATAATCTTATTTTATATTTCATCTTTCTAATATTTCTTTTTCTTAATAACTTATGATAATAAAAGTTTCTAAATCCAACAAAATCAATTCCTTTTGAAAGAGAAATTATTCTTGATTTATCTGTATGAAGTTCTAATTTTAATTTTTTATTAAGAAATTTACTAATTTTTTGTTTCCAAATTTCAAGTTGTGATTTTGAAGAAGAAAGTAAAATAAAATCATCAACATACCTAATATAATACTTACATCTTAATTCATGTTTTACAAAATAATCTAATTCATTTAAATAAATATTTGCAAAAAACTGGCTTGTTAAATTTCCTAAAGGCATGCCTTTTGTAAAATTGTGAATTTTGAACTGTTTCGTCCCCCTCGCAATATTATTTAAGACTTGTTTAATTAACAAAATAACTCTTTTATCAAATATTTTTCTTTTAATTATATTCAAAAGAGATTCATGATCAACTTCATGAAAATAATGTTTTATGTCTGCTTTTAAACAATAACCTTTAATTTGATTATTATTAAAAATTCCTTTTGTTTTTCCGTTTTCAGAAACTTTCTTTGAAAATTGATAAAATCTTTTTAAGGCAAATAAGTTTCCTTTGCCCTTTCTATTTGCACAAGAATCATAAATAAAAGTTGGTTCAAATATTGGTTCTAAAACTCTAATTATTGCATGATGAACTATTCTATCTCTAAAATCTGCTTTTGAAATTTTACGAGTTTTTGGATCTCGTAAAATAAATGTTTCTAATGGTAGGGGTTTGTAAGTTTGATTTTTTAATTCTTTATGAATCTTGAATAAGTTTCCTATAATATCTTTTTCAAATTCAATTACATAAGGTTTTTTTGTTTTTCCTTTTCTTGCTTTTCTCCAAGCAAAGAGCAAATTACTGATATTATAAATTTGAGTATAGATATTTTTGTAAGTTTTCATATTAATAAATCTTAGTTGCTAGAGCCATTCCAAAAGCATAGCCGTTGTTGTTGTCGCTCCAGTTGTGGCCATTAACATTCAACTGATCACCATCAGAAAGCCTATTAGAGTTAAGGCCAGCAACCCAGACTATGTAGCATTTTACTTTAAAGTAAAATCACCAATGCTTCATATTTTAACAAAATATTTGTTTACTTAATGTTGCATTTGTATTTAATGCTCTTTTGAGTATAAGTAAAATACATGTGGCCCTAGCATGATTAAAAGCCAAACTAAGACATAATAGCTTAAAAATTAAAATTAATAAACCTTACTCAGAATTTTGCGCGCTGGCTTCGCCAGTATTATTTAACACCCCAAAAGCAAAGCCGCCGTTGCCGTCGCTCCAGTTGCGACCAAGAACAAGCAACTGACCAACACCAGAAAGCCTACAAGAGAAAAGGCCAGCAACCCTTAAAACAGACTCTTGAATAGGTTCAAAACCAAAGACATTTACTCCTAATTTATAATTTTTAGGTGATGAAATAGCTTCAAGGTTTTCAGCTGTTTCTTGTTCAGTATGTTCTAATATTCTAGCTAAACCTGATCTTGAAAAATCTTCACTACTCTGAACTCCTTGCTTAAATGAATCATATTCTGCAAAAGCTAATCCATTTTCACAGAGATAAATATTACCTTTTCCAACTTTTATTGGCTTAACTCCATTTAATTTTAATTTAAGAGTTTTTTTATCAGTTAATGGATTTCCTTGTTCATCAAAAGGATTTGCAAAAACTCCTTCTGATGTTCTTGTTATATATCCTGCTTGTAACAAATTAGGGTCAAAAATTTGTGGTTTAGCTATGTTTTTAAAATTATAAGCAACTGCTGAAATTGATTCTGAAGTAATTGCAGGTCTAAAGGTTATTTGAGGGTAATCTGGCAAACAAGAAAATTTTCCTTTCATTTGTTGTAAATTATTTTTATAATTATTTAGTCCAAACCTACTAACAACTAAGGGATTTTCTTTATGAGGAACTACCAGTAAGTCTCTTGGTTCAAATTCAGGTTTTCCTGCTTTAATTTCTCCGTAACTTGTTTCTTCCATGTTTTTTCTTATACTCCTTGATTTAAAAATCTTTCTATTGTTGTATTTTTATAGAAGTAACAATACATTCAATCATAAGAAGGTAAGTTTTATTGATAATCTTGAAATAAGTATATAAACAATCTTAACAATCCTTATAAATCTTGTTTCTAAATATTTTTATGAACAAACTATTAATATTTGTATGTGTTTTTTTAATAAGCCTTAGTAGTATTTCTGCTCTTGTTATTGATTCGGTTATAATGGACTCTTCAGGGATTAAACCAGGAGAATCTACTCATATTGAAATAGGTTTAAGAAATAATGGAGATGCTGATGTTAGTGATGTTAGTGTTTTTTTAGATTTAAAAGAAATTCCTTTTGCACCTTTTGATTCAAGCTCAGAATATGGTATTGATGAGATAAGAGAGGGTAAATTAAAATATGCAAACTTTGAATTAGTTTCATTAAATAATGCTAAACCTCAAACTTATAAAATACCTGTTCAGATAAGTTATCTTGAAGATGGAAAAAGTGAAAAAAGTGTTAAAGAATCTTTAATAAGTCTTGATGTTCGTTCTGAACCTATTATTGATGTAAGTGTAGAAGATAGTCTTTTATTAAAAGGTAAAGATAATCAAGTTTCTATTAAAATCATTAACAAAGGTTTAAGCGATATTAGGTTTTTAGAGGTTGAAGTTGAAAAATCAACAAAATTTAGCTTACTTTCTCAAAAAAATGTTTATGTAGGAGATTTAGATAGTGATGATTTTGATAGTGTTGATTTTCAAATTTTTTTTAAGGAAGATATTTCTGAAAATTTTAACCTTCCGGTAATATTAAAATTTAAAGATGTTTTTAATAAAGAATACGAGGAGAGTTTTGAAGTTCCAGTAAAAGTTTATACAGAAAAAAAAGCTGTTGAGTTAGGTTTAATGCAAAAAAGTAATATTACAGGGATTATTATTTTAATTATTGTCCTTATAATTATTTGGATTATTTATAGAAATTGGAGAAAAAGGAGAAAAAGAGAAAGTTAAAATTTAAACATAAAAGTTTATAAACTAAATTTCTTAATTAATTTCATCAAAAAATAAAAAAGAGGAAAAACCATAAAATGAAAAAATGTATCTACTGTAAATGTGACATTTCTGAAGAAAGTTTAATAGATTTTTGTGAAAGATGTGGAAAGGGTGCTTTTGGAGATAAGATGTTCCATGCAATTGTTCAAAACATGCAAGAAGCAGGCAGGAGAGGAGATTTAGAGCAAGGAAGGTTTTAGCTATAGATACCTCAGAAACTATGTTTTTGACCTTATTAAAATAAATTTATAGCAACCTTTAAAAACACTATAATTCTATGAGTTTGGTAAGTAAATTAAACTTAAATAATCACATGCTAAAAAGAAAATCTAAGCGAGAACATGGAAAAATTAAGCTTAGTAACTACTTTCAAGAGTTTAAAGAAGGAGAAAGAGTAGCTGTAAAAAGAGAACTTAGTGTTCAACCTAAATTTCCAAAACAAATACAAGGTAGAAGTGGGATTATAAGTGGAAAGAGAGGAAGGTCATATTTAGTAAAAATAAAAGATATAAAAAAGGAAAAAACTTATATAATTCATCCTATTCATTTAAAGAAGTTAAAATAAGTAAAAATGATACTAGACAGAACCCCCTTAAACATGAATGAAGTTCAAAAAATTATCAAAGATATTTCAGATAGTGAAAAAAAACAAGAAATAGATCTTTTTTTAAAGAAATTTTTAAAGACAAAACCTGAACAAGCAAAGAAAATTAAAGAAGAATTAGAAAAATTTGATTCAATAAAAATAAAAAGAGAACATATTGTTAAGGTTGTAGACCTCCTTCCAGAAGATATATTTGATCTTAGTAAAATATTTGTAGATGTTAGTTTAAATGAGGATGAATCTAATAAAATACTTGAGATTGTTAAATCTGCAAAGTGAGGTTAATAACAATAATGAAAATCAAGATTTTCAAATATTTAAATTTCCCTTTGAGGGAAATGAAATGAGGAAATTTAAACATGGAAAAAGAAGAATATGCAATAATTTTAGATTACCTCCCTTATGGTTATCCTTTAGAAAATAAAATGATGCCTATAGCTCAGGCTATTGGGATAAAGAATTTTACATTACTACAATTAATTCCTAGAAGAGGGGTTAAACTAGAAGTTAATGAAAAAGTTTATATTGGAGAAGGAAAAAGGGAAAAAATTTATTATATTCTTGGAAGACTTCCTGAAAATAAATTAACAGAAACTGCAAAAGAACAGTTGCAATCTTTTATTGATAAACAAATTTCTGAAAATGAAAAGAAATTTATTGATTTTTTTAATAATGCAGAAGCTATAAATACAAGATTACACCAATTTGAATTACTTCCAGGATTTGGAAAAAAGCATACTACTGCTATTTTAAATGAAAGAGGAAAGAAACTATTTGAATCACTAGGAGATTTAAAGAAAAGGGTTACAAATCTACCTGATCCTAGAAAAGCTATTGAAAAAAGATTAATAGAAGAGATAACTGGAAAAGAGAAATATTTTTTATTTATAGGTAGTGGATATTCTTAGAAAGGTTTAAAAAAGCATTTATTTAATGAATTATAACAACAAACATAAATATTTGAATAATTTATGTTTCTTGAATATAGCAAATAACTATATTGCTCAATTTATTGAGTCATTTGCTATACATAAATAAAGGATAAAAATTAAAGATTTTAGTTATTTAATATGGAAGAAACAGTACAAAAAACAAAGCAAGATAAGAAAGATGATAAAAAGTTTTCTATAGTTAGAATTCTACAAACAGACCTTCCAGGAAATAAAAATATTTTAACAGGTTTAACTTATATTAAAGGTGTTTCTTGGAGTATTTCAAATGCAATTTGTAAGATTTTAAAAATGGATCCAAGTAAAAAAGTTTATGAATTAAATGAAGAAGAAATTAAAAAAATAACTGACTTTTTAAACAATCCTAAACTTCCTGATTTTCTAGTTAATAGAAGAAGAGATTTTGAAAGTGGAGAAGATAGGCATTTAATTACAAGTAGTTTAGATATGAAAAAAGAATTTGATATTAGAAGACTAAAGAAAATAAGGTCTTATAGAGGATTGAGGCATGCTTTTGGACATCCTACTCGTGGACAAAGAACTAGAAGTAATTTTAGAACTAAGGGAAAGAAAAAAGCAGTTGTTGGAGTAAAAAAGAAAGGAGCTAAAAAATAAAATGGGAAGAAAAGAATATTGGGAGGGATTAGAAAATTTACATCAACTCTTAAAAAAAGAAGTCGAATTTGGAAACAGGATGGTAAGGAGAGAATTACTCGTTGCTACAGCATCTTTATCTGTTGCTGCTGTTAGTCTTACTTCTAGTTATGTTGAGATGCATCCTAAGGCCCTTGAACAAATTAAAGATTGTATGGGTTATTTATTTTAAAAATGATAAGAAAAAAGAAAAAATATTCAAGACCACAAAGACCTTTTGATAAGGCAAGAATTGAAGCAGAAAATGTTCTTAAGGATAAGTATGGTTTGAAAAATAAAAAAGAAATTTGGAAAGCAGATGCTGCTATTGGAAGAATTAGAAATCAGGCTAAAGAATTAATTACTAAAAGTGATGAAGAAAAAAATGCTTTTGTTGAAAAGCTTCATAAAAAAGGTTTTGGAGTAAAAAGTGTTGCTGATTCTCTAGCACTTGATAAAGAAGATTGGTTAAAAAGAAGATTACAAACAATTCTTAAGAAAAAAGGTTTAACAACTACTACAAAACAAGCAAGACAATTAATAACTCATAAGCATGTTTCAATTGGAGACCAAATTGTAAATATTCCTTCTTATCAAGTTAGTTTAGAAGAAGAAGGTTTGGTTAAGTTAAATATTACATTAAAAACAGATAAAAAACCTAAAACTAAAGTTGAAAAAATTAAAGAAGAATTAGAAGAAGAAAAACAAAAAGTAAAAGAAGAACCAGAAGTAAGTAAAGAACCTAAGGAAGAGAATAAAGCTGAAGAAGTAAATGGAGAGAAGAAAGAATAAGAATGGCAGAAGAAGTTAAAGAAAAGAAAGTTGAAAAGGAAGAAAGTACTCCTAGCTCATCAGAGGAAATAGATACTAAGAAAGAATCAAAATCTGAAAAAGAGGTTAAAGAAGAAAAACAAGAGGTTAAGAAAGAGATAAAGATAGAAAAGAAAAAAGATAGAAAAGAAAGAATAGGAATTCTAAATATTTATACTACATTTAATAATACTATTATGAATTTAACAGATATGTCTGGAAAAAGTCTTGCTAAATATTCTGGAGGACAGTCAACAAAACAAGATAGATTAAAAGCAAATCCTACAATTGCTATGTTTATTTCTCAAAAAATTGCAGAAGAAGCAAGAGATAATGGGATAACTGGATTTTATGTTAAAGTAAGAGCTTCAACTGGACAAAATAATCCAGGACCGGGTACACATGCTGCAATTAAATCACTAACAAGAGCAGGATTTAAAATAATAAGTATAATGGATAAAACAAGGATTCCTAGGGGAGGTCCAAAAAAGAAAGGTGGTAGAAGAGGTAGAAGAGTTTAAGATGGCAATGAGTTATCAACAATTTCAAAGGATAATGGAAGAAAGATTGGGACCACATCAAATAAATCCTTTTGTAAGGCAGAGACTTTCTTTGTTATATGATTGTTTAGGGGCGGATAGTCTAGATAAAGATCAAGTTAGAAATCTTTCTGCAACATTTTCTGTAGGGTTGGGAACAGGAGAGGAATTGGGTATGGGAAGATCACAAATACTACTAGAGAGTTTTTTACCAGGATACAGAAGAGATATTTCTCCTCTCTCCTAAATAATAAAGCTTAAAAACAAACATTAACAATAATTAAAATGATAAAATTACAAAATTATGATAAGGAAAAGCAAAAACTAAGCTTTGTTACAGATATGGAAATAGGTTTAGCAAATGCCATTAGGAGAAGCATCTTAGAAATACCTGTTATGGCAATTGATGAAATAGATATTATAAAAAATGATTCTGCTCTTTATGATGAAATTTTAGCTCATAGAACGGGATTGATTCCAATAAAAACTGAAAAAAGTTCTAAAGAAACTAAATTTAAGTTAAAAGAAATGGGACCTAAAATTGTTTATTCAACAGATATTAAACCTAATGTTGGAACTGAACTTAAAATTCCAATTGTTATTTTAGGAAAAGAACAGGAAGTTGAAATGGTTTGCGATGCAAGATTAGGAAGGGGAATTGATCATATTAAATATTCACCTGGTTTAATTTTCTATAAGCATAATATTGATGAAGATGTTTTAGATTTTGTTTATATTGATAATGATGGAAAGGTTAGTTATGATGATGAAGAATTAAAAACTAAAGGAGTAGGTGAAGAACAAATTAAGAAAATAAAATCAATAAAACAAGCTAAAGAACTAATAATTAATGTTGAAGCATGGGGCCAATTAGAAGTTAAAGATGTTTTTTTAAAATCTATTGAAGTTTTAGAAGATAACTTAAAAGAATTAGATAAAGCTGTTAAGTAGAAATAGAGGGAAGTATAAAAAATGAGGTTTACAGTTGCAAGAATAGGATTTTTTATATCAATTATAATTTTAGTTTTATCTTTATCACAAATGATTTTTAATTTAGGTTTTTTTATTATTATTTTTGCAATTATAGTGTTGAGTGGAATAATATTTTGTATTTCAGGATTATTTAATAGAGATCGAAAAATTGCTATTTATGGATTAGGAATTATTATTTTATCTTTATTTATAAATTCTACTTTACTAAATGGTATATTTTATACATAATTTTTTAAGAATAATTTAATGACAAATTATAAATATGCTTGTTTTATACTAATTTTATAAATGCGGGAATGCCGGAGTGGTCAAACGGGATACGTTAAGGTCGTATTGGCTTAGTGCCTACAGGGGTTCAAATCCTCTTTCCCGCATTCGAAAGTTTTAAAAAGCCCTAATTGCTAGGAAAATTACAAAATACCTGCGAGTTAATCGCGTTAGCAGGAGCATATTGCTTCTACTAAATTTATTATACTATGATAAGTAAAACACAAATAAGTAAAAGAGCAACTAGGAAAAGAAATATAGAAATAGTTGAGAGCATTAATCTAGCTAAAAAAAATAATTTATTAGATTTAGCTAAAAAGTTATCTGCACCTAAAAGCCAATATAAAAGTGTTAATTTAGATGTTCTTGATAAATTTGAAGATGATAAAGTTTTAGTTATTGGAAAAGTTTTAGGAAGTGGAGATATTAACAAAAAAATAAGTGTTAGTGCATTTGGTTTTTCAGAACAAGCAAAAGAAAAACTAAAAAAAGCAGGCTGTGAAATTAAAAGTATTAAAGAAGAGATTAGCAAAAATAAAGATTTAAAAGGAGTTAAGATTATAGGTTAAAATGGCAGATAAACTTATTATTGATGCAAGTGGAGCTGTTTTTGGAAGATTGTGCAGTTATGCTGCTAAGAAGGCAATAGAAGATAAGGATGTTGTTATCTTAAATTCTGAAAAGGTGATTATTACTGGAAATAAAAAAAATATTATTAAGAAATATAAAGAAATTAGAGCTAAAGGAGGTCATTCACAAAAAGGTCCACAGCTTTCAAAAATACCTCATATGATTTTAAAAAGAAGCATAAGAAGTATGTTACCTGATTTTAGAAGGGGTCAAGGAAAACTAGCTTTTAAAAGAATTAAGTGTTATGAGGGTATTCCTAATGAATTTGAAGGTGAAAAAATGGTTAAAATAAGTGCTCCTAAAAAATTAAAATATATTGAATTAAAAGAACTTTCAGAAAAATTATAAAACAATGAAAATCAAAGATATTCAAGCATTTAAATTTCCAAGAAACTGGGAGAAAATTTAAACATGGTAGAAAAAAAATCAATAGCAAGTAAATTAACAGTTAGTGGAAAAAGAAAAACATCAATTGCAAAAGCTACAATTGTTGAAGGAAGTGGGAGAGTCTTAATTAATAAAGTTCCTTATGAAAATTTGGATTTTTTTAAAAAATTAGTTATTGATGAACCTATTGAAATTGCAAAAAAAACTCTTAAAAATTTTAAATTTGATATTTTTGTAAATATTAAAGGTGGAGGTTCAGAGAGTAGAATTGAAGCTGCGAGACTTGCAATTGCTAGAGTTTTAGTTAATTTTACAAAATCAGATGCATTAAGAAAAGCATTTATTAAATATGATAAAACTTTACTAATTGCAGATACAAGAAGAAAAGAAGCTTATAAACCTGGAGATAGTAAAGCTAGAAAAAAGAGACAAAAGAGCTTTAGATAAAAAGGTTTATTAATAAGTTTTCTTTTTAATAAGAAAGAAGAGGTTAAGATGATATTTGATTACTTTATAGAATTGTTTAATAGCATTTATAGTGCTATTCCAGAAGATCAAAAAGTATTAGTTAATTTATTTGTTTATACGGTTTTAATTTTAATTTATGCTCTTTTTATTTGGAAATTTTATAAGTTTCTTGCAAAAAGAGATATAATTGAACTAAATCTAAGACAATATGAATATGCTCTTCATCCTGTTGCAGAAAAGAGTTTAGCTCTTTTTCTTTATATTTTAGAATATTTAATAATACTCCCATTTTTAGTATTATTTTGGTTTTCAATATTTTCAATCTTCTTATTAGTTTTATCTGAGTCTGGAAATACTCAGCAGATTCTTTTGATTTCTGCTGCAATAATAACCTCTGTAAGAGTAACTTCTTATATTAGTGAAGATTTATCTAGAGATCTTGCTAAAATACTTCCATTTACTATTTTAGCTGCATTTATAATAGGTTCAAGTTTTTTTAACTTAGGGGTTATTACTGATAAGATTATGGCTATTCCTGGTTTATTTAATCATATAATCATCTTTCTTATTTTTATTTTTGCAATAGAATTTATATTTAGAATTGTATTTTCAATAACTCAATTATTCACTTCAAAAGATTCTGTTGAAATAGAAGCTGTAGAAGAAAGTAAATAAAAAGGATGGTTTTTTATTAGTATTCTATAAAAAGAATTTGCTGGTAACCTTAAAGAATTTTATGTAAGAGTAGTTCGCGTGTTTAAGTTAAAATAATACTAATAATAAGAGGATTGAAAAAGGGAGATTAGTTTATTTTAAGAAGTTAATTCCTTAACAGTTTGCTTAATTCTATTTTGTTTTCTTTGTTTAAGTTTTTCAGTTGCATTGTATGAATCTTGAACAGCTCTTACAACCTCTAAAGCATTTCTACTAACCCTAGGTAAGGGGAGATATCCACAATTATCATAAGTTAGTTTTACCTCTGCAGTAAAAATCTGAATATCTTTATTTTCCTCTTGTACATCTCTGGTGATATTACAGGTAGCTGAAGTTCTATTAACCCTCTCACTTATTTCTCTTAAAGCATTTTCCCATGCTACATAATCTTCAGAACCTTCATATTGACTTAAATTTATCCTACATGCTGATTGTGCAAGAGCGCTTAAAAAAATAGAATTTCCTCTTTTTAAAAATCCTAAACTCATTTCTAAAGTTGTATTTGGAAAATTATCACCTTTAAGAGATACTGAGGGATTTTTGCCTTCTTTACAAATTGCTTCTAATCTTTCAGTTCCTAAACTTTGTGCAATTAAATTTAGAGAAGCCATTACTCTATCGGCATCTGTTTTTCTAAGTGCATAAGCTCCAAGATCATGGCCAAATTCTTCTAAAGTATAATTAATAGGATCCCTTGGTTCCTTTAAATAATCATAAAAAAGGCTTGTTGCTGCTAATTTAGGCCTTAATAACTGATTTTGCTCTTCAGATTCCATTTAATAAAATAGATTAACAGCTTTTAAATATTATTATATTTAAAACTATATTTCAAAACCTAAAACCCTAATATCTGGTGAAAGCAAATAAACTCTATCATTTTTTGATCTTAATCCTCTATAAATCTTTTGTAATAAATCTCTCTTAGCTTTATCCATATAAAAATCCATAAAATATTCTGGATTTGTTTTTTTAAGGATCTTCCAAAAAAGTGAAGATATATTTGGATAAGGAAATCTTGAAATTATTATTGAATTGCAAGTATCTCCTGGAAAATCTACTCCTCTTGAACATCTTGTCGTAAACAATATGTTTGTTTTTTTATTTTTAAAATCTTCAACTCTCTTGCCTCTGGGATCTAAATTTTGATTTCTTATAAGTTCTTGTTGAGTTGGAAGGCTTTCTAAACTATGTTTTTGTTTTTCATATTCTGTTGGAAGATCTGAAAAACTTGTTAAATGAACTAAAACAGGGGGTTTTGCACATTCAATTGTTTTTGAAAAAGCTTTTAGATAATCTTCTCTTGAGGTTAAATTGTTTTGGAAACTATTATAGCTACAATTTAATTCATATCCATGTTTACATTTAATTAGTTCTCCTTGATGTTGAATTTCTGCATCAATTATTTTAAAATTATCTAATCCGAAAATTGTTTTTAAAATATTTTCTGAGTGAATTGTTCCGCTCATCATTATAATTACTTTATTTTTTTCTGTTAATTCTTTAAATCTTTTTTCTAAGTTTGTTGTTACAAGGTTTATGGAAACATCATTTTCAAATTTATCTACTGAAAAGTAAGTTTCGTCTAAAAAATCATAGAAAATTCTTGAAACTTCATCTAAATGATGAAGATAGCTTGAATCTTCAATTTCTGTTTCGTAAAGTAAATCTCTATTTTTTAGAAAATTTAATAATAGTTTTTCTATATCTGTATCTGAAACCTTGATAACTTTATCTGAAACAGGATACTTTTTTATTTTATTTGTTAAACTTATTAGTTCCTGGACTAAGTTGCTTGTTTTTTCATTATCAGTAAAAACCATGTTTAAAGCAAATAATAATCTGTTAAGAGTTATTTTTTCTTGATTTGCAAAACTATCTAAAAATTCATCACATTCATCAATTATTTCAAGTTCTGTTTGAGGTTTTCTATTCATTAAACTTTCAAGTTTATATTTTAGTGAATTAAAGATTAAAACATCTGAATTTGCATAGGAAATATATTGTTCATAGTATTTGCAACCAGGTTGTCTTTGATGAATTGTAAACTGAATATCTTCTAAACCCTTATAATATACTTTCTGAGAATTTTTAAAAGTAATATCAATTTCACTAGGAAATAGGGGGGACCAGTAAGGACAGACAGGAGCAATTGTCATTCTCTTAACCTCATTTATTGAAGAAAAATTAGATTTTTTTACAAGAGGATTTTGTTTAATATAATCTTTTATTATAGAAATATTTTTTTCTTTAATTTCAATTTTACATGGAAGGTAATTATTATCACAAGATTCATCATCTTTTGAATTAAAAGCTTCAATCTGCCTGGTATCTTCATAAATATCAAATAATTTTGCATTTTTTTCTTTTTTCACACTTTCTGTTTTAATTATTTCTTCATTTTCATCTAAATATTTGCATTTAAAATTTTTTCTTCCAAATACAGAAGATATTTTTAATTTTTCATTATTGTTTTTATCTAAAATATGAAGTTTTTTAGTATAATCATTTGTATATTGTTCTTGTAAAGATTTTATTGGAACTACTATTGAAGTTTTTCCAAAATATCTTGCTAGGTTTAAAGCAATTGCACTTTTTCCTGTTCCACACATTCCTTTAATAAAAATTATTTTAAATCCTTGTTCAACTGCGTTTACAACCTCTTTAACAATATCTTCTTGAGTTTTTCCGTTTGAAAAGACTAGAGGTTTTAAAGATTTTTCATTTTCATGTAAAGACCACATTTTTGATATAAACTAAAGAAAAATTAAAAGAATTTATAAGGATTTAGTTAGACTATTAACATATATTTTCTAAGATATATAAATCCATTGCGTTAAACTATTAAACTTAAAAATTATAATTTTTAAATGAAATGTAAGGGTGGACAAGACATTAACGTTGGTATGGCTGCTAGAATTAAGAGTTCTGGATGTAAACTTTTAACAGCAGCAACTACAATTATAACTGGTGAATGTTTAAGTTGTGGTGATAAATTTCAGGTTCCAATTGTTGTTAAGAATGCTATTATAGAGGAATAATCTTTTATTTAAAATCCAAAAGCCCTATCCATAAAAGAACTTGGTGCAGAAGCTTCAAATCCTGAGCAAGGAGTATCTACATCTTGGTCTAAGTAGATTTCTTCTAAGAGTTCAAAATCACCAAACATTATTTTTTCAGGAATCTTAATAATCATATTTTCTGGAAAGATAAGTTTAATTACCATTTTCTTCAATTTTATTGTTGTTATTATGATTATTAAAGTCTTCTAAACTACTTTGGCAAGTTTTAGAAGTTAATTGAATTTGATTAATATTTTTTTGAAATTCTTGGCATTTACTTTGAAATTCGCACCAATTACATAAACAACCTAAATTAGGAGGAAAATCTGTTGTAGACTCTATCTTGATTATTAAATCTATAAGTTCTTGTTTTAAATATTCAAGTTGTTCTGAGGTTCTTTTTGAAGTTAAAGTTTGATTAAAATCAAGAAAGTGCCATATAAGATGAACATCTTCTGCATCTTTAAATTCCTCTCTTATGGCAATTGAATATAAAGCTAGTTGCCTATCATTATCAAGTTCTTGTTGAGATTTTATTGAACTTGAGGTTTTATAATCATGAACTTCAAGAATATTTAAATCTCTATTATGAACTAATCTATCAATATATCCTATTAGTTTATATTCTCCTTTATTGTCAAGATTAACAAAAACTTTCTTTTCAGTTGCAATAGTATTGTCTTTAAAGGGTTTATGTTTCATAAAATAATTAATTAAAAATTTTATACCTTTGTTAAAATAATGTTCTAAATTTAAATCTGGTTTTATTATTTTAATAGAATTAGTAAAATCATTATTCCAGGAAATAACAAAATGTTGAATTACTTCATCTAATTCAAAAGTTTTTCCATTTTTCACCTCCCTATAAATCCACTCTAAAGTATCATGAACCTTATTTCCTAAAAATCCTTCTATTGATTGTTTAAAATCTGGTTCAAGATAATCAATGTATCTAAATTTAAATTTAAGAGGACATTGTTCAAATGTTGATAATCTTGAGTGTGAATAAACTGTAATTTTCTTTATTCTCCTTTTTAATAGTAGTTCATAAGAAAGTTATTTTAAAAGTATTTCTATGTTTTATTTATGATTAGTTATTTTCCCATAATCCATGCAAGTTGCAATAAGTCCTTGCTTTTTTAACTTTAAAACAAAATTCTGCTTCAGGTTTATCTCCTGGTTTTAGAAAGATTTTACAATGCTCATTGTTCTCTCCAATTGCTTCTATCCACTCAATATAATGCTCTTTTGTCATTGGATGAGGAATTTCTCCTATCTTGATATTAAACCTATCCTCTCCTACTTCTTCTAAAACTGGAACATGCTTTTCAGTTGCAGCATCAACTGTATTTTCTTTTTGAAGTTTCATAGGTTGATTGCAACAGACTAATTCTCCTCCTCCTTCATGTAAAACCTCAACAATATTTCCACAAACTTCACATTTGTAAATTTGATTTTTTTCTGTCATAATTTTTAAAAGAAATACTTATTTAAAAAGATTCTTATAAATTATCCAATGGATTTTTTATTGATTTAACTTGCTCTCCAGAGATATGAGTATAAATTTGTGTTGTTGCAATACTTGAGTGTCCTAGAAGAAATTGTATCTTCCTAATATCTACTCCTGAATCAAGAAGATGTGTTGCAAAAGAATGTCTTAGGGTATGAGGATGAACAGATTTTTCAATACCTGCTTTTTTTGCTGTTTTTTGAACAATCTTCTGAATGTTTCTTGTTGTTAGGTGTTTTGTTTTTGAAAATAAATACTTCCAATCAGGATGTTTTTTAATAAATTTTTCTAATTTTTTTGAAAGTTTTTTTGAAAGAATAAACATTCTATCCTTTCCTCCTTTTCCCTCTCTAACCCATCCTGTATTCTCTATTAAGTCTAGATCAACAGGTTTTACACTTACTATTTCTGAAACTCTTAATCCTGATGAGTACAGCATTTGTATTATTAATTGAGATTTTATTGTTTCTGCTGCATTTATTAAATCTTGAACTTCTTGTTTTGTTAAAATTACTGGAATCTTTTTTTGGTTTTTAGGCCTTTTAATCCCTGAAGTAGGATCTCTTTGTAATAAAGAAGAATATGCAAATTTTATTGAAGAAAGAAAAAGAATTGTTGAGGATGAAGACTTATCTGACATTTTTTCTGCTAAGAAATTCTTTATATCTTGTTGATCTATTTGATTTGGTTGTTTATTAGAAAATTCTAACAGTTGTTTATTAGAATCTAAGTAATTTCTTAATGTATAGGGACTAAGTTTAGATATTTTTATTTCAGTTTCCAGGTTCTTTAAAAATTTTTCTTTATCCATTTTTAAAATTTTTAAGGCCAAGAAAGCTTTGCTTTCTTAGGTTTGATAAATTCTTGGGGGTTCATACCTTTAATTGTGCGAACTTCTTTATAAGGGTTTTGGAGATGAATAATAGAGTAAAGAAATCATTAAAAACTAAGGAGATTTTATTTAATAAATTTCTAAAAAAGGTGAGATATTGTGAAATGAAAGCTGAAGAATTTTTAAAAGAAAGCATAAGAAAAAATCCTCAAGATCCTATGAATTATTATTATCTTGGAAAAGAGTTTATGAGAAAGTCATTAAAAGACATTGAATCTTTAGATACTATTGAAAAGCTATTTAAAAAATCAATTCAATTAGGACCTCATTTATGGGCTCCAAAAATAGTTTTAGGAGAGTTGTTATATAAGATGGGAAGGTTTAAAGAAGCTGAACCTTATTTTAAAGAAACCTTATGTTTTTATAAAGTTCCTAATGCTATTTCTGTTAAGGAATATTTAACAAAATGTCTTTCAAAAAATGTTAGTCCTGGAGGAGGTCATGAAGTTTCAAAAAGAGATTCTTTATATTTATTTGAAAATAATGTGAGGGAGTTTATTAGGATATTATTAGAAGAAAATTTTAATGAGGCGTGGTGGAGAAGGGGTGTTCCAAAAAAAGTAAGAGCAAAGTGTGCTTCTAGAAGAGAAGAGGGATTAGATGAAGAAAAAGAAGTAGATTTATTATTGTTTGCAGATTTTTATGATTATAAGATTATTATAGAATCTAATAAACCTATTTTTGCTAATTATATTGATACAAAGGAATGGTGCAGCAGATTGCAAGATATGGAACCTATTAGAAATGCAATAGCTCATAATAGGCCTTTGACAGGTGCTCCAGTTAGAGTAAGAGATTATCATTTAGGTTTTCAAAAAATAATGGATAAGATTAGAGGGAAGGTTGTTTAAATATTAATTCTTTGAAAAAGGGTGATTAATAGGACGTATAAGATAATAATTAAACATTACTTCAAAAGTGCCTTGAGGGGTACGAAAAGGTCTTACTTCATCCATTCTAAAATAAACAGAGTTTATTCCTTTCTTAGACATATATCCTTTTTCTACTAACCCTTCAAAAATAGGTCCTCCAGGCATCCAGAGAGGTTCTAAATCATCAATTAAAACGGGTCTTGAAAACCAAAACCTAAATCTTATGCCTCTTTCATAATTTTCTACTTTCATATCTAAATAATCCATTTATTTTCTGATATTTTAAGATATTTAAATCTTTTGATTTCAAAATATTAAAACCTCTGATTTCTTATCAAACAAAGGCTGCTTAGGATATTAACAACTAATCGTCTCTTGAGGTTTTGGTTATAAATTTTATGAGTCCAAATAATTTCATTCTACCTAACTTTAATTTTATTCCAGCTTTAATTGCAGGAGTTTTCTCTTTCAATCCCTGATGAGGGTTTACAAA